>JBMTET010000083.1:0-2150 GCA_049433365.1 Ilumatobacteraceae bacterium | reverse complement strand
AGCGGCGGGTTTCGTCGATCCGCGCACCCGCAACCGGAGGCTCAATGGCTAGCGCATCGCGTCGTCGGATCACCGAACGCCTGTCGTACGGCTGGCTGGCAATGGTCGTCGCACTCGCCGTCGTCGGACCGGTGCTGCCGCTCGATGCATGGAACACGGTGTACGACGATTCGCTCGCCGTGGGCCCATTCACCAACGGACACGTGCTCGGCACGGATTCGAACGGCTACGACCTGCTGCTCGGCGTCATCAACGGTGCACGCCTGTCGATTCTCGTGGCGGTCGTTGCCGTCGGTCTCGGGGGTGTCATCGGCAGTGCACTCGGCATCATCGCCGCGTACGCCCGGGGGCGAACCGACTCGATCATCACGACGGTGTTCAACGTCATCTTGTCGGTACCCAACCTCGTGCTCGCACTCGCCTTGGTGGCGGTCTTCGCAACGAACATCGACGTCAGCGATGCGGTTCCGACGTGGCGGCGAATACTCGTGCTCATCTTGTCGCTGACGGTCGTCATCATTCCGATCCTCGGGCGCATCGCCCGCGCCGCGGCACTGTCGTGGACGAGCCGCGAGTTCGTACTTGCCGCCCAGACGATGGGAATGAGGGCGCGCAACATCATTTGGACGCACATCGTTCCCAACGTCATGCCGGCGCTCATCGCCGTGGGCTTCCTTGCCGTCGGTGTCGTCATCATCGCCGAGGCGTCGTTGTCGATTCTCGGTGTCGGCGTGCCCGATGGTGCGTCGTGGGGTGCGATGATTTCGCGGGGACGCAACGAGATCGACTACGCCCCGCACGTGGTGCTCGTGCCGCTGGTCTTTCTCGCCACGACGGTCATCTCCACGAACCACGTCGGCGACGTGTTGCGGGCACGACTCGACAAGCGGCAGGCGCGGATATGAGCCGGATTCACGTATGAGCGCCGTCACCGACTCGATATTGCGGGTGAGCGACCTCAACGTCACGTTTGCGACCGCTCGCGGACCGTTGCATGCGGTGCGCGACGTGAGCATCGACATACCCAACGGCTCGGCCGTGGGCATCGTCGGCGAATCCGGCTCGGGAAAAACCGTCCTCTCCCGTGCCGTCATGGGTCTGCTCCCCGCCGGGACGACGCACCGAACCGGGAGCATCGAGTTCGACGGCTCGGATCTGTCAACGGCGTCGCCCGCGCAGGTGCGCGACCACCTCGGCACGGGAATGGCGATGATCTTCCAGGATCCGATGACGGCACTCAACCCGGTGCGACGTGTCGGTGTGCAAGTCGCCGAGGGTTTGCGACTCCGACTTGGCATGGACAAGGAAGCGGCGCGGTTGCGGGCCGCGGATTTGCTGCGCCTCGTGCGCATCCCCGATCCGATCGAGACGTTGCGCAAGTTCCCGTACCAGTTGTCGGGCGGAATGCGCCAGCGCGTCATGATCGCGATGGCAATTGCATGTTCGCCGAAACTGTTGTTCGCCGACGAGCCGACTACAGCGCTCGACGTCACTGTGCAGGCGCAGATACTCCAGCTGCTCGGTGAGTTGCGTCGTGACCTCGGCATGTCGATGGTGCTCATCACCCACGACCTTGGGGTCGTTGCCGGTCACACTGACGAGGTCGTCGTCATGTACGCCGGGGAGATCGTCGAACGAGCGCGTACGTCGGTGCTGTTTGCGAACATGAAGATGCCGTACACGAAGGCGCTGCTGACGTCGATCCCGACGGTCGACATGCCGTCCGGGCGTCGCCTTCCCGTCATCGAGGGCCGCCTGCCCGACCCGGTGAATCGTCCCGCCGGTTGCGCGTTCGCCGAGCGCTGTTCGTTCGCCACCGACAAGTGTCGCACCGAGCACCCGCCGCTCGTCACTCAGGGCGACCACAGCTGGCGTTGTTGGTATCCGTTGGGAGGGCAGTGACGATGGCCGGGAGCGGAACTGCGCACCTGCGAGACGGTGACGAGGACGTCGTGCTCGCGGTGCGCGACCTCGTCGTGCGCTTCAAGGCGACCGCCGGACGTTACGTGCACGCCGTGTCGAACGTCAGCCTCGACGTGAAGAAGGGCGAAACCCTCGCCATCGTCGGCGAATCGGGCTGCGGCAAGACGAGCCTCGGCAAGGCGATCATGCAGGTCCCGCCACCCACGTCGGGGAGCGTGACGTTTGCC
>JBMTET010000082.1:0-2179 GCA_049433365.1 Ilumatobacteraceae bacterium | reverse complement strand
TTCACGTGCGTACCCGTTGCGGTTCCTCCGGTGTCGGCCGTCGTCGGTGGCGCACCCGCCGGCGGCAACGGTGCAGTGGTGCGGCTGCTCATGCCCGACGCAGTATGCAGCGGGGCACTGTGGACGCCGCGCATCGTTGTCACCGCGGGTCACTGCGTCACCGATATGGCGGGCAACGTCACCAACCAACCGATTCAGATTTCACCACCCGGCGCGAACGTCTCGTTGTCGCCCCAGGTCATCGCCCAAAGCGCGACGATCACGGTGAACGGATGGCGCCGCGTCGGGCAGTTGTCGCAGGGCGACGACATCGCATTCCTCGTGTTGCCGATGGACATGCCGGGTGGAACGATTTCGCGCCTCGCCACCGTGGCCGAGGTGCAGGCGTTCATGAACGAGCGCCGCGTGGTCTCATTTTTCGGTTACGGGCGCACCTCTCCGACGAGCGGCTCGTCGGCGGTCCCGAACGTCATCAACCAACCGCTCTTTCCCAATCAACCATGGTCCGGGTCGTTCAGTGCATCACAGACGTCGTTCTCCGGAATCTGCGCCGGTGACAGCGGTGGCCCGGTCATCACCCAAGTCGGTGCCGAGACGGTGCTCATCGGCATCAACTCGGCGGCTTCCGGCCCGTGCGCGCGGTCTTTCACTCCCTCGATGACCGGATTCATTCCCACCGCATTCCCCGATCTCGTCAGCCGCGCAACGTCGCTCGCCGCCATGGCATCGCTGCCTCCGACGAGTGTGCTCAACACCGTTGCCGTCGGTCCGACTTTCGCGCGCATTCGAGGCACCATCCCGAACGCGCTCCCGAACCTCACCGCCACGGTGGCGGTGGGTACCGCTCCGGAGTTGCTCGGCAATGTCGGTGTCGCGAATCCCGTCGTCACCTCCACCGGCACGTCAACGTCGATCGCACTTGACATCGACGGTCTCGAAACGGATCGTACGTATTACTACCGAGTTGCATACGGCTCGGTGGACGGCGCAGCGAGCACGCTCTTCCCCACCGCCGAAATCCTGTCGTTCACCACGGGCACGAACACGCCGCTGCTCACCGCGGGAGAGGCGGTGGAAGTTGCATCGGACTCGGCGGTACTCACGGGACTCGTCGCATCGAGCGTTCCCGCGGAGGTTTTTTTCCAGGTGTCGCGGACCCCGGACTTTGCAACCATAGATACGGGTGGCGTGTTCGGCCAGGTCCAATCGAACGAACCCGCCGCCGTGAGCGTGCCGATCGGTGGCGTGCTGCCGAACACCACCTACTTCTGGCGCATGGGAGCCAACGGTGCATGGGGGACGTCGCTCAGTGACGTGCGCACCTTCACGACACCGGTGTTCAATGTGAACTCCACGCTCGCACCGCGGCCCTTGCTGAAGCGGCTGTACGTCAGTCTCGATGGCGCGGCACGCACCGACATCAGTCCCACCGCCAAGAGTCGTCGTGCCTGCAGCGTGCTGTCGAGCAAACGGCTGCGCTTCACCGCACCGGGAACGTGCCGCCTGAAGGTGACGATCACCGGCAGCGATTCGCGTTCGGTGCGGTTCTACAACCTCGTCGTCGTGCGCACGGACGCGGGATCATGACGGAGCGTTTCGCACCCATCGCCGTCACGACGCGCAGCGGCATCGTCGAGTCGCTTCACTACGGAGCGCTCGTTGCGCTCGAGCGTGACGGTTCGATCGCTTTCAGCATCGGCGACCCGTCCACCGTCGTGTATCCGCGTTCGTCGATGAAGCCGTTGCAGGCAACGGCCATGGTCGCCTCGGGGCTCACGTTGCCGCCCCGGTTGCTCGCCGTCGTGTGCGCCAGCCATGACGGACGCGCCGAACATCTCGCCGCGGTCACCGACATCCTCGGACGCGCCGGGGTCGACGAGTCAGCCCTGGCGAACTTCGCCGACTATCCGCTCGATCCCGGCGAGGCCGAAGCTGCAATCCGGTCGGGCAAGCAGCGTTCCTCGTTGCAGATGAACTGCTCGGGCAAGCACTCGGGCATGTTGCTCACGTGCCGCATCAACGACTGGCCAACCGATGCGAGTTACCTCGATGTCGATCATCCCTTGCAGCGGCGCATCACCGATGCGATTCCGTCGCTTGCCGGTGAACCCGCCGCCCACATCGGCGTCGACGGATGCGGAGCCCCCGCGCATGCACTGTCACTCGTCGGTCTCGCCCG
>JBMTET010000081.1:0-2660 GCA_049433365.1 Ilumatobacteraceae bacterium | reverse complement strand
AGCACCACCACATTCAGTCGACGCAGCAATGCCGCATTGCGTGCGGCTCGAGCCACGAGGTCACCGTTGGCCGCACGGGCCATCAGATCATCGTTTGCCATGCTGCCCCGAGGCTAATCCTGGCTGCACTCTCGCATTTGCGAAGCATCGCATCGACTGCAGCAGCAATCGCACTGACGCTCATCGCCACCGCGTGTGGCGGGGGCTCCGGCGGCTCCGAGGCGATTCCGCTCAATGGAGCGATGTGGAGCCGCTTGATGCCATGGTGGGCACGCACGTGACGCTGGTGGAGAAGCGACCCGGCAAGAAAGCCGCAGGTTTCATGGGCTTTAGTGCCGACGCACTCACCTACGTGCGCTGAGCGCTCGGTCACAATAACTCCGATAGCCGAACGGGCTAACTCAATCCCGCGCAACTCCATCGAAGATGAGCCATGGATCGACATGGGGATACTCGCCACGGGGATGTCGCGGTTCGAGATCGCGCTCGCAATCCACAGTGCATCCATGAAGTTGAGTACCGCTCACATCAGCTGTAGAGCGGCTGGTCACAACTACGTACAATTCATCGAGTACCGAGATCGCTCGTTGCACAATTGGGATTTGGTCGACGCCGATACATCCGAGCCAACACCGTTGATGTGAGCTACTCGTCCTCACAAGCGACGAGACGCTCGCACAACACCGCCGAATCCACGGCGATGTTCCACACGCCGGATTCGTCGTTGGACGACCCGAGCGTGTTGATTCCAATGAGTTCACCACGACTGTTCACCAGTGGGCCGCCGGAATTACCCCGATTCAGGGTTGCCGAGGTGTAGTTCCAGTACTCGTCGAGCACGTAGCCGATGTGACCGAAGGTTACATACCGGTCAAGCGATACCTCCAAGCCGGGATCGCCTGGATTCCCCATGGCCATGGTCCACCATCCGCGTTTGGCGAACGTCTCACTCTCGCTCAACCAGGGCAGTTCCGGACCAATTTCTATGAGTGCCAGGTCGTTCTCCTCATCAGCGGCCACGATCGTTCCCGACGTCTCGGCGGTAAACGAAGGGCCGTAGAGCACTGAAACCGCCGACTCATCCTCCCAACACTCGTCGATCACATGAAAGTTGGTGACGAGCACCGAATTTGCTCCGGCGCTGCGCGTCATGAGGTCCATCGCAAATCCCGTCCCACCGCCGCCAGCACACCTGATATCGACCACGGATCGACCCACCCAATCAATGAGTCCCTCTACATCGGTTGGTGGTGCGAACAAGTCTGAATCGGCACCAGGTTCGTCGTTGAACGTGGTTGATCCCCTGCCCTTGCTGCCGACAGGCGTCGGCTCGGTTTTCATCTGTGTCTCCAACAGTTGGATTCGTGCATTCGAGTCGTTGAGTTGAGTCACCAGTCCGAACATTCCGAGTAGCAACATCACCAACAGCCCACCAAAGAAGATGAATGCCCGGCGCGCAGGCTGCCGATGATCGTCGACGACGTTCAGCTTGGTTTCGGGCTCCGGTGGCAGGAAGGTTTCGTCGCTCATGCGAGCACTCCCGTCGCCGTCCATTCCTTCGACCATTGTGAGTACGTTCGGCTGCCCGACGAGGTGAGCACGTGCACGTCCAATTCCGTGAGTTCGGCCGCGAATGGCTTCACGTCTGCCAGAAGCGACGACTTCCCGAGGAGACAGACCGTCACGGCATTCAGACCGAACTCCCGTGCAAGGGTCGTCACGAGCTGCGCTCCGTCAACCGCAATGTCCTCCGGGGCCTTCGGCTGTACTCGTCGTTCGAACGCAGGGTCGGCGAGCGAGTGGGCAGTCCACTCCGCCCGGTCCCCCTCCCAGAGTTTGAGGAGAACGTGTGGATTCACGCCGTTGTCGTTCGGGTGGTTGGATCCGATGAGGATGGTTGCGGTGACGGTTGACATTGTGACTGCTCCTTGAGTGGTGGCGGAGGCATCAGTGTGACATACGGGTGTGACATGACGGTGGACTTCCATACACCCCTCGCCTATCGTGAGGAGCGCATCATGAGTGGTCCCCGTACGGGGACCTGGCAACCGAGCATCCAAGCCACGGTGCCTCTCGCGAGGGGGATGCGGCGCATCGAGCGCAAAACCAATGGTGCTCGTTGCGTCTCCAACAACACCAAGGAGACAATATGACCAGCCAGAACCCGAATCGACCGGTCGGCAAGTCGACCGACGGTGAGCTCGAAGCTTCGCGGTGCACATTGGAAGCGCTCTTCCCCGGCACGCTCGACACAGAAGCAGAAGATCTCATCGACGAGATCATTCAGAACTGCAATCCACCCATCAGAGTGGTGACTGAATCGACGTGGGCCCTGAAGTTTGGCGGGCTCGTGCACTGCGCAGTGTGCGAGGACATCCGCGGCGTGCGAGTGGGGTTACCCAGCGAACAAGGCGGTCTATGCAATGAGCACTCCGAATGGAAGATCTTCTACGTACACCACTCGTGGAGCCCAACTGAACGGCGGGAGGCAGCGCTGCAACTACTGAGGGACTGCCTGACCGATTGTCTCGCACCCCGGGTGGGTTAACACAAGAGGTGCAAGGCTGCCGTCAATTACTTGATCTTCCCTTTCATGCGATAGCCATGGAGGACACGGCCATTTTTGTCAACGATCATGACGTAGTTGGCTTTCCCTGCCC
>JBMTET010000080.1:0-2753 GCA_049433365.1 Ilumatobacteraceae bacterium | reverse complement strand
CGTCGCGACATGCGGCGTCGTGCAGCGGCGGCACGCCGCGCCAGCATCGCCTAGTTCTTCCGACTGCGTAGGAAAGTTTTGCTATTTGTCGTACAAGTGACGACGGTTTTCCCCCAACGGCGATGAGCATCGTTCAATAGAAGTAGCGTTCTTGCAGGTGGGAACAAAGTTTCTGACAGTGCTTGTGTTCCTGTTTCTGGTGGTGCCAGGTTCGGGTCAACTGAGATGGGACGGTCTGCCCCTAAGTACTCGACTGGAATTTGCAACGCTGGCGCTGTTCACAATCGCAGTGTTGAATCGCGACATTCGACGAAATGTCTGCAAGTGGCTCTCCACCAAGGCATGGCGATCAGCGGTGAAGCCGATGATTGTTCTTCTTGTGCTCGCAAAACTCCTCACATTTGCCTGGTATCCGTTTGGCGACGGATTTGATGCCTGCTACCGAAGTCTCTACGTCCCACTCGAAAATCCCGGTGCTTGCGAGAAGTCGTACGAAGGCCCTTTCCTCCGTCGTAGCGACCTCGGGCTGTCCAATACTTCTCGAATTGACCGAACTGTCGACTTCGGCACAAACATGCATGACTGGAGCCTGCCATTCATGAACGAGTACCCACGACTCGGTTCCTTGTGGCTCTCTCGCTTTCCGTTTACGGCAACCTACGGAGCAATCGTGGTCAACAACACGTCGGTAGACCAATTTCTGCCGATCTTCAGTAACGGCGAGCTCGAGGCATCACTCGCAAACAACCGAGTCAATCAATCAGCGATTCCACTCGTGGATCGCTATCAGTTCTCACGCTTGGATTTTCTGCCGGTGCCGACCGAACCGTCGGAACTTCTGGTCAAGTACAAATACACCGATGACGACACGAGCACTCCGCCTGATACAGAGCCACCAATACGAGGACCCTACGCCCAGCTCAAGATTGGTGAACCGCTGTCCCGAAATCAAATTCTCAAGTTCACCGAGGTTCGAATTCGTGGATGGACGATCGACCTTGAACGCGACGCGACTCCCGACGCAATCCTTGCCGTCAACGCCAAAGGTACGGTGGTTGCACGAGCCGCCCCCGAGAATCGACCGGATGTTGCCAACTATTGGAAACGTCCTTCGCTCACGATGGGTGGATTCAACTTTTTGGTACCTGCGAGAGAGCTCACCACCGGCAACATCTCGATAAAGGCCATCTACGGCCAGCGCGAGATCTCCATCGGCATGCTTGCTGGAAACAAGCTGATCATGCCACTTCCACCGGTGACGAAGGTGTACAAGGTGGGTGACGTTCAAACACAGATTGAGTCGTGGTTCGACGCGGACCGTAACGACTTTGCGCCTTTGGCTCCGGAAGGCCGATACGACATGGGTCGCTTGTTTCGTTTGCTGACGGTGTTGATTGACGGAATCAGCGCGCTCATCTTCATCATGCTCGCCTGGCTCGTCGCTCGACAGCTCCGCTGGTGGCTCCTGATTGGTCTCGCCTCCGGAGTGTTGGCGTACATGCTCTTTGACTTCGCATGGTCGTCTGCCCCTTCATTGCTGGGCTCCAGGCTGTTGCTGCCCTTCGCCATCTTCGCTTCGGTATTCGTGGTGTTCCATCGCCGCTGGATATCCGCTCCCACGGTGGTGTTCCTACCTGCGGCAATCGCGCTCGCCTACGTCTTGGTGTTTGATTTTCTGGATCGATTCTTCTCCGGCGGACGGAGTCGTTGGTGGGGTCGTTTGCTCTACTACTGGCGCGACTCGGACTGGTACGCAACACGAGGTTATGCCCGACAAGTTTTCCTCTCTGGATCCGCACATGGCGGAGAGTCGGTGTTTTGGTTTCAAGCGGGACCCCGGTACCTTTCGCTGGCAACACAATCACTGCTCGGCGAAAACGACGTGCTGATCGGCCTCCTTGCTGCATCGTTCGGAGTATTTGCCTTCATCTACATGGCTGCGGAGTTCCTACGTCGAAGTGACGCCCTGCCCGAACGGATTGTCGCCGGAGTGGTGCTCGTGATTGGACTGCTGTTTCTTTCCGAGGGAACCATTGCAGGATTCGGATTCGTCGGCTCGAGTGAGCATCCAACATGGATATCGCTCTTTGCGATTACCGGATTCTTTCTGTCTCGCCGCAAAGAGTCTCGCACGTGGTTGCTCGTAACTCTCAGTGTTGTTCTTGGCTACTGCGTGCAACTCCGACCAAATCAGATCGGTGGTATTGTCGCTCTGTTCATCGCCCTCCTTTTGTACGTTGATCGAAGCGATCGACAGGCCGCACTGGGGAACATTGCAAGGATGGCAACGGCATTCGGTCTCGTGACTTCGTTGAGTCTTCTTCACAACCTCTACTACGGCGAGAGCTTCGTTCCATTCACCGCCAACGGTGGAATCAATGTTGCTTTTGAGTGGACCAATGTGTTCAGCACTGGTGACTATTCGGCGGTCTGGCAACAAGTTCGAACGATGATGTACTGGCACTCTTCCGGTAATTGGTCATGGGCTCTGGCGTTTTGGGGATCCCAGCTGCTCTGGGCTTCTGTACTCGCACTGCGAGCCCGTCAGGGAGCGTTGCGGCGTGCTGAAACGCTGTTCCTTCTAATCCCATTCGGCTACGCGCTTCCGATGCTCAAGTACCAGATGTCGTCCTACTACCCACGACATCTCGTCGCGATCAACCTGGCGTTCCTCTGCATGGCTCTCATCGCATGGCCGCGTGCAGCGGCGGCACGCCGCGCCAGCATCGCCTAGTCGGTCGGAATTCGCAAGT
>JBMTET010000079.1:0-3128 GCA_049433365.1 Ilumatobacteraceae bacterium | reverse complement strand
ACCCACGACCTACCGCTTACAAGGCGGTTGCTCTGCCACTGAGCTACCCCGGCGAGTGCGTCAACGACGCGCCATCACTCTACGAGTGCGTGCGTCGGGTGCGAACCACCTCGTACGTCGCCAACGCGGCCGCAGCCGACACGTTGAGCGACGACAACGAACCTTCCATCGGAATCGACACGACGAGGTCGCAGCGTTCGCGCACCAAGCGTGACAACCCGGCACCTTCGGCACCGAGCACCACGCACACGTGCTCGGCGGCGAGATCACCGAGTTCGAACAACGACTTGTCCGCTTCGTCGTCGAGACCCACCACCCACACACCGGCATCCTTCAACGACTGCATCGCACTCGGCAGTCCCGGCACCACGCACATCGGCACGTATTCGACGGCACCGGCGGCCGACTTCGCCACGGTCGGCGTCACGTGCACGGCACGGTGACGCGGCAGGATCACCGCATCCACACCCGCTCCGTCGCACGAACGCAGAATCGCCCCGAGGTTGCCCGGGTCGGTCACTCCGTCGACGGCAACGAGGAACAACTTCTTCTCGCTGCGCTTGGTGAGCACGTCGTCGAGTACCACGTCTTCCAACGCAGCAGCGCGGGCGATGATTCCCTGCGGTGCTTCGCTGCGCGCCATGTTCTCGATCTCGCGACGCGGCACGCGCCGCACCTGCACGCGACGCTCACCGGCGAGCATCTCGATGTCGCTGATCAACGGACTCGGTTCGACGTCGGCGGCAATGAGCACCTCGAACGCACGACGCGTTCCGGCCATCAACAACTCGCGCACCGCCTGACGACCCTCGATCTGTTCACCACCGAGTCCGCGCTCGTGCTTGCCCTTCGGACGCGGTCCCTGCGCGGGGCCGCGACGCGCACCGGCAAAACGCTTACCGCCGCCCTGGCCACCACTGCTGCGCGGACCGCCGGTGCCACGCGATCCGCCGCCAGTGCGACTGCCGCCGCTGCGCGAGCCGGCGAATCCGCCACCACTGCGTGACCCGCCGAAACTCTTGCCACCCGATCCAGTTGACTCACCCTTTGGTGGTCGTCCCGTGCGACCGCTGCGCTTGGCGCGACCGACGTCTTTCTTGCCACCGCCTTTGCCGCCACGACCTGCGCCACCGCGCTTGGGTGCGTTGCGGCTCACTGTGCACTCACGATCGCCACGGCCAAACACATCAGTCCTTCACGGCGCCCCAACGCGCCCATCTGCTCGGCGCGTCGACCCTTGATCGACACCGGCGCTCCCACGATTTCACTCATCTTCTGCTGCATCTCCTCGCGCCGCGGCGCAATCTTCGGCGACTCGGTGACGATGTTGCAGTCGACGTTGCCGATCGTCCACCCTGCCGCGCGCACCATCTCGACGACCTTCGTCAAGATCTCGGTGCTCGCCGCGCCTTTCCACTTCACATCAGTGTCGGGGAAGTGCATGCCCAGGTCACCGAGTCCGGCTGCACCGAGCAAAGCGTCGCTGATCGCGTGCGCCACCGCGTCGGCATCGCTGTGCCCGACCAAGCCGCGTTCACCGGCAAACGTCACCCCGCCGAGCACCAACGCCCGGTCGTCGCCGTCGGCGGCAAAACGATGCACGTCGAAGCCCTGCCCGACACGCACCTTCACGAGAGCACCATCACGTCACGACACGTCGTCATCGACACCGAATACATCGACACCGCATACATCATCATCGATTGTCCCATGCTCAGATCTCGCGCGCCTGCATGGCTCGCGCCCACGCCATGTCCTCGGGTGTCGTGATCTTGCGGTTCATCGCGCTGCCCTCCACCACGACCACGCGACCACCATTCGCCTCGACGAGCGACGCATCGTCGGTGCCCTCGCCCGCACCCGAGTGCGCCGCGCGTAACGCCGCGGCACGAAACGCCTGCGGGGTGGCAACGGCACGCAAGGCCGAACGTGGCAAGGTCGACACCACGACTCCGTCTTCTTCGACGAGCTTGATCGTGTCGGCGGGCGTCACCCCCGGCACCGCACCGTCGGCACCGCCATGCACCGCGTCGATGACGCGCCGGTAATCCTCGAACGTCGCAAACGGCCGCGCCGCGTCGTGCACGCAAATGATCGTCGCGTCGGCCGGCACCGCGGCCAACCCGCGGCGCACCGATTCACTGCGGGTCGCCCCGCCGGCCACCACCGCATCGAGCCCCGCACTTTCACGATCGAGCATGTCCGCAGGTACCACCAACACCACTCCGTCGCTCGTTGCGCGCGCCGCATCCACCGACCAATCGACCAAACGTCGTGACCCGATCGTTTCGAACTGCTTCATCGCCCCGAATCGCTGGCCCGATCCGGCCGCAAGAACGATGGTCCAAATCCGTTCACCATCGGGGCGCTTCCCCACGGGTGACATCGCAAATCAGGGTAGTACCGTGAAGTCGTTATGACACATGAAGACGTTCTCGGCCGCAGCGAGTTTTTCGCCTCGGCATCCCCCGCATCATTGAAGACCATCGCCGCAGCCGGTCGCACGCTCACGTTGCAGCGCAACGACGTGTTGTTCAACGAAGGTGACGCACCCGCCGCCATGTACATGGTGCTCACGGGACGCATCGCCATCGCCATCACCAACCGCGCCGTCGAATCGCGCGAGAGCATGCTCGCGCTCATGGAAGCCGGTGACCTCTTCGGCGAACTCGGTCTGCTCGACGACGGTGCACGTAGCGCCGCCGCCCGCGCCATCGAACCCTCCACCGTTCTCGAAATCCCCTACGCCATTGTCAAGGAAGAACTCACGTCGAACCCGACCATGTTGTGGGGTGTCACCAAGCTGCTCGCCGCGCGTTTGCGCGTGATGGACGAAGTGCTCGCCGACAGCGTGTTCCTCGACGTCACCGGCCGCACCGCCAAGCGTCTGCTCGAGCTGTCGGGTGGCTCCAACGAATTCACGCTTCCCGTCACGCAGGAAGAACTCGCCGGCATGGTCGGTGCGTCCCGCGAGCGCGTGAACAAGGCGATCGCCAGCTTCATCCGTCTCGGATGGCTGCAGCAGTCCGAGCGCAAGTACAACATTCTCGATCGCACCAAGCTCGAAGCCCGCGCCGCCTAACCGGCGAACGCAACTACCGCGTCGGCGTCAGCCACGCACGCGCGGC
>JBMTET010000078.1:0-3130 GCA_049433365.1 Ilumatobacteraceae bacterium | reverse complement strand
GCTGCGCTCGTCATCGTGCCGAACGTGACGAGCATCAAGCGCGGCGAGGTGGGTCGCAAGCCGCCGCAGGGCTTCTGGCGCGTACCGATCGCCGCGTTTTTCCTGCTCATCGGCAGCCAGCCCGTGTATTCGTGGTCGATTTCGTTCCTCGTCGAGGACATGAACGTGGGCAAATTCCAGGCCGGGTCCGTCGTCGGGGTGGCGAGCCTCGTCGGTGCGGTGAACATGGTGTTGCTCGGTCGCATGTCGGACCGCCTCGGTTTGTCGTCGCGGCGCATATTCCTCATGGCGCTCACACTCACGCTGTCGTTGTCGCAGTTCGTCATCACGGCGGGCGATCGTTTGTGGCTGGGGCTGATCATCCTCGGTGTGGGTCTGGCGATCGTCACGCAACTCGCGGCAATCGGCACGATGCACGCGCTCATCATCGACTTGTGCCCGGGTGCGGCCGGCCGCGGTTCGGGTCTGACGATGACGGGGTACTACCTCGGTGCTCTCGCGGCACCGGTGAGTTTCGGTTTCATCGCCGACCGCGTCGGATACGGGTGGGCGTGGGCGTATTGCGGAGTGTGCGCCGCCCTGTCGATGCTGTTTTTCTGGAGCACGAAGTGGGTGCGTCGCGACGCACCCGTCGCAACTACGGCGGCTGCTACAGCTTGAAGATGCGCTTGGCGTTGCCGCCGAGGATCGCCGCTGCACCGCCGCTCGGCAGCGTGAGTGCATTGATCATGTCCTGGTAGCCGTCTTCCACGTCCCAGCCGGCGAAGTTCGAACCGAGCAGCACACGGTCAACACCTTCCGTGTCGACGAGGAACTGCAAAGCATCGAGTCGGTGCACGGCGGTGTCCCAGCTCAACTGGTTCCACTGTTCGTCAAACGGTCGCGAGAGCAAACCCTTGCCCCACGGACGCTTTTCGAGCGCGGCGATGAGACGCCCCTTTTGGTACGGCGCGAAACCGCCACCGTGGGCGACGTGCACGTGCAACTTGGGGTGCCGGTCGAGCACCCCGCCGAAGAGAAGGTGGGCAACGGCGAGACCCTCGTCCATTGCAAAGCCGTAGATGACGTCGAGATCCCACTTGTCGAAGAACGGCCCGGCGGGTTGGAACGAGCCGCGTGGCGCGGGATGGATGACCACGGGCACGCCGAGCTTTTCGTGCTCGGTCCACAGTTGCTCGAAGCGGGGGTCCGACAGCGGCAGGCCGGCAACGTCGGTGCCGATGTACGAACACACCATGCCGAGGTCCTTCACCGCGCGGTTCAACTCGCGACACGATGCATCGACGTCCTGCAACGGCAGCGCCGCGGCACCGATGAGGGTTGGATGATCGGCGCAGATGCGCGCAACCTCGTCG
The DNA here is from genome assembly GCA_049433365.1 of Ilumatobacteraceae bacterium. Classification (GTDB taxonomy): domain Bacteria; phylum Actinomycetota; class Acidimicrobiia; order Acidimicrobiales; family Ilumatobacteraceae; genus F1-60-MAGs027. Next base: position 1,775 of record JBMTET010000078.1, on the reverse strand, counting down.
TTGTGGGCGATGTTGAACGGCACCGCGTCCTTTGCCGGCTGATGATAAAAATACGTGATCGGATTCGGCGACACGAGTTGCTTCTTGATTCCGAGTTGCGCCATCTTCTCGACGCGCATCGATGGTTCGGAGAACGGACTGTTCGTGAACTTCACGTTCTCGAGCACGTAGTCACCCGCACGAAAGAACGGCGTGCCATCGGCGCGTACACCCATTTCCGGTCCCGCGTTTCCGCAGGTACCCATGACCCCCGGAAGTAGGATGTGTGCGTGCACGTCGATGATGTCGATGGTCCCCATGGGGCAACCATAGCCCCGGGACAATCGGCCGAATCGGCGATCGCCGGACGCATCGCTCGTGCCGTTGGCGGCAACTTCGAGAAGAACCGCGACAAGCTCGCTGCGAAGAACCAACTCTTCGTGCGCGACCGCATCGCCGCCCTCGTCGACGACGGATCTTTCGTCGAGGATGGTTTGTTGGCGAACACCATTGCCGTCGACTTGCCCGCCGACGGTGTGGTCACCGGTATCGGCCACGTCGACGGGCGACCGGTGGTCGTCGTTGCCAACGACAACACGGTGAAGGCCGGCTCGTGGGGTGCACGCACGGTCGAAAAGATCATCCGCGCCACCGAAGTTGCACTCAAGCACGAGTTGCCCGTGTTCTGGCTCATCGACTCGGCGGGCGCCCGCATCACCGACCAGGTCGAAATGTTCCCCGGCCGTCGCGGTGCGGGTCGCATCTTTGCCAATCAGGTGCGGTTGTCGGGCAAGGTGCCGCAGATCTGTTGCTTGTTCGGGCCGTCGGCTGCGGGTGGCGCGTACATTCCGTCGTTCTGTGACGTCGTGTTCATGGTCGACGGAAACGCATCGATGTACCTCGGTTCACCGCGCATGGCCGAGGAGGTCATCGGCGAAAAGGTGACGCTCGAAGAGATGGGCGGTGCACGCATGCACACCTCGGTCTCGGGATGCGCCGACAACCTCGCCCGCGACGACGTCGATGCGATCGAACAAGCGAGGACGTACTTCTCGTACATGCCCCTGAATTGGCGCGACACTCCGCCGGCGTTCGCGCCTGCTGCGCCGGCACGGGAGATGTCCCGAACGTTGTTGCCCGAGCAGGAAGCCGCCGGCTACGACATGCACCGGTTCATCGATGCGTTCGTCGACGACGGTTCGTTTTTCGAGGTGAAGCCCGACTGGGCAACCGAACTCATCGTTGGTTTCGGTCGGCTCAACGGCAACACGGTCGGCATCGTGGCGAACAATCCGCAGCAAAAGGGCGGCGTGTTGTTCATCGATTCGGCCGACAAGGCGGCGCGGTTCGTGTGGCTGTGCGACGCGTTCAACATTCCGCTCGTCTTCCTCGCCGACGTTCCCGGGTTCATGATCGGCACGCAGGTCGAGCGACAGGGCATCATCCGTCACGGGGCAAAGATGATCACGGCAATCACCGACGCAACGGTGCCGAAAATTTGCGTCGTCGTGCGCAAGGCCTACGGTGCCGGTTTGTACGCCATGTGCGGACCGTCGTTCGATCCGATCGCCACCATTGCCTTGCCCACTGCGAAAATCGCGGTAATGGGGCCCGAACCTGCGGTGAACGCGGTGTACGCCAACCACATCGCTGCAATCAAGGATCCCGCCGAACGCGCCGCATTCGTCGCCGAGAAGCGCGCCGAGTACGAGGCCGACGTCGATCTTGCCCGATTGGCGAGCGAACTGGTCATCGATGCAGTCGTCGATTTTCCGCAGCTGCGCAACGAGGTGATC
>JBMTET010000077.1:0-3203 GCA_049433365.1 Ilumatobacteraceae bacterium | reverse complement strand
GCTTGCCGGCGAAACTCACCGCGTCGCGCGATACGCGGCTCGGCGCTCCGTTGCGCCCGGCGACGGCAACGAACGGGATCACGGCACGAACTAGTCGGCGACGGTGATGGTGACCGAGTTGATGACGACGTCGGTTTTGGGCCGATCGCCCGAGCCGGTCGGAACGTTCTGCATCGTTTCGACGATATCGAGACCCTTCACAACCTGGCCGAACAACGAGTACTGCGGAGGAAGACGGCAACCGTCGGGGCCGCTGATGATGAAGAACTGGCTGCCGTTGGTGTTCGGGCCGGCGTTCGCCATGGCGAGCGATCCGACCTTGTATTGACCGGGCTTGGGCAACTCGTCACCGAAGCGGTACCCCGGGCCACCGCGACCGCTGCCCTCGGGGTCGCCGCCCTGGCACACGAAGTTCTTGATGATGCGGTGGAAGATGACGCCGTCGTAATAGTGGTTGAGCGCGAGGAACACGAAGTTGTTCACGGTGAGCGGCGCGGCGACCGGGTCGAGCGCGATGACGATTTCACCGAGCGAGGTGCTCATCGTGGCGCTGTATCGCTTGGCCGGATCGATTCCCATCTCGGGCGGCTCGGCGAAGCGCTGTTGCTTGGGTGCGGAACCGTCGAAAGGAGGAAAGGTGCTCGGCATGCGCACCGACGCTAGCGGCGCAACCGCGCCGACGGCGCTGCGTGCATGCGCAGAGTCGGTGACAACGGCTCGTCGCGGTGCAGTACCGACACCCGGTACCGGCATGCGGTACGTTGTGTGCCGATGAACAACGCCGAGTCGCACGCGCAGAACGCCCCGACGGCGCAAATGAACGCGTCAGGCGAACCCGATTTGGCACAGATCGAACGCGATCTCGCCGAGATCGAGCTGATGCTCGAACGCCTCGACTGAGGCGCGCGAAGTTGGCGCGCGACTAGCGGTCGCGCAGCTTGGCGAGCAGTCGCAGCACCTCGAGGTACAGCCACACGATCGTGACGAGCAACCCGAATGCGGCGAACCATTCCATTGCCCGCGGCAAACCCTCTCGCTCACCGCGCTCGATGAACTCGAAGTCGAGAGCAAGGTTGGCGGCGGCCAATCCGGCGACGAACAGGCTGAACAGAATGCCCAAACCGCTGCCAGAGTTGATGAACGAGATGTTCACACCGAAGAAGCCGACGACGATCGACGCGAGATAAAACACCATGACGCCGAGGGTCGCGCCCACGACGATGCGGCGGTAGCGGTTGGTCACCCGCAGCACACGGGTGCGGTACAACGTGAGCATGACGAGGAAGACACCGAGGGTGATACCGACGGCCTGCAGCACGATGCCGCTGTACTGGGCGTCGAACACGCGCGAGATGGCTCCCAAAAAGGCGCCCTGGGCGAGTGCGTACACCGGTGCGAGGAATCGCGCGGTGAGCGGCTTGAACGCCATGACGAGAGCAAGGATGAACCCGCCAACGGCGGCAAGCATCGGCCATGCCGGTATCTGTAATGCGCCAGGCTGCGGTTCGTTGACGGCCGTCCAACCGACGACCGCCGACACGAGCAGAAGTGCGAACAAGACGAGTCCGGCACTCGACGTGCCGGCAGCCGTCATTACTCCGCCGTGATGCTTGGAGATCGGTCCGTCGGTGACGGGCGGTGCCCATGTGCCGGATGCGGTCGACGTCGGCATGCCCCAACCGGATTCACCGGCGTGCCGCTCGCGCACACGGGCCAGGGAAGATTCATTGAGAACGGGGTTCGACATGACCTCAGCGTAGGGAAGAAGAAGGAAACTTTGCTCAGCTTTACCACCCGATATGACGAAAATGTTGCAATTGAGTTTCCGCGCATTGAGCGAAAAAATCGGGAGAAACCGAGGTTGTGGAATCCGTCCCTATCGGTATCGTTATGCCCCAACGCACCCCAACCGGGTGCGTTGTTCATTACTCAGGGACAAGCGGGGTATGTAATGGCCAAGGATCGCATCGATAGGGACGAAGAAGATCTCGTCCGTCTCTATCTCACCGACATCGGCCAATACGCACTGCTCACCAAGGACGACGAAGTCCGACTCGCCAAGGCGATCGAAGACGGCAAGGAAGCCGACAAGAAGTTGGCAAAGGAAGGCGAAGTCAGCGCCGCTGCCCGCCGCGAACTGAGAAAGTTGTCACGTGACGGCGCACGTGCCGAACGTCAATTCGTACAGTCGAACCTGCGCCTCGTCGTGTCGATCGCCAAGAAGTACCAGGCCTCGGGTCTGCCGCTGCTCGACCTCATTCAAGAGGGCAACCTCGGCCTCATGCACGCCGTCGAAAAGTTCGACTGGCGCAAAGGCTTCAAGTTTTCGACGTACGCCACATGGTGGATTCGCCAGGCGATCACCCGCGGCATCGCCAACACCGGCCGCACCATCCGCCTGCCGGTTCATGCCGGAGACACTCTCGCCCGCTTGCAAAAGGCCCGCTCGCGCCTCGAGTTGAAATTCGGTCGTCCGGCGACGCTCGCCGAACTCGCCAAAGAAGTGGAGATGCCCGAAGACAAGGTGACCGAGGCGTTGCGCTTCGCGTCCGAACCGCTGTCGCTCAGCGAGCCGCTTCGCGAAGACGGCGACGCCGAACTCGGTGACGTCGTGGAAGACCGTTCGGTCGAGTCGCCCTTCGAAGTGGCAGCCACCGCGTTGCTGCCCGAAGAGATCGGTCGCTTGCTCGCCCCGCTCGACCAGCGCGAACGTGAAATTCTCGCGTTGCGCTTCGGACTCGATCGCGGTGAACCCCGCACGCTCGAAGAAGTCGGCGAAGCGTTCAACCTCACCCGTGAACGCATCCGCCAGATCGAGGCGCGGGCGATGAGCAAGTTGCGTCACCCGTCGAGCGACACCGGCGCACGCGACCTTCTGTCGGTGTAACGCCACACGCCGTGCTGTGCGCGGTGGGTGACGTCGTCGAAGACGTCGTCGTCCATCTCAGCGGCCCGGTCAATCTCGGCACCGACACGGTGTCCACCGTGTCTCGACGCCGTGGCGGTAGCGCCGCCAACGTTGCATACTTCGCCGCTGCCGTTGACGGCCGGGCGCGATTCGTCGGACGCATCGGCGACGACGACACCGGCGAAAGATTGATCGCCGCGTTGCACCGCGCCGGAGTCGAAACGTTCGTCGAACGCGAAGGCGTGACCGGCACGATCGTCGTCGTCGTCGACGAACGCGGCGAACGCACGATGCT
>JBMTET010000076.1:0-3237 GCA_049433365.1 Ilumatobacteraceae bacterium | reverse complement strand
GTCGAGAGTTCGAGCATCTACGTTGCTACCGACGACGACAGAATCGTGGCGGAATGCACGCGGCACGGCATGCAGTCGGTCATGACCAGTTCTTCCTGCCTCACCGGCACCGACCGCGTCGCTGAAGTTGCACGGCAAATCAACGCTTCGTGGTACATCAACGTTCAGGGTGATGAGCCATTTCTCGATCCCGACGGTGTCAGAAACATCATTGCCGCTGCACAACATGCTCCCCCAAACCTCTCCATCATCAATGCATGTGCATTAATCCGCTCCGAGGAGGATTTCCGCAGCGTCACCGTTCCCAAGGTGGTGATGGACGCGAGCCGACACCTCTTGTACATCAGTCGAGGTGCAATTCCCACCACGAAGGCTTTGGAATTCAAGGGTGCACATCGACAAGTAGGGCTTTATGCGTTTCGAGCCGATGCGCTGCGGCAGTTTGCTGCCCAGCCGTCAAAAACTCCGCTCGAAGAACTTGAAGACATCGAGATACTCCGATTCCTGGAGCTTGGATTTCGTGTGGCGATGGTGGAGGTGCACGAAAACGGTATCGCTATTGATACGCCCGAAGATCTAGAACGCGCAAAGCGCCTGCTTGCGGCGCGGTAGACCTCGGCTCGTTTCCGTCAGCACCTTTATCGTTGTGGAGTAATTGCGTTGCGGATGGCATTTTCCCACTTGGTGAACCCGGGTGAAAGATCAAAGAACCGCTCAGCAGATGGCACGGATAGTGGGCGCTCCATGGCAGACGTCAGCCATGCAACTACCTCAGCGGGTGTTTGGCCCACGAAGTACGAATCATCTGGCTCGAGCGGATTCATGGAATACCCGGAGTTGTCGGCAAGAGCGGCTGTTGGCAATCCATAGAGATAGCTGTCGAGTGGTGCAGCGGTGCCACAGAGAAACACCGCGGAGCTTTCGGCAAACGACTCGTGCAAGCTACCCGACACCAACTGCACCCCAGGACTCATCGAACCGGTGATTGGGCACTGTGGATGCGATTTGACGCTCACCTCCCATCGCTTGCCCTGTCGGCTGATCTCGTGAGTGATGGCGAGAAATTGATTGGCGGAGGTGTTGCAGTCGGAACCCATCACGATCAGCACTCGCTGTTCGGTCGATACACGCGACTGCGTCACCCTCGTTTGGGCGAGATAGGCATACCGAAGCGCTTCAACGGCGACCATCTGCATCTTCGCAGTATCTGCCGCTGATCCAGCCACCGTCTGTAATTCCGATCGGTCATGTTCGCCATGCAGTGCCAATGTTTGTGGTGGACACTCACGTAATGCCGTGTGCGCTCGCAAATCCCATGGCTTCATGATTGTGTGAAGGTAGGCGATGCTCGGCACGTTGTTTTGAGAACATGCCTGCGCCAGGAGCGACTCCCACCCCTGACCTTCGAACGGATACACCACCAATCGTGCCCCTCGAATGACCGTGAGCATGGTACGGAGACCAGTAGCAAGCAGTGACGAGCGCGCCGACGCGGTTCCACGCACCGACTGTTCAAAGTCGTACTCGAAATGTGGCCACAACACCTTGACGTTGGGTTTCAGTGCCGAAGACACGTGAGATGACGACGGGGCCTGCCGCTGGAGCCGTCGCCACAACCTCCAACTTCGCCACACCGTACGTGGCGTAACGAACGAGGTGATTGGTACCGAGATCATCTGGCGCCGCATCGTGCGCCACGTACGACGCTCGCCATTCGTCATTGACGCCGGGCGAGAGTTCGTGGGGAGAAACACCACAACAGGCGTAAGCCCCATCGATCTCACGTGGTCAGGCAGCTGCCCAAAATATCTCGCAACAATCTCGCGATCGGACACTGCGGCAGGCGATTCCGGCATGAACACCACGAACACCACATCACCCGCAACGCGATGGACACGGTTTCTCAAACTGGAGATTACGTTGGCACCCCAGTACCCCAACACCCGCAAGCGCGACGGTGGGTCCACCTGTTTGTGCGTGGCACCATCGGCGGCACGAACAGAGTCGTCAGACATGGAAACGATTCGATCTCGCAGGACGTCGAGTCGAGCAAAGATTGGCGACCCCCATGGACTGCTCTCTCGCAAGGATGATGCCGACCAGAAGTCGACGCCATCAACGGTGAGGCGGTCACGTACCGAACGCTGGTCAATCAACGTTTCGCCAACACGGTGAACAACATCGACGTACTCGCTGATGATGTCGCGTCGCTGTGCTATCGGCACGCTCACGTGGTGCGGACCTCGTCGACAAATCGTTGCAGCCCCTCCCGCAACGTAACGGTGGCTGATATTCCAAGTACGCGAGCCATCCGTGACGTATCGGCATAGATCCCGAATTGATCACCCGGCGTATTGTCGGCAACCTCCACGGTGGTTCCAGGTACGAGTGCTTGAATCAGATCCAGAAGTTGCCCCACCTCGGTGCGTACGCCGGTACCAATGTTGATGGCGGAGTTCAGTGCCTCGTCGCGTTGCAGCGCCCGAGCCCAAGCCTCAACCACGTCGTCGACATAAACAAAATCCCGATACCTCTGCATGCTTCCCTTCACCACGATCTTGTTCGTGTCGAGAGCCTGAGCCAAATAGATGCTCACCATCCCTTGCCGCAAGTTCGACATATCTTGGCCGGGCCCATATACGTTGAACATTCGCATCGCCACAAACGGCAGGCGCCGCGAGAACACGTGCAGATATCCCTCGGCTGCTGCCTTCCCCACGCCGTAACACGACAGTGGTTGAAGTTTCGTGTCCTCCTTTACGGGTTCATCGGCTACGGATCCGTACACCGACATGGAACTTGCATGCACAATTCGTCGTGCATTAGCCGCGACCGCATACTTGATCAGGCGCAGGGTGGAAACCGTATTCTTCTCGAGGTCACTAACCGGATCGTCGAAACTTACTTCGCCCGACGACTGGCCCGCCAAGTGCAGAATTGCGTGTGCTTGCGAGGGAAGAATACCTTCCAATGCGGCTGATGCCAGATTCGCCTCTACAAGATCAATTCCGAGCGGAACGTTCGACCGTTTACCCGTCGAGAAATCATCGACGCCAACCACCCGATAGCCATCGGCATTCAAGCGCCCCGCCAGCACCGAGCCGATAAAGCCACCAACCCCGGTAACAATGAGGAGTCGTTGGTTGTCTCGGTGAACGGTCACGTGGCTCCTTTACGGCCGTATGGCGGAAGGGGTGGGATTTGAACCCACGGTAGGCATACACCCACAACGGTTTT
>JBMTET010000075.1:0-3351 GCA_049433365.1 Ilumatobacteraceae bacterium | reverse complement strand
GCGCGCACCTCGAGGTGGGTGGCGGACTTAGCGCGTTTCGACCGAAGTCAAAATAACCCTTACTGCGCGTCGTACGGCTGGCCGGCGGCCTTTGGCGCACGACTGCGACCGACGAATCCAGCGACCACGATGAGCGTCACGAGATACGGCGCCATGAGCAGGAACTCAGAGGGAATGCCGGTGTTCAAATTCGACATCTTCAACTGGATCGCCTCGGCAAAGCCGAACACGAGCGCAGCGGAGAACGCACCGACTGGATGCCAGCGACCGAAGATCACGGCCGCGAGTGCGATGAAGCCGCGACCTCCGGTGATGTTCTGATCGAAGCGTCCGACAGTGCCAACCGGCCACCACGCACCGCCAAGACCCGCCACCGCGCCCGCGATGAGCACGTTGCGATAGCGGAGTCGAATGACGTCCACGCCGAGTGTGCCTGCGGCCTTCGGATACTCACCGATGGCCCGCGTGCGCAGCCCCCATCGCGTGCGATACATCATCCACGTGGCAACGACGACCGCAATGACCGAGGCATAGACGAAGAGAGTCTGAGTGAAAAGCACCGTGCCGACGACTGGGATGTCAGAAAGCAGCGGAATCGCCCACGGCCTGAACGGCCTGAGCAAGTTGTATTCCGGATACTCGGTGAGCACGCGCGATGCGAGGAAGCTCGTGAGACCGAGCGCGAAGAAGTTGACGGCGAACCCGACGATCACCTGGTCCACTCGATAACGGATGGCGAATACCGCGAGGATTCCCGAGAGTGCGACCCCAGTGAGCACCGCGGCCAGGATCCCCATCCACGGCCCGAGGAGCGAACCGACTACGGATCCGGTGAACGCAGCACCCAGCAACTGACCCTCGATTGAGATGTTGATGATGCCGCTGCGTTCGCACAGGATTCCGGCGATCGCCCCGAGCGTGATCGGCACGCTGCGCGCAACTGTGTCCTGCAACATGCCGGTGAAACTGAACGAGCCGCCAGACGCCGCCCACGTGAGGAAGCCGATGACGAAGGCGGCGGTCGCAATGGACAGCGCAACATTCGTGACCTTCCCGAGACCGCGCAACAGCTGCGCCGCGCCGAGCGCGACGAGCACGATGGCAAGTGCAGTTGCAAACGGTCGCGCCGGGATGACGAAGATGTAGTCATCGAGCAGCTTGAAGCCCGCATCTCCGGGACGATTGGTGAAGATTGCACCTGCGACGATGCCGAGCACGACGAACGTGAGCCCGACGTTGCGCGATCGCTTCTTCTGCTCGGCCGATACCACTGCGGTGCTCACGATCCCCACCCCCTGAAGGTCTGGCCGTCACTCGTCGCCGACACCTTCACGCGCCAGATCGCCTTCACGAGAAGCGGCGCGGCAATAAACATCACGATGAGCGCACGCAACACGACGATGAGGTCGATCGGCACGTCAGTCGATGCCTGCATTTGTCTACCGCCGGCCTGTAGTGCCCCAAAGAGGATCGCAGCAAACAATGTGCCGAACGGGCTGGACCGACCAAGTAACGCGATCGCAATCGCATCGAAGCCGATATTGCCGGCGAAGTTCTGCGATGCATAGCCATACGTGCCGAGCACCTCGGCCGCACCAGCCATGCCTGCAAACGAACCGGCAACCACCATCGCGAGCACGGTCAGGCGCTTGGTGTGCATGCCGGCATACCGTGCGGCATCTGCGTTCAACCCATAGGCACGGAATTCGAAACCGAGTGAGCTCTTGTTCAAGAACCACCAGTAGAAGCCGACCGCAGCAAGCGCAACGAGGAATCCGACGTGCGCAACGAGATCGGGGCGATTGTCCAAGAATCCAAAGAGCCTCGGTAGATGACCGGCCGGATCGACGAGCTTGGAGATCGGATCAGTCCGGTCGGGACGCTGGAAAAGATCTGTCTTCAATAGCCACAGCACGAGGAACGCCGCGATCGAATTCAACATGATCGTCGTGATCACCTCGTGCGCACCAGTACGCGCTTTCAACACTCCTGCAATTCCCGCATACACCGCACCACCAAGTGCACCAGCGATGACCGCGAGTGGCACTTGGATGATTCCAGGTCCGGACATCGAGAACCCGACGACTATGGATGTCATTCCACCCGCAAGCATCTGACCCGTAGCGCCGATGTTGAAGAGACCCGCCTTGAACGCAACCGCCACCGACACGCCACAAAGAATGAGTGGCGTCGAGGAATTGATGGTGTTGGAGATTGCACGCAGCGAACCGAACGAACCGGTGACCACCGACCAGTACGCGCTCGGCACGGTTCCAAGTGAAGAGAGCACGTCTCCCCGCTTCAACGCCTCGATATCCGAGAGCACGATGATGAATGCACCAACCACCATCGCTGAGGCGATCGCAAGCACCGTCAATACGACGCCGTTCATCCTGGCGATGCGCTCGAAGAATGCCGGCACGCGCTTCACGCCGCACCACCCGGACGAGATCCGGCCATGTACAGACCGACGTCCATCGCACTCACCTGCTTGGGATCCAAATCAGCGACGATGGAACCGCGATACATCACGAGCAACCGATCGGACAACGCCATCACCTCGTCCAGTTCGGTACTGACGATGAGCACTGCAGTGCCGGCGTCACGTTCTTCGACGATGCGCGAGTGGATGTATTCGATCGACCCGACGTCGACTCCGCGTGTTGGCTGGGACGCAACCGAGACCTTCAAGTCGCGACTGAGTTCACGGGCCACGATGACCTTCTGCTGGTTTCCACCTGACAGCGTGCCGACGCCGACGTCGGCGCTCGGCGTGCGAATGTCATATTCGGATATGAGCTTCTCTGCGACCTCATGGGCGGTCTCCCAGTCCACCGTCACGCCACGGCGGAATTCTGCGTCGTGATATCGAGTGAGCACGAGGTTCTCCGCCACGCTCAACGCCCCGACCAGTCCCTGACGTTGACGATCTTCGGGGATGTGGGCCATTCCCTTCACGTGACGCTCGCGCGGGTCGTCGTCGGTGACGTCATCCCCAGCGACGGTGATCGATCCGCTCGCAGCAGCACGGAGACCGGTGATTGCATCGACCAATTCGGTCTGCCCATTGCCCTGCACTCCTGCAATGCCAACGATCTCCCCAGCCCGCACGACGAAACTCACACCATCGACGACCGCACGTCCATCAGGGTCCACGACCTGCAAGTTTTCGACCGCGAGCATGACTTCTCCTGGCGCTCGCGCTGCCTTACTCGCCGTCAATTGCACGGGGCGTCCAACCATCATCTCGGCGATCTGCGACTCGGTGGTCGCTGCAGGAAGCACTTCGCCGACGACCTTGCCGCGACGCAGCACGCTGATGCGGTGCGCGATGGTCAGCGCTTCCTTCAG
>JBMTET010000074.1:0-3851 GCA_049433365.1 Ilumatobacteraceae bacterium | reverse complement strand
TCAATCGATTCCACGTCACGTCCATCTGTTCGTCCACGCGAGCCGCGTTGCTCACCGGACGCAATCACCATGCGGTCGGAGTCGGGGCTACACAAGAGACATCGTTTGCTCTACCCGGCTACAACGGTCGCATCCCCAAGTCGGCGGCGACTCTCGCGCGCATCCTGCGCGACAACGGCTACAACACCATGGCAGTCGGCAAGTGGCACCTCACGCCTCAGGCCGAATACTCGGCGTCCGGACCCTTCGAACGTTGGCCCCTCGGCATGGGCTTCGAGCGCTACTACGGATTTCTCGGCGCCGAGACCAACCACTGGTCACCCGAATTGGTGCGCGACAACACTCCGATCCCGGTGCCCGATGTGCCCGGCTATCACCTCACCGAGGATCTGGCGCGCGAAGCCGTCGACATGCTGCGCGCCCAACACGTTGCGTCACCCGACAAACCATTCCTGTTGTGGTTCGCGACCGGTGCCGCTCACGCACCTCATCACGTCACCCGCGAGTGGTTCGCTCCTTATTCGGGAGCTTTCGACGAGGGCTGGGAGGCGTTGCGCGAGAGCATCTATCGACGACAAATCGCCGAGGGGATCATCCCGGCCGGCACCGCGCTCACACCGCGACCGTCGTGGGTTCCCGAATGGGCGTCACTCTCGGCCGACGAGCGACGCCTGTACGCGCGTTACATGGAAGTCTTCGCCGGGTTCGTCACGCACACCGACGCCCAGATCGGACGCATCCTCGATCATCTCGAATCCTCCGGCCGCGCCGACAACACCATCGTTCTCCTGATGAGCGACAACGGCACCAGCAGCGAGGGCGGTCCGACGGGAACCTTGAACGAAGCCGCGTCATGGCTCGGAGACCACGCCACGGTCGAGGAGGCCCTCGAACACATCGACGAGATCGGCGGCCCCAACCACACCAACCACTACCCGTGGGGCTGGGCCTGGGCGGGCAATAGTCCATTCCAACTGTGGAAGCGGTACGCGTGGCTGGGCGGAGTGCGCGCGCCGTTGATCGCTCGCTGGCCGAAGGGCATCACCGAACCGGGTTCGATGCGACACCAGTTCACCCATGCGGTCGACATCACGCCCACGTTGCTCGGGGCAATCGGTCTCACGATGCCCACCGTCGTCGATGGCGTGAGCCAACAACGCGTCGACGGTGTCGATGCTCACGGTCTGTTCGCCAACCCGAACGCGTCCGAACACCGTGGCACGCAGTATTTCGAGATGCACGGGTCACGGTCGATCTACCGCGAGGGATGGAAAGCGACGAGCAACTTCGTCTCTCCCTTGTTCGACGAGCGAAGCCACATCACCGGAAGTCATTCGTACGAGACCGACGTGTGGCAATTGTTCGACCTGGCGAATGACTTCTCGGAGTCGCGCGATCTGTCGAGCGAGCATCCCGAACTTCTCGCTCGCCTCGAACAGCTCTGGATCGACGAGGCCACGGCGAATCACGTGTTCCCTCTTTTCGACCCGAGCGCGAATTACCCGGCGCATCCGCACGAGTATCCGTTGCCGCGCCACATGGAATACCAGCCGAGTGATCGCCCCGTTGCAGCCGGACGCGTGCCGTCGATGTTCGGAGGTTTCGTGATGCGCGCCACGATCGAGTGCGGCGATCGCACGTCGGGCGTGTTGGCCGGACTTGGCGATCACCAAGGGGGTTGGGTGTTGCACCTCGTCGATGGTGAGCCCCGCTTCGACGTGGTCTACGGACATCAGCGCACCCACCTCGCCATGGGCGAAAGGTTGCCAAGCGGCGAACATCGGATCGACGTGTCGATGAATGCCGGGGCGTTGGTGCTCACGGTCGATGATCGCGAAGTGGCGCACGGACGTTTCGGTGGACTCTTCATGTTCCCGGGCGTCACCACCGCCGCGGGTGGAATGTGGATCGGGCGACACGAGGGTCTCGCTGTGGTCGACACGTATGCGACGCCCGCCATCTTCGGCGGCACGTTGCACTCGGTCAGCATCACGTCGGGTTCGCCCAAAGCCGGACCATCGTTGGCCACGACAATGCGCATCGCCGAAGGCAGCGACTGACAAATTCCTGCGCTCAGCCGGGCGCAGTCACGAAGTCTGGCCGAGACGCTTGCGACGACGCTGACCGAGCACCGAACCCACCGCCATGATCGCCACCGTGACCACGAGGATGACCGTGGCCAACACGTTGATCTGCGGCGGCAACTCGACGCGCGAGGCACCAAAGATACGCAACGGGAACGTGAGGGTCGAGCCAGCGTTGAAGAACGTGATGATGAAGTCGTCGAGCGACAGAGCGAACGCCAACAGCGAGGCGGCAAGGATGCCCGGCAGGATGAGCGGGAAGGTGATCTTCCAGAACGTGCGCATGGGCGACGCGCCGAGGTCCTGAGCCGCTTGTTCGAGCGTCCAGTCGAACCCGCGGATGCGGGCTCGCACGGTGAGGGCGACGAAACTCACCTGGAACATGGCGTGGGCGATGACGATGGAGGTGAATCCGAAATCGACCACGCTCTGACCGAGGAACAAGGTGGCGAGCGACGAGCCCAGCACGATCTCGGGTGTGGTAAGCGGAAGCACTAGCAGGAAATTGAAGGCCGCCGAACCACGGAAGCGATAGCGCGACAGCGCGATGGCGATCATCGAGCCGAGCACCGTGGCGATGAATGTCGATACCGCGGCGATCTGCAGGCTGGTCACGAAGGCATCAGTGAGGGCCTGATCGGAAAAGGGGTCTTCCCAGTTCTCGAGCGTGAAGTTCTGCCAGATGATGTTGAACTTGCCGACCGGCTCGTTGAACGAAAAGGCGACGATGAAGGCGATCGGCAAGAAGAGATAGACGAAGCCGAAACCGGCGAACACGTTGAGGGCGAGCCGCCCCACCTTGCCGCGCTTGGTGGTGACGCTCATGCCAGGTCGTCCGTCCCGAAGAAGCGGCTGTAGACGATCACCAAGGTGGTGATGATGGCCATGAGAACGAACGACATGGCACTGGCCACCGAGTAGTTGTTCTGACGCAGGAACTGGTCCTGGATCGAGTTGCCGATCATCGTGGTGTTGGGGTTGCCGAGGAACTGGGCGTTCACGAAGTCACCGGCCGCCGGAATGAAAGTGAGCAGAGTGCCGGCGAACACACCCGGGACTGACAGCGGCAGCACCACTTTGCGGAACGCGCGCGACGCCGACGAATAGAGATCTTGTGCCGCGTCGACCAAACGCACGTCGACCTTCTCGAGGCTCACGTAGATCGGCAGGATCATGAACGGCAAGAAGTTGTAGGTGAGGCCGCCGATCACCGCGGCCGGCGTGTTGATCAGACGGCCGTTGTCCATGATGTTGAGCGATTCGAGAACCCCGGTGAGTTGCAACGCGTTCAGCACGTCGACGGCCGGTCCGCTGTCGGCCAGGATCGACGTCCAGGCGATGGTGCGGATCAGGTAGCTGGTGAAGAACGGGATGACCACCAGACCCAGCAAGATGTTGCGGTACTTACCGCCGCGGAACGCGATCACGTAGGCGATCGGATAGCCGATCAAGATAGTGAGCAAGGTGGCCGTGCCGGCGTACAGAAAAGCCCGAGTGAACTGCGGGCCGAAGTCGGTGAAGGCCTTGCCGTAGTTGGCGAACTCCCACGAGAAGGTGGGGAACACGTCGAAGCGCGACTCCTTCGACGACAGCGAACTGCGCAAGAGCGTCCACAGCGGCGCCAAGTAGAAGATGGCCAGCCACATCGACCCCGGCTTCAAGAGACCGTAGGGCGCGAGGGCCCGTTTGGTCTCCGGACTGCCCAGAAGGGCCAGTGTGACCCAGCCCACCACCACGAGCGCGGCCAGCACCAGAACGAGAAGCGGG
>JBMTET010000073.1:0-4015 GCA_049433365.1 Ilumatobacteraceae bacterium | reverse complement strand
GTCGCGGCGCACGGCGACGGTGGTGCCCGGTGGCAACAGGTCGCGCAACGACTCCGCCGACTGCGGTCCCCAGCATTCGACGGGTCGGCGCGGGTGCTTCGTTTCCGGGGCGTCGATTCCGAGCAGGCGAATCGTTTCGTGCCGCCCGGCAATGTCGGCGATGAGAGTGTCGCCGTCGACGACGTCGACGACGCGTGCCGATACGACTGGTGGGACGGACTTTGGCGCAGCCGAGCACGCCGACAGCACCAATGCGCATGCACCGACGATGCACATTGCACGAATGGGCGGATCGTGCCGGCGCACGACGAGGTGTGTGCCGATGTACGGTGATTTGCAATGGCTGTTTCACATCACGGCTTCGGCCGCATCGGAATCTGGACGTTTGCACTCGACATGCAGCCGATGGCACGGGCACAGGAAGCGGCGCGCGAACTTGAGGATCTCGGATACGGGTGCATATGGCTACCCGAGGCGGTGGGTCGCGAGCCATTCGTATCGGCGGCGCTGCTGTTGTCGGCGACGCAACGCATTCGCGTCGCCACCGGCATCGCGTCGATGCACGCGCGCAGCGCGATCACGATGTCGGCGTCATGGCGCACGCTCACCGAGGCGTTCGGTGAGCGGTTTCTCCTCGGTATCGGTGCCAGTCACGAACACATGGCAACGAAGTTGCACAAGGGGAGCTACGAGAAGCCGTACTCGGCGATGGTGGCGTACCTCGACCAGCTCGACAAACCGCTGTTCATGGCTGCCCCGCCACGAGTGGAGCCACGCCGAGTTCTTGCCGCCCTCGGACCGAAGATGCTGCAGCTCGCCGGGTCGCGCGGCTTCGGGGCGCACCCGTACTTCGTCACGCCGCAACACACGAAGTTCGCCCGCGACACGATCGGACCCGAGGCGTTCCTGGCGCCGGAACAGGCCGTCGTGCTCGAGACCGACCCGGTGCGCGCCCGAGCCGTTGCCCGTGCACACATGGCCACCTACATCCGGCTACCCAACTATGCGAACAACCTGCGGCGCCTCGGGTGGGCCGACGTCGACATTGCCGACGCGGCGGGCGTGCCGAGTGATGCGATGGTTGACGCCATCGTTGCCTGGGGCACGATCGACGCGGTCGTTGATCGTGTGCGCAGTCATCTCGATGCGGGTGCTTCGCACGTCAGCGTGCAGGTGCTCACCGAATCGGTGACCGAATTGCCGATGGAGCAGTGGCGCGCAATTGCCGCAGCAACGGCCGATCTGCGGGCAAGTTCGTGAAAATCTTCACCCGGATCGGTGTGTCGTCGAGCGACCTCCCGCAACTAACCTGCCTATCGAGGGCCAGGAAGGACCGACACCAGACATGACGACCGACGCCACCACTTCTCGCACCGATCTCGCAGTCATCGCCGAGGCGATCCTCGTCATCGACAAGGCGCTCGGCGAAATGGGGCATCGTCAACTCGTGTCGTCGTCGGAAATTGCCGACGTGCTCCTCGACGTTCGTCAGCTGCTCACCGAGTCGACTGCTCCCGTCGCGCACTGAGCGCTGCGTCATCCGCCGATTGAGCGGGTGAAATTGACGGCAATTGCACCGAGGGTCGCACCGACGACGGCGCCGGCGAGTACGTCGCTGAGGTGGTGAATTCGCACGGCAACCCGACTCAGGGCAATGACGGTGGCGAGAACGAACATGGCAACGATGTGCGGAACGGTCACCCATCCCGAGAGAACGATGGCGGCAAAGAACGCCGACGATGAGTGGCCGCTGGGGAAGCTCGAGGTGAGGGGTCGGCGCACCGTGAAGCGATCGTCACCCGACACCGTGGGTCGTGAGCGACGAAACATGCGCTTGATGCCCTGGTTGAGTGCGAGGCTTTCGAGTCCCATGAGCAGTGCCAGAGCGAGGGCCTGACTCCACGAAATGATTCCGGTGAGCGCACCGATGACTCCGAGCACGTGCCAAATCGAACCGAAGTCGCCGATTGCGCTGGCGGTGTTGAACACGTACACCGCGGGTCGCAGATCGCGCAGCGGTTCGATGAATTCGTCGAAAGCGGTGTCGACCGCCTCGACTCGGCGCATGAACCTACCCATGCGCTGTGGCCTCCCGTGCGCGCAGCGCAACGGTTGCCTCGGCAACTGCGCGCGATGGATCGCCACCCCAGGCCGGACACCACGGCTTGTAGTCGCACCAGCTGCACAGCGGTGACGTAACGGTCGGAAAGTTGCCCGATGTACAGCTCGCAGCGAGTTGGCGGTGGGTCTCGATTGCCTCGCGGCGCGCCGAATCGCGGGTGTCGGGTGTCGACGTCCAGCGCAACGTCCGTTGCGCCGGCGGATACTCGTTCGGTGCGCCGCCGAGGAAGAACAACCGCACTTCGTCGGGTGCCGCACCGAGGCTGTGCTCGCACATCACCGCGTACAACTGCAGTTGGCGCGCATAATCACCGCTGAAGCGTTCGGGCTTCGGCTTGCCCGTTTTGTAGTCGGTGATGACGAGTCGATCCGACGCGTCACGTTCGATGCGGTCGACGATGCCGTGCAGGTTCACTTCGCCGAGCGGTGCCTCGACGTGCCTCTCGAGGCCCTCGATACGCGCGATGCGGGGGTTTTCGATTCGGTAGTACGCGCGCACGTGGTTGCGGGAGTCCTCCCAAAATGCTTCGCGTTGCGGGGCGGTGAGCTGCAGCGCCGCGAAGTCGTCACGGGTTTCGAACTCGTCGCGCGCGCGGGCAAACGCCCCTTGGGCGGCCTCGGGTGTGCGCTCGTCGGATGGGTGACCGAGCAGGTATTCGAGAACGAGGTGCACGAAATTGCCCCGCACCATGTGCACGCGCGGGACCTGGGGCACCTCGTCGACGTACTGGAATCGATACTGCATCGGACACTTGAGATACGTGTTGATGCGGGAGGGGGAGAGTCGTGCAGGAACCGGGTACACCGTCAGGAGAGCGTAGGCGTGAGGTGTGTGATCTCTCGACGCAGGAGCGCCACGAATCGCTCGGGCTGCTCCAGGGGCGCGAAGTGTCCGGCGTCGTCCCACCGCTCGAAGCGCGATGCGGGAATTCGGGCGGCGATGTCGTTGGCAATCGCGCTCGGCTGATGGGGGCGGTGCGCGCCGGCAACGACGAGGGTTGAAGTACGCACGGCACCGAGCTTCGACCACGTGTCGTGGGCGACACCCATTTCGTAGGTGCGAGCTTCGTACTCGGGATCGCAGCGCAGTGCGAACTCCGCGCCGGCAGGTTCCAGACCGTGGGTGACGTACGCCGAAAGCACGCGTCGGTCGAGTGAATTGAGCGGGGCCTTGCCGGAAAAGTTGTCGAGAGCCGCCTCGTGTGATGCAAACGTGCGACGTCTGCGGCGTGCACCGGCGGCGAGCGGAGAGTCGGGCGAACCCGTGGCGGGCGGAAACACGATCGGCTCGACGAGAACGAGTGCGTCGAACAGCGATGCATCGGCAATCGCCGCCATGACCAGTGCCGTTGCTCCCATCGAGTGACCGACACCGAGGACCGGTCGTTGCGGTGGCGTTGCCGTGCGCCGCACCCAGCGCGCAACGAGCGCGGCGTCGTCTCCGTACATGTGCCACTGCGGTGTTTCGGGCCCGGGGGACGACGCGCCATGGCCGCGGGCGTCATATGCAACGACGTAACAGTCGTTGAGCAGATCGGCGAGTGGATCGAACACCCGGGCGTGCAGACCCGTCGCATGGGCAAAAAGAACGACGGGACCCGAAGGATGGGGCCGGACGTAGGTGGCGAGCTCACGCGCCGGTGCGACGGCGATGCGTTCACTGCGGTAGTCGACCACGATGTCACGCTAGGTGATCGTGCGGTTAATTTCTTCCCGGCGGTGCACGTTGCGACGTGTCCCTCCGTGGCCCACGTGTCGTTGTGTGCACGCAGGGAATTGCCGCCCGTAGGTGAGACAACTACCGTGGCGCCATGGCACGTCAACGCGCGACCTCAGCACGCAAACGCACACGGAAAACAACCGCACGAAACAAGTCCCAACGGCCGGCGCGCAA
>JBMTET010000072.1:0-4041 GCA_049433365.1 Ilumatobacteraceae bacterium | reverse complement strand
CCCCCTGGTGCGAAAGCGCCGTGAGGGTTCGACTCCCTCCCCGGGCACTTCCGCGCCACGCGATCGTCGCAATCGGACGTCGACGATTCGTTCGCGGTGCCGACTGCAGCGTCTCGGGCAGACTGTGGTGGTGACGTCTCGCCCGGCCGTTGATGGTGGAGCGGTCCGTCGCGTTATCGACGATCGTGGCCAACTCATGGTTGAGGATGTTCGACTTCTGGTGTCGGTGGAGTCGCCGTCGCTCGACATCGAGCGTCTCACCCGCAGCGCGCAGGTGCTGTCCGACATCTTCCACACCCGACTCGGTAGTCCGGCAACGCTCATCGAATCGTCGCGCGGCCCTCATGTTCATTGGAGCGGCGGGGGAACGCCCAAGGTGCTCATCGTCGGTCATCACGACACCGTCTTTCCGGCCGGAACGATCGACGCACGACCCTTTGCCTGTGACGGCGAACGTGCAACCGGGCCCGGCGTGTTCGACATGAAGGCCGGCATCATTCAGGCGATCCACGGCGTCGCCGCACTCGGTGCCGATCATGAGGCGGTTCGCGGAGTCGAGTTCCTCATCACGAGCGACGAGGAAGTCGGCTCGCATGCATCGCGCGCCCTGCTTGAAGAACGGGCGAAGGCGTGCGGAGCGGTTCTCGTGCTCGAGCCGAGTGCCGACGGCGGTGCGCTGAAGACCGCGCGCAAGGGCACGGGAACGTTCGTCGTAAAAATCCACGGTCGTGCGTCCCACGCCGGACTCGAACCGCACAAGGGTGTGAATGCGCTCGTCGAGGCTGCCGAGCAGGTGCGCCGCATCGCCACTTTCGGCAACCCGACGCTCGGCACCACCGTGACTCCCACGGTTGCCCGCGCCGGCACCGCCGACAACGTTGTGCCCGACTATGCCGAGGTGAGCGTCGACGTGCGCTGTGAATCGCCAGCCGAGCGAGTGCGCATCGACGCTGCATTCGCAGCGCTCGCTCCGGTGCTCGACGGTGCCCGGATCGTCGTCGAGGGTGGGATGAATCGCCCGCCGCTTCCCGCGGAGATGACCGCCGAGTTGTTCGCACTTGCTCGTTCGCTCGCCCCGTCGGTCGGCATCGCCGATTTGCAGGGTGTCGCGGTGGGTGGCGGCTCCGACGGCAATCTCACCGCTGCCGTGGGCGTGCGCACGCTCGACGGTCTCGGTGCTGTCGGAGGCGGAGCGCACGCCGAATCCGAGCACGTACTGGTTGCACACATGCCCGAGCGGGCTGCGCTGATCGCCGCACTCGTGGCGGCCATCGCGCGGTCGTAGTTACTCGAGTTCGAGCAAACCGCCTGATTCGATCGTTCCCGCGTTGCGGTACGCATCGAGCTTCGTGCGCGAGTCACTGATGTCGAGGTTGCGCATCGTCAGTTGGCCGATGCGGTCGAGCGGCCCGAACGCGGCATCCTCGACGCGCTCCATGCTCAGTCGGTGCGGCGCGTACGTGATGTTCGGCCCCGTCGTATCGAGAATCGTGTAGTCGTCGCCGCGCCGCAGCTCGACGGACACCTCACCGGTGACGAGGGATCCGACCCAGCGTTGCAGCGGCTCGCGCAACATGAGTGCCTGCGGATCGAACCAGCGCCCCTCGTACCGCAGTCGCCCGAGACGCCGACCCAGCGTCGCGTTGTTCTCCAGCGTGTTTTCGTTGTGAATCGCGGTGAGGAGTCGCTCGTAGGCGATCCGCAGCAGGGCCAGACCCGGGGCTTCGTAGATTCCGCGACTCTTCGCCTCGATGATTCGGTTCTCGATTTGGTCGCTCATGCCGAGGCCGTGGCGGCCACCGATTGCGTTCGCCTCACGCACCAAGGCGACCCGTGATGCAAACTCGCGACCGTTGATCGCCACCGGCCAACCGTCGGCGAACCGCACGGTGACGCGCTCGGGTTCGATCGCCACCGCTGCATCCCAGTGGGCGGCACCCATGATCGGTCGAACGATGTGCATCGACGTTGAAAGTTCCTCGAGCGACTTTGCTTCGTGGGTTGCACCCCAGATGTTCGCGTCCGTCGAGTAGGCCTTTTCCGCGCTGTCGCGGTACGGCAGGTTGCGCTCGGCGAGAAACTTGCTCATCTCCGCCCGGCCGCCCATTTCGCGCACGAATGCTTCGTCGAGCCACGGCTTGTAGACACGCAGCTTCGGGTTGGCGAGCAACCCGTAGCGGTAGAAGCGCTCGATGTCGTTGCCCTTGTACGTGCTGCCGTCGCCCCATACGTCGACGCCGTCCCGCGCCATGGCGCGAACGAGCAGGGTTCCCGTGACGGCGCGACCGAGTGGCGTGGTGTTGAAGTAGGTCCTGCCGGCGGTCGAAATGTGGAAAGCACCGCACTGCAATGCAACGAGACCCTCGTTGACGAGCTCGTCGGTGCAGTCGACGAGTCGGGCGATCTCGGCACCGTACTGCAATGCACGCTGCGGCACTTCGTCGAGATTCGGTTCGTCGGGCTGACCGAGGTCGGCGGTGTAGGCGCAAGGAACCGCACCTTTTTCCCGCATCCATGCCACTGCAGCCGATGTGTCGAGACCGCCGCTGAATGCGAGGCCGACGCGCTCGCCGCGGGGAAGTGTCGTGAGCACGTGTCCGTTGGTCATTGTGCAGCTCCAGTCTCGGTGGATGGTGAAGGAATGACGCCGCCCGCACGCCCGCGGTGCCGCGACGGTCGGGCCGCGAGTGACGCAAACGTCACGAGGGCTGCACATCCGGCGACGATGAGCTGCGTTGCGGCAACGGCGGGAGTCGCACGGATGTCGATGACGGCGATCGCAGTGAGCAGCGCCACGGAAATGAGCTGCACGATCGGTGCAACTCGCGCGGCCCGCCACAGGGCGATGATTGCGGCAACCGGCGCGACGAAAGGAACGGCGATGAAAATGGGACCCCAGGGAAGGTCGGCGTCGGCGGCCCACCACGCCGGCTTCCCGATCGTGCGGCCCGACACGGCGATGACGATGAGACAGGCGCCAACGAACACCCACGACACGGTCGCGACGATGCGCAGGGTGGTTCCCACGGGATCGCGCATCATCATTGAACAAGGGTACCGACGGACGTCTTCGCGAAGGCGATGGGCGGACCGCGTCATTAGCCTGACGCTGAATGACGGCGGCACATTTCGGCAAGTTGTCGGTGTTTTTCCCGATGTGGAACGAGCGCGAGTACATCCACCGCGCCCTGTCGGCCGCACACGACGTCGGTCGCGAACTCATCGCCTCGGGAGAGATCGCCGACTACGAACTCATCGTCGTCAACGACGCCTCGACCGACGGCACGGGCGAGCTCGCCGATGCGGCGGCCCAGGCCGATCCCCGAGTTCGTGTCGTGCACCATCCCGCCAACCGCAAACTCGGCGGGTCGATGAAGTCGGGCTTCGCCGCTGCGACGGGTGACGTCATCGTGTACACCGATGCCGACCTCCCGTTCGACATGCGCGAGTTGCACAAGGCGCTGCGTCTCATGCGCCAGTACGAAGCCGACGTCATCAGTGCCTACCGCTTCGACCGCACGGGTGAAGGTTGGGTTCGCGTCGTCTATTCGTCGCTGTACAACCTTCTCGTGCGGGTGTTGTTCGGCGTGCGAATGCGTGACGTCAACTTCGCCTTCAAGGTCTGCCGCGGCGAGATCTTTCGGAACATCACCTTGAAGAGCGAAGGTTCCTTCATCGATGCCGAACTCGTCGTGCGGACCAAGAAGCTCGGCTACTCGATATTCCAGTTCGGTGTCGACTATTTCCCGCGAACGCGGGGTGTCTCCACGCTGAGTTCGCCGTCGGTCATCGTGAAGATTCTGCGCGAGGCGTTCGCCCTGCGTCGTGAACTGAACTCCCTCGCACCCGTGCATCGTCCGTAGGTCGGCTTCCCGGTGAATCAGTTGCAGCCCGCCCGCCCGAACGCCCGGGTGCTCGGTGTCGTTGCCGGGATCGTCATCGTGTTGATGGCCACAGTTGCACTCGTCGTCGAGCGATTTGCCGCGTCGGAAGCAGCCGAACCACCGCCGGTCGTTGCAACGACGGTGCCGGTGACGACCC
>JBMTET010000071.1:0-4057 GCA_049433365.1 Ilumatobacteraceae bacterium | reverse complement strand
GCTTCCACTGGCGCACACTCGACGAGCTGGCCCGTCACACCTACACCCTCATGACTGATTCGGATCGACGTCGAGCCATGGCGGAGTCGGCGGTGGCACGCGCCTTAGAGTTCTCGCTCGACCGCTTCCGGTCGGCCCTCGACGCTGGGCTGCGCGTCTAGAGGCCGGGTGGTGGAGTCAGTTCGACGCCGCGCGCTTCGAGAGCTGCGGCTCGCACCGATATCGAGTTGAGATCGAGATCGGCCTCGTCGCCGGTCCAGGCGTACGGATCCGCCGATTGATCGACGGCGGTGAAGGAGAAACGCCAGCGATCGCGTTCGAGATCGAGGTCGACGTAACGCTCGACCATGGGCCAATTCGGGTCGTACACGAACACGCGCGCCACGGTGGGTGACGGATACTCGATTCGGTAAGGAAGCACTTCGTGTCCACCGTCGGGTCGATAGATGCCCATGCCGTACTCGATACGTCCCTCGGCGAGCGCCGAGGCCAACTCGGCCACGGTGTCGGCGAGGGTGATCTCGGTCCACGATCGCGCCTCGGCCTGAACTTCGGGCAAGAAGATCGTGGCGAAGGCGCGAATGATGGCGTTCACAATGGGCTCGGTCGGTTCAAGGGAACTCGTGGCGGGAGAGAGACCCCACACCTGACGCGCCGCCGCCACCAAGACCATGCCTTCACAGTGTCCGGCCTGACGAGCCTCGTTGACCATGTCGGCGAAGTTCGCCGCCTCTTCGGTGAGAACGCATGGATCGGCCACACCGTCGACACACACGCGCGGGCCGCCACCGACCATGTCGATGAAGGCTTGTTTGTCGAAGCTCTGTGGAAACGCGCGATCGTCGAAATTGGCGAACGAGAAACCGTCGACCTCGGGTCGGAAACCGCTGTCGACTGGCTGGCCGATCAGGTCGGCACGCGGATGGCTGCTGCGAATCGGATCGGGATCGTCCCCGCACGACACGAGCACAGGAGCCGAGATCGCAACGACGATCACGAGAGAGGCGAAGCGGTTCTTCATCACGCCACCTGATACCGAATGATCACGATGCCCGAACCTCCGTAACCGCCCCGGCTGGCACGGTTGCTGCCGCCGCCGGCTCCACCGCCACCACTTCCGGTGTCGGGGGCAGCGTCGCCACCGTCGGTTTTCTGACGTCCGCCGTCGCCGGCACCGGGCGATCCACCCGGCGCGCCACTGTTGCCGCCACCACCGCCACCGGCCGCGTACCAGCGCTGCACACCATCCATCGAGAACTGGCGACCGGGACCACCCACACCACCGGTGTTCTTACTGGCGTTGCCGCCTTGGCCTGCGATTCCACCGCCGCCACCACCGGCGCTGCACTTGTTGCCGTCACATCCGTTGTGCCCGTTACCGCCCCAGTTGCCTTGGCCGCCGGTGCCCGCACCCGGTTTGTCGGAACCGCGGCGGAATCCTCCTCCGCCACCCGAGCCACCGGCCTTCGCGCGATCGTCCATGCGTCCGCCTCCGCCACCGCCGATGGCGACGAGGCCGGTGCCGTTGATACTGGAGTTGCCGCCGTTGAAGCCGCTGCCTTCGTTGTACGACGTCGTGCCACCGGCACCGACGAGAACCTGATACGTGCCGGCCGCCAGGTAGAGCGGCTGCTGACCGATGTTGTGCAACACGCCGCCGGCTCCGCCGCCACCCGTTCCGGTCTTGTTCTCAGTCTTGTTGGAGGCGCCCGAACCGCCTCCGGCGATGATCAGATACTCCATCGGCACGTTCTCCATCTCGGGGGTCACAACGAACTCGTTACCGCTGTCGAGGGTGAACACGTGGGCCTGATACTTCCTGCCGTTCTGGGTGTAGGTGACCACCCTTCCGCCCTGTGGTGCGATGTTCGGCGTGGCGACGGTCGGTAGCGGTGTGGGCGCCGGAGCGACCGGAGGTGGAGCCGAGGTTCCGTTCTCGATGCGGGCATCGAGGCGCACCGACGACGAGGTGTAACCGCCGGCGTTGAACGACACGTTCCACGAGTTGTCGCAGCCACCCGAGAATGTGATGGACGGTGTATCGGCGAACGACTCGCCGAAGGTGAGGCAACCCATACCCACCGATGCCACGAAGAGTCCGAAGAAACCGAGTTCGGCGGCGAACTCGAGCTTGCCCTCGTTGGTCCAGCGCTCGTCGACCACCACGACCGGCGACAGGTCGGGTGAGAGCGAGAAGCTCACTCCCTGCAGCTCGGGCACGGTGAAGGCGAGGGCGGCGTTCTGGGCCATCGAACCGATGGCATCGGCGGCCGCCGAATCACCCGACGCCGACGAGTTCGATGCGTTCTTCGGCGGAGCCTCCGACGCCTTGCTCGACGGGAAGCCGAGTGAGCAGCACATGGCCAGCAGTTCGTTCACCGGAAGGTCGATGAGGAGCGGCGGAATGGCCCGTGGGTTGTCAGCCCCACCGGCCGCTTCCTGGATGAGGCCGAGGATGAGGGGTTGCAACGACTGGATTTGCTGCGCGATCACGTCGACCACGCTCTTGGCGGCGTCGGCGATCATGTTCGCCTGGGCGAGAAGGTTCCACGGGTTATCGCATCCGCCGTTCAATGAGATTTTCGGTGCAGCGGTGAAACCGTTCGGGAAGCCGATGCACCCCACGCCGATGCGGTAACGCATGAGTCCGAAGAAGTCGAGGTCGAGTTTCACGTTGGCCGCGTTGGCCGACTCCCACTGTGACTGGCGGATGTGAACGTACAACGGATTACGCGCCGGAACGTACGCCTGGCCGACACCGGGAATGCTGATCTTGGGGAAGGAAACGTCGAAACTTCTCAATGCATCGTTGATGCGTCGCTCAGCGTCAGGGGCCGATGCGCCGAGCAGACTCTCGCCGATGGCGTCGAGTGCGTTCAGGCCGGCGTCGATCTGGCCTTTCGCCGCGTTCACCGCTTGGCCGGCCGCTTCTCGTCCGATGTCGCGCGGCCACGTGAGGGGTATCGACGTGATGATGTTGCCGGCCGCGTCGACGATGCGTCCGCTGGCATCTCGCCACGTGTCGCCAGCCGTGTCGACCACCGAACTCATGGCGGTACGTCCGAACTCTCCGGACTCATCGCGGGCTTCGGCGAACGCTTTTGTGAAGGCACCACCGGCCTGATCGACACCGCCTTCGATGGCGCCACTGGCTTGGCCGACGGTCTTGTTGAACGACTTGCTCATGTTGAAATTGCGCAGGCGTACGGCGCCGTAGTCGTCGAGGTCGATGGTGACTGGGTCGGTGCTGGAGGTCGACGAGCCGTCGGTGCCGCAGGCGGCCAGGGCGACGGCGGCGATCACCAAACAGGC
This sequence comes from Ilumatobacteraceae bacterium, assembly GCA_049433365.1. Lineage (GTDB taxonomy): Bacteria > Actinomycetota > Acidimicrobiia > Acidimicrobiales > Ilumatobacteraceae > F1-60-MAGs027. The sequence continues at coordinate 745 of JBMTET010000071.1, read as the reverse complement.
GGTGCGACGTGGGGTGGAGCGCATTGCCGAACAGTAATAGAAGATTTTCTCTGTTTCCAGACTCTCAGTACGCTCGGGGTATTGAGCCCTCTCCGCCCCGCCAGACCCGCAGCATCGAGTCGACCCGTCGCATGCTCGATGCCGCCGAAGAACTCCTGCGCCAGGGCGGAAGCGACGCCGTGACCGTCGAGGCCGTGATCGACCGGGCCGGCACCTCCACCGGCGCGTTCTACGCACGCTTCGGTAGTCGTCAGGGTCTCCTCGTGGCCATGCACGAGCGGTTCCTCGCAACCTTCCGGGAGCCGCTCATCGAGGCGGCCACCGAAGCGCTCGAACGCCACAACTTGCGCGACGCCATGCACACGTTCGTGGAAGGGGTGGTGGTGTCGGTGCGTCGCCATCGCAACACGTTTCTCTTCCACACGGTTCACAACGCCCACGAGGCCGACATGCGCGCCCAGGGGAACGAACTCACCCAAGGGCTCGCACTTCTGGTCGAACGAATCGTCGACACCTACCGAACCGACGCCGTCCCGATGGAAGCGGACAGGGTCGACATGACGTCCCGTGTGTTGCACGCGTTCGCACTTCAACTCATGTTGTTCGACGACGACGAAGTGACCGGAAAGTCGATCACGGTCGACCAGATGATCGATCGCTTCACCGAGATGTGCGTGAGCTATCTGACTCAGACCTGATACGGATCGACGCGTAGCGGGTCGAGTCCGTACTTGGTGATGACCTC
>JBMTET010000070.1:0-4217 GCA_049433365.1 Ilumatobacteraceae bacterium | reverse complement strand
AGAGTTGCTGTACAGACTGAATGATGCGATTCACCGAGGGCAGCATTCTGAACGCCACGACACCGAAGAGCGCAATGATCAGCGTCGCATCTTGAAGACTTCCGTCACCGAGTGTTGCAACGACAACCAGCACGGCAACTCCAGCGACTACAACTACTTCAAAAACTGCTCGCGGAACACCCTGCAACACACTGAACAAGTAAAACGATCTTGCCGCTTGATACAAACTTGACCTGTGCGTATCGATAACTTCGCGATCACGGCCGAACAGTTTTATCTCTTTCACACCACCGAAGCCACCCAGAAGTGTCTCCATGAGTACTCCACGATGCATAACACGCTCAACACCCCACCGCCTTGTTCGAGTTCTCGAGATTGAGACGATCCAATAGCTGCTCGCCGCAAAAACTGCAACCAGTATCGCCGTGCTCACCGGTTGCACAAGCACTAGAACTAGCACCAGTCCGAGACCTGTAGTTACATCGGTAAGCAAGAGGAGAACTGGCGCAACTCCACTTCCAACCACAGCCGATGAATAATCTTGCACATTCCTGACCAATATTGAGGACGAGTTTGCGAGATGGAACTCGTACGGCTGTCGCAGATACGTCTCAAACAGTCTCTGAACTACTCGATTGTTGACTGATAGCTGAGCTCGCTGCTGATAGTAATTAGACAAAAGTAGGAATGAGTTCTTCAACATAAAAATCAAAACCAGTGACAGCATCAGTAATTGGACGAATCGGCTGTACGACACGTCTTGAAGTTGAGGAGGAATCCATCCGTATTCCAGGCGCCGATCGCCACTTACGACGGCTTGAACTACCGGAATAACCAATCCGAGACTTGCCACTTCCAATGCCGTGCCAATCAATATCAGGACGAGCGAGACTCCAAGCCGAAACTTGTCCCTGCGCTCCAATACCTGCAAAACCAGTCTCAGCGTTGAGCGGTCAGCGAGAGCAGTCATCGTCGTAGCGGCGATCGGAATCGAACCGATGACCTTCCGATTATGAGCCGGATGCTCTCACCAACTGAGCTACGCCGCCGTTAGGCGAGCCCTCTGTGGGAATCGGACCCACGACCTCTTCCTTACCATGGAAGTGCTCTGCCAACTGAGCTAAGAGGGCGCTGACGCTGCTTGCACAGCGCCTTTCTTAGACTACTGCCTGATGCAGACGCTGACGCTTCGAACTGCCGAGGCTCGCGACGCCGAAGCCATCGCGGAAATCTACAACCATGAAGTGACACACGGGGTCAGCACATTCGACCTGACCCTGCGATCGGTGGAGGAGCAACGCGCGTGGATTGCTGCTCGCAGTGGCGCCTTCTCGGTCATCGTTGCCGACGACACGCTTCTTGGCGTAGTTGGCTTTGCCGCACTCAGCACCTACCGCGATCGGGCCGGATATCGAACCACCGTGGAGAACTCCATCTATGTGCGTCGCGACCAACATCGGCGCGGTATCGGCAAATTGCTGCTGGCACGCCTGCTCGAAGTGGCGCGGGATTCCGGATTCCACACCGTGATTGCTCGCATCGAATCCACGAGCGTCGGGTCGCTCGCCCTCCACGAATCACTCGGTTTCACCCTGGTAGGTACCGAGCGCCAAATCGGTCGCAAACACGGTCGGTGGCTCGACAGTGCCATCATGCAAAAGATGCTCTCCGAGTAGCCGTCGTACTCCGCGTCAGATGCGCTGCAGTTCCCGCGCTAGTCGGTGAGCCACCACCGATGGTTTTCGCGCAGCCACTGCACCGAAACCGGAGCGGCAATGTCACCGAAGCGCTCCCGACCCCACGCTCCCATCCCCGTTGCGAGAATGCCGTTGGTGATTGCTTGCCATTGCCTTAGCTGTTTGCGCTCTGCGGACTCTTCGAGATGCCGCAAATGATTCGAGACGTCCAAGGCAAAGTCGATGACATAACGCTCGAGTTCCTCCGATCTTGAACGCACCAAGGAGAGTCGTGGGTCGACGAATTCACCTGGATCCTTCGCCGACAACCACGGCGTTTGACACAAGGCTCGTGCACTCAGCGGTTGCTCGTTGTTATCCACGACGAACTTCACCGGAACCCAGGTCGCAAGCGAAGTACCGAAGAAGAACTGCGAAAATCTAACCACGTCGATGTACAACACCGGTCGGCGCGCAAGGAGTGCGACGGCATCCGGGCCGGTTTGAGTGGCGATTGCAAAGGCGCAGTGGCTCGGCAGCGTAACGTCCAGACGCGGTGTTCGGCATCGGGAATTGGCGTAATCAAAGAAGCCCGGTAGTGCGGGAAATTTCTGGGGCGATGGTCCCCCGAGGCGAACGACTTGGTAACCCATGTTCACCAATCGTGAGCAGGCTGGTACGAACTTGTCGAGATCAGCATTCAAAATCGAGGACTGTGCACTCTCGATCTCCCCACGATGTGAGTAGTACGCGGAATCACGCACAACGAGTGCAACGTACGGCCGAGTCAAGTCGACCCCATGTTCGAGAAACTCGCCTACCTCCTTCTCCGAAAACGAAGGTGGGGATGAGATCTGGCGTGGTGCTCGATCCAAGGCGTTGCGAGGTCCGTGAATGGAGAGCGTGGGTCGCTCCAGCGCCAGAGACGGGACCCACCCCCCGGCTCGCACGAGTGCGCCGATACACCAGCTGGGTAGCGGACGCAGCCGAAGCTTCCAGAGATCTGCCAACTCACGATTGCTGCGACTCTGTCGAGAACCCAAACTCCACAGGTCGATCACTCTGCGCCGACCGATACCGGGCGAAATCACCTGGTTGGCCAACCACATCTCTGGCTCGAGTGCAAGATGACCGAATCGATGGACCCCCACGATGAGGATACGAAATCGAATGAACGGTCGAAGGCACCACAGGCAGACGAGAATTGGAAGCGCAACGACACCACTACCTGTTCGAAGCCACTGCAGCAGTCGACTCTTCACGAGGACTGAAGGATGTCGGCAAGGCGCTCGAAGCTGTAACTCGAGGCCGCAATCGCCGCCGCACTCCCCACGCGCTGAAGCGAAGTCGCGTCCGGAAAACCCGTCAACTGGTTCACGTCGAACACCGTACGGTCGTGCACCATCCATGGCGGGGAGTCGGAATCCAGATTGGTAATGACCGCGCATCCGTGCGACATGGCGCTCAGCACGGTGGTGTTGTTCTCCCTTGCACCACGTGGAAAGAACGCGACGAGGGCGTCGACGTCACGGAGTCGCTCCGACACCTCGGCGTCGGCGAGAAATCCGAGGAATCGCACGTTTCCACCAAAGGCATGCGAGATTTCCTCTCCTACTTCGAAGAAACTTTCGTCGAACGTTCCCCCTTCGTGAAGTGCCGTCGAGATCTCCAGGCGAAAGGTTCGATCGTCCCCCTGCATGACGGCTGCGAGACGCCGATATCCGTCGCTTCGAATCTTGTGGGCCATCCCAAACGTCAGCAAGGTGCAATCGACCGCAGCCTGACGTGGTTGCACGGATGCGCCAGGGGCGAACACGGAGACGACGTCGGCCCGGCATCCTGCCACCCTCCGTGCAATCTCGGCGCTTGCCGCAAACACCCTGGTGGCGCGGCCGCAGAGCGCAGACTCGAGGTCCGAACCGTCGGTTCCGTGCAAGAGCAAGGCAAAGTTGCCCTGATTGGTCGAGATGAGGCCGTTCAAGCGCTGGAGAGTACCGGTGCCGACCTCCTCCAACTTGAGAGAGAGCAAGACACTCCCACCGATGGGTTCGTCGAGGTATTCGTCCAGCGAAACGATCTCAACATTCATGGCCTGTGCGAGCGACCGGTTGAAACGCGCAACTCCGCAGGTGTACGGGTTCGTGTGAAATGACACCACCGCCGAAAACATCACATGCCCCGAAGCTGATTGATGAGTCGAGTCGAACTGTTCAGCACCGTGTCCACGTAGGCGATCTCGATACCGAGACGACCGCACGTACCGGCTTCTTCTTCCGGCACACCGCCCCGCGCAAGCCAATCATTGCCCTTCACATAAACGACCGGACGTACACGTTCCAGAACGTCTCGTGTCGTTGACTCCGCACAATGAACGTACGACACGTGGCGAATCGCATCGATCACTGTCGCCCTACTCTGCTGGGGCAGGAGCACGGGATGTTTCGTCATGGTCCAGGCATCGCTCGTAACGTTGCAAAACACCGGATACCCGAATTCCACGGCCGCAGCGAAATAGGCGATATGGCCGTCATGGAGTGGATC
>JBMTET010000069.1:0-4328 GCA_049433365.1 Ilumatobacteraceae bacterium | reverse complement strand
TTGCACCCGCGACAAGCTGATGATCGCGACGGCAACGGCGCATGCACCGGCGCCGAATGCCAGTGACGGGTGCACCGAGTACAGAAAACCCGAGCTCGCCGGACCGATGATCGCCGCCGCAGTCCACATCGTCGAATACAAGCCGATCATCTGCGGCAGTCGACCCGCCGGCGCAATCATTGCGGCCATCGGCCGCATCGACGGGGCGACGAACCCGCGCGAGGTGCCGTACAACACGGCGATGACGAAGATCGGGAACACCGCGGTCGGTGCAGTGCTCGCGTACCAGGTGAGCAGGAGCGCGGACACGAGTTCACCGGAAATGGCCAGCATCGCCACGTGCTTGCGGTTGAACCGATCGGCAACCGCTCCGGTAACGAAAACGAGTAGGGCAATCGGCAGGAACTCGGCGAGACCGAGCCAGCCGATGTCGAGTTCACGACGAGTGATGTCGTACACCTGCTTGCCAAGTGTGGTCACCTGGATCGCCAGCCCCAGGTACAACAGGGCCGTTGCGGCGATGAACGGAGTCACCGACGGCGCCCGCAGAAGGCCGACAATCGACGAAGATGAGCGCGCTCGTGGATTGTTCACTTGTTCAGCCACGACCTTTGTAAGGTAGCCGCCAAGCATCGAGCGAGGGGGACTCTGCCACAGTGGATGTGTCGCGCCGCGCCCCGTCGGCTGCAACTGCGTGCGGACAGGCCGAGCGCGTTCGCAACGGTGACGTGTCGGCGCGCGAACTCGTTATCGACACGCTCGCGCGCATCGAGCGCACGAACCCCGAAATCAACGCCGTCAGCCATGTGTGGGCCGAGCAGGCGCTCGAGCACGCGCGTCGGATCGATGACTCCGACGACCGCAGCGCGCCGTTTTGTGGCGTTCCGATTTTGCTGAAGGACCTGCACAGTCACTGGGAAGGTCGCGAGTTGAGCAACGGCAACGCGGCGCTGCGTGCCGCACGGTACGTGTCGAAGACGACGACCGATCTCGTCCGACGAATACTTGCGGCCGGGTTCATTCCTGTCGGCCGCTCGACAAGTTGCGAGTGGGGCAGTTTGCCCGTCACCGAGTCGACGGCGTGGGGCGCAACTCGCAATCCGTGGGACACGTCGCGCAGCAGTGGCGGGTCGAGCGGCGGCAGTGCGGCTGGCGTCGCCGCCGGACTGGTCGCCATCGCCCACGCATCCGACGGTGGTGGGAGTATCCGCATCCCCGCATCGTGCTGCGGGTTGGTCGGACTCAAGCCGAGTCGCGGACGCGTCTCACCGGCACCGCTGCGCGACGACACCGGGTTGGGCGTCGAGTTGTGCGTGTCGCGCGACGTGCGCGACACCGCGGCCATGCTCGACGCGGTCGCCGGGTCGAGCGTCGGCGACTGCGCGGTTGCACCGATGCACGCAGCGTCCTTCGTCGCCGCACTCGACACCCCGCTTCCCCGGTTGCGCATCGGGGTGCTCAGCCATGATCCACTCGGGGCCCCGGTGCACCAATCGTGCGCCGATGTCGTCGAACGAACCGCCGAATTGCTCGTCTCGTTCGGCCACGAGGTGCACGCGACGTGGCCGGCGGCGCTCGCCGACGAATCATTTCCGCGCCGTTTCACCGCGATGTGGGCGACGAACATGGCGCTTGCCGAGCGCCAGCTTGCCGACATGCTCGGTCGTGACGTCACCGACGACGATGTGGAAGCGGTCAACCGCGCCCATGCCCGCCACGCCGCGGCGATGTCCGCGGTCGAGTTCGCCGAATCGATGCACGCGGCGCACGAGTTCCGCCGCTCGATGCTGCAGTGGTGGAACGATGGCTGGGACGTACTCGTGACGCCGACACTTGCCGCGCCGCCGCTGCGCATCGGGGAGTTGTGGGAATTCGCATCCGATCCGCTCGATGCTTCACGCGCCGCCTCACGGTGGGTCCGCTTCACGATGCAGTACAACGTCACCGGGCAACCGGCGATCACGCTGCCGCTCGGAAGTAGCACCGACGGACTTCCCGTCGGCGTGCAACTCGTTGCCGACTGGGGCCGCGAGGACGTTCTTCTCGCGCTGGCGGCAAGCATCGAACGAGCCGTTGGCTGGAGCCACGACGCGACCCGCCCGTGAAACGGGCGGCCGGCGATCGACACCTCCGCTGAGTCTCGGCGTGGGCTACGGTGACTCAACGGGGGTGGCAATGAGAGTGAGCGTGGACGCCGAGGCCTGCCAGGGGCAGCAGATGTGCGCAATCGCCGCTCCCGAAGTCTTCGGCAGCGACGAGTTGGGGCAGGCCGTCGTCCTCGTCACCGGTGACATTCCTGCAGAGTTGCGCGACAAAGTTCGCCGGGCGCACGCCAACTGCCCCGAAAATGCCATTCGGATCTCCGGCGAATGACGCAGGGAGTGACTGCAGCAATGCGCGAGCGTGCGCATCCGGCATCGCCCGGGGCGGGACTGCGGATGACGCCATGACGATCGCGGTAACGAAGAAGGAATACGGACGCTCGGTTGCCGGCGTGAATTTGGCGGTATTTTTCTGGGGCATCACGCCGGTTTTCGTCAAGGCATCGGACGCAACTTCGTCGGCGATTCTCGCCTATCGCTTGCTACTCACTACGCCCGTTGCGTTCTGGTTCTTTTTCCGCGAGGGCTCGCGGATCAACCGCAAGATCATGACCGTTGCAATCGTTCCGGCGCTCTTTTTCTACATCTCGACAGGGAGCGGGTACGCGGCGTTCCAGATGACATCGGTCGCAAACGCAATGCTCATCAGTCAACTCGCGCCCGTGATCGTGTTGTTCGCCGCACCGATCATGTTCAAGGAAAAACTCGACCCCCGGCGAGTAATGCTCGCCGTTACCGCGCTGGGCGGCGCGGTGCTGGTCGTGCTCGGCGGTGGCAAGACGGGCAACACGACGCTCGAGGGTGATTTGTGGGCGGTATCGAACTGCATCACGTGGGCGATCTACTTCCTGATGGTCAAGCGCCAGCGCGACCTCGGCGCAAAACTGTGGGGTTTCCTTGCTCCGGTGATGTTCTGGACGACGATCTTCGCCTTCATCGGCCCCCTGCTGCTCGACCAATCGTTGGCGGTCGGCACGGCATTCAACTGGATGATGGTGCTGTCGGTGGGGTTTCTCAGCATGACGGCACACGCACTGCTCACCTGGGCGCAACGCAACATGGAAGCCACGTACACCTCGCTGCTGATGCTCGGCATGCCGATCATCTCCGCGGTTTCCGCTTACGTCGTGTTCCGGGAGAAACTTTCGGCACTGCAATTCCTCGGTGGATTCATCGTCGTCACGTCACTTGCACTCGTGACGCTCGTATCGAGCCGACTCAACCGCGCGATAGCACACGTTCCCGACCCCGCCTGAGAGTCGCCACCTGCTCGGCGGCGGTCGCGGAGTCGAGAAAGGTGTTCATCACTTCCATGTTGATCGGCGCAGTCGCCGGAACACGTGCCATGAGCTCGTCGATCGGGAACTCCCCGTCGCCCGGCACCTCGCGGTAAAAAAGGCAGTCGTGGATGTAGTTGGGATCGGCGGGCACGAGCGTGCCGTCGTTCACCTGCACGTTGTACACGCGGTTCCAGTCGACTACGTCGAGTTCGGAGATTCCCCTGCCGCGCATCACGTGCCAGAAGTCGACACACGTGCCGACGTTCGGGTGGCCGGCGGCATCGGCGAGTCGTTGCGCCGTCGAAGCGTCGGGAATCGGCGTTGTCGGGATGAACTCGAGGGCGAGCTTCGTACCGTAGGGCACGAGTTCGGTGGCGAAGTTGCGCAACCATTGCGCCGCGGCGTCGATGTCGAGCGGCTCGCTCTCGCCGTCCACACGGAACATCGCGATCGTCTGAATGGTATCGACGCCGAAAGTCTCGACCAGGTGCCGGCATGTCCGCGCCTGTTCGTCGTTGCCGATAACGAGTGCCTCGACTTCGGCGATCTTCAGTGCGTGTTCGTCGAGAATGCGCTGCATCCTCGCGTCGTCGTACCCGAGATCGATCAGGCGCTTGTACTCGCCGCCGCGGTTCGAAATCGATCCGGCGTTGAGACCAACGGAGTTGAAACCTGCCTCGGCGGCGATGCGCACACGTTCCTCGAAGTTCACCTTGCGCAGGCACGAGTGGGCGACGAGAACGTTGCGTGTTGTCATGGCACTCCCAACGGGATTTGAACCCGTGCCGCCACCTTGAGAGGGTGGTGTCCTAGGCCGCTAGACGATGGGAGCCAGGACTCTTCAGGCTATCCGTGTTGCCGCGACGGGGACTCGCGTGGAGCCTCGCGCACTGGTTGGGGAGCAAGGAATCGAACCCTGAATAACAGAACCAGAATCTGCTGTGTT
>JBMTET010000068.1:0-4600 GCA_049433365.1 Ilumatobacteraceae bacterium | reverse complement strand
CACCTGCCCGACAAGGCGATCGACCTCATCGACGAAGCCGGCAGCCGTCTGCGCATCAAGCGGATGAAGACGCCGCCGGATCTCAAGGAACTCGAAACGAAACTCAAGCAGGTGCAAGAGGCGAAGAAGAAGGCAGTTGAAGAACAGCGCTTCGAGGAAGCCGGTCGCTTGCGCGACCAGGAACGCTCCCTGCTCGACGAGCGCACCCAAAAGGAAGCCGACGTCAAGGCGCAGGGTGTCAACTTGTATGACGAGGTGAACGAAGAGGCAATCGCCGAGGTGCTCAGCATTTGGACCGGAATCCCCGTGTACAAGCTCACCGAGGAAGAGACCGCCAAGCTCCTCAACATGGAAGCCGAGTTGCACAAGCGGATCATCGGCCAGGAAGACGCGATCAAGGCCGTGAGCCAGAGCATCCGGCGCACACGTGCCGGCCTGAAAGACCCGAAGCGTCCGAGCGGTTCGTTCATCTTCCTCGGACCCACCGGTGTCGGCAAGACCGAACTCGCGAAGACGCTCGCCGAGTTCCTCTTCGGTGACGAGGATGCCCTCATTTCGCTCGACATGAGCGAATACATGGAGAAGCACACCGTCAGCAGGCTCGTCGGTTCGCCCCCCGGATACGTCGGTTACGACGAAGGTGGCCAACTCACCGAGGCGGTGCGCCGCAAGCCCTTTTCGGTCGTGCTCTTCGACGAAATCGAAAAGGCACACCCCGATGTGTTCAACACGCTGTTGCAGATTCTCGAAGAGGGTCGCCTCACCGATGCCCAGGGTCGCACGACCGACTTCCGCAACACCGTCATCATCATGACGTCGAACCTCGGAACGCAGGATCTGCGCAAGGCCAACGTCGGTTTCGGCAAGAACGACGAAGCGATGTCGTACACCCGCATGCGCGAGAAGGTGTCCGAAGCACTCAAGGTTCATTTCCGACCCGAGTTCCTCAACCGCATCGACGAGATCATCGTGTTCCACGAGCTGTCGATGAACGAGGTCGTCGAAATGGTCGATCTCATGAGCAAGCGGCTCGTCAGCCAGCTCGAAGGCCTCGGACTTGGCTTGGAGCTCACGCCGTCGGCAAAGGAACTGCTCGCGACGAAGGGCTACGACCCGCAGCTCGGGGCAAGACCTCTGCGCCGCGCCTTGCAGCGACTCATCGAGGATCCGCTGTCGGAGCGTCTGCTGAACAAGCAGTTCGTCGCCGGTCAGATCATCGTCGTCGGTGTCGAGGACGACCCCGAGAACGCCGGCGACAAGCGCGTCACGTTCAACGCGATCGACGGATTCGTTCCTCCGGTCGCGGCTGAACTCGCCGGCCCGGGCGACTCCGCCAGCACCGAGTGAGCCGACGGCTTCTCGCCGCACTCGGCCGCTTCGGCGGTATCGCTGCGCTCATCGTCGTTGCCGCCGGCTGCCGGCTCGACGTCACGACGACACTCGACGTTGCTCGCAACGGCTCGGGGAAAATCACCGTCACGGCGATCGCCGATGCAGAACTCGTCGAGCGCGCCCCGGAACTCGCCGAGGGAATTGCCGGCGATGACCTGCGCAACCGCGGATGGACGGTGAACCCGCCCACCTCACTTCCCGACGGCGGCGTGCAGATCGTCGTTGAGCGCAGCTTCGCGACTCCGGCGGAAGCGTCCCGCCTGCTCGAGGGACTTTCCGGGCCCGGCGGCCCGATCAGCCGACTCACCGTGTCGCGTAGCGGGGCATCGGCGGCCTCCACGTTCACCGTGTCGGGTGAGCTGCGACTCGACGGTGGACTCGCCGCTTTCGCCGATTCGGAACTGGTTGATCTGGTCGGCAGCGTGCCGTTCGATGACATCCTCGCCACCGACAATCTCGTACTTGGCGACGTGGCCACTTTTTCCCTCGTGACACGACTCCCCGGTGACGTCCGCTCCGCATCCGGGGAAGTCGACGGCAATCTCGTGCGCTGGAACGTCCCCCTCGACGGCACGACCGTCGCAGTCGACGCAACGTCGCGGAACTTCGACATTGGTGCACTCATCGCCCGGGTCGTCTCCCTCGGCGCACTCGGCGCACTCGCCGTATGGCTGATCGCCATGGGGGTGCTCGCCGTACGCATCGCTCGCCGTCGCCGCGCCATCCGTCGTACATCGCGGACGTAACCTGTCGGGCGTGGCTCGACTGCGCACCGTCTACGTCTGCACCGACTGCGGACACGAGCATCCCAAGTGGACCGGCCAGTGCGCGGGATGCGGTGCCTGGAACTCCCTCGTCGAAGACGTCGTCGGTGACGCCCCCGTCGTGACGGCAGCGGCTCGCCGCCCGAGTGCCGCGCTGCGTGCCGTCGCACCGGTCGCCCTCGACGGTACGGCCGCCCCCGGCACGCACACCACTGCGACGGGCATCGGCGAGCTCGATCGAGTTCTCGGCGGTGGACTCGTACCCGGTTCGGTGACGTTGCTCGGCGGCGAACCCGGAATCGGAAAATCAACGCTGCTGTCGCAAGTCGTCGGGTCGTGGTCGGGTCGCAGTCTGTACGTGAGCGCCGAGGAAAGCACCGAACAGGTGCGCCTGCGTGCTGCACGCCTGGGCGTGAAAAGTGACGCTGCACTGCTCGTGTCGCTGTACACGGTCGACGACATCATTGCGGCGATCGATGCCGCAACACCCAACCTCGTCATCATCGACAGCATCCAAACCATCTCCGATCCGACGCTCGGTTCTGCGCCCGGCTCGGTCGTTCAGGTGCGCGAGTGCGCCCACCGACTCGTGCAAGAGGCCAAAACTCGCGGCATCGCCGTCGTACTCGTCGGACACGTCACCAAGGAAGGATCGATTGCCGGTCCGCGACTGCTCGAACACGTCGTCGACACCGTGTTGTCGTTCGAGGGGGACCGCGTACATGCCCTTCGGTCGGTGCGGGCAATGAAACACCGCTTCGGTTCGACGAACGAACTCGGGCTGTTCGAGATGACTGCCGACGGTTTGCGCGACGTTCCCGACGCGAGCACGCTGTTCCTTGCCGACAGGCAACGCGGTGTGCCGGGCTCCGTCGTGGTGCCGGTGCTCGACGGTCACCGTCCGCTGCTCGTCGAGATGCAGGCTCTCACCACGAAGACGACGAGTGGGGTTCCGCCGCGGCGCAGCAGTCAGGGCCTCGAGTCTTCACGTTTGGCAATGTTGCTTGCGGTTCTCGATCGCCGCGCCGGGTGTTCGCTCGCCGCCCACGAGGTGTTCGTTTCGGTCGTCGGTGGAATTCGCGTGTCCGACCCGGGTGCCGATCTCGGCATGTGCATCGCACTCGCCTCGTCGCTGCGCGACGTTGCCGTCGACCCGACGATTACGTGCATCGGCGAGGTCGGACTTGCGGGTGAAGTTCGCCACGTTGCGCAGATCGAACGACGCCTCTCCGAAGCAGCACGACTCGGCTTCACCACCGCGATCATTCCGGCAAGTGCCTCCGTGCGTGCACCGAAGGGCATGAGCCTCGTGCGCGTCGCATCGATCGGGGATGCAATCAAGCACGCGATGTAACGTATGTAAATGCGCGTCGTCGTCGTCACCCCGACGTACAACGAAGCCGACAACATCGATACATTCCTCGATCGGGTGCGTGCCGCGGCTCCACAGGCACGGGTCGTCGTCGTCGACGACGCCAGCCCCGACGGCACCGGGGACAAAGTTCGCCTGCGAGCCGAGCGCGACCCGCAGATTCGTCTGATGTCCCGTACGGGCGCCCGGGGCTATGCCGCAGCGAGCCGTGAAGCACTGACGACCCTGGCGGCAGCCGGGGATTCCGACGTCATCGTCACGCTCGATGCCGATCTCTCGCACGCCCCCGAGTCGATTCCCGCACTCGTCGCGGCAATCGAGGCAGGTGCCGACGTTGCGGTCGGTTCGCGCTACGTCACCGGCGGTGGCGTGGTGAACTGGCCACTGCACCGACGGCTGTTGTCGCGCTGGGGCAATTTGTACACGGCAGCAATGCTGAAGGTGAAGATCCGCGACTGCACGTCGGGGTTTCGTGCCTACAGAGCATCGACGCTGCGCGACAGTGACGTCGGCTCAACCACCGCCAACGGTTACGCCTTTCTCACCGAGCTTGCCTGGTTGCTCTCACGACGCAACGGATCGCGCATCGTCGAGGTACCGATCACTTACGTTGACCGTACGCTCGGTCAGTCGAAGATGAACCTGTCGATCGTGCGCGAATCGATGTGGCTCGTTACGACCTGGGGTGTGGCGTTGCGCCTGCGCGGTTCGTTCCGCCGCTGACCCCCACGCCCGACTGCGCGTCACGATCATCGGGACTCGCCCGGTACATTCGCCACGCACCGCGCTCGCCGCGCCGTTCATGGACGACGAGCACGGAGTCATCGCCGCGCTGCTGGAGGACGACTCCCCCGAGTGCGCCGAGGACGACCAGTGCAATGCCGAGGAGGAGCTCGGGACGGCGACGGCGCGACTGCACCGGCGACTCGTCGAGTCCGCTCTCCTTTTCGCGCACGCGCGACCGGATCAAGGTGTCTGTCGACCGTTCGTTCACGGTGGACCTGTCCTTTCCTACGGATTCGATTCGTTCGCCGGTGACGAGCAGCTCGTTTCGTCACCTGCTATGTGTGAG
>JBMTET010000067.1:0-4759 GCA_049433365.1 Ilumatobacteraceae bacterium | reverse complement strand
CCGACGGCTAGGAGTGCCACGCCCGTGACGACGAGGCTGAGAAGGCCGGCCCGTTCGCCCGAGACTCCGGTGAGCAATCTCACCCTCGACAGCACGGGAGCGGTCACTTGACGACTAGGCCCCGATGATGGCCGAGAAGGCCTCTTCGAACTGCGCCTCCACGTCCTCGCTCAGATCGGCGAACGGGAAGAAGCGCTTCTTCGTCTCGTCGTCGGGGAAGAGCAGCGGGTTGTCGGCGAGAGCCGCATCGATCTTGGCGACCTCGTCGCGAACACCCTTGACCGGCGAGATGTACTGCACGTAGGCGGTGATCTGCGCGGCCTGCACCGGGTCGTACACGAAGTCCATGAACTTGGCGGCCGACTCGACGTTCTTCGCACCCTTCGGAACCACCATGGTGTCCCACCACAACGTGGCGCCCTCTTCGGGAACGATGAACCTCACATTGGGATTGTCGGCGCCGAGCTGGAGCACGTCACCCGACCAGCCGATGCAGGCCGCGAAGTTGCCGAGGCTCAAGTCGTCGATGTAATCGTTGCCAGTAAAGGCGCGGATCTGGCCGTCAGACTTGGCCTTCTCTAGTTGCCCGAACGCGCCGGCTGCCTCGTCAAACGACGAGATGTTCGACGGGTTGACGCCGAGACCGAGCAACAAGAGGCCGACCGTGTCGCGCATCTCGGTGAGCATGCCTATCTTGCCCTTGAAGGCCGGGTCGAAGAGATCGGCCATGCTCTTCAACTCGCGGCCGGTGGCCTCGATGTTGTATGCGATACCGGCGATACCCGACTGCCACGGGAGGCTGAACTCACCCGTGGGGTCGCTCGGCGGATTCTTGAAGGCGTCCTCGAGGTTCTTGGCGTTGGGCACCTTGTCAATTGGCAACTTCTCCAGCCAACCGAGGTTGCGCAGACGACCGGCCATCCACTGGGTGGGCATGATGATGTCGGGCTCGATGGTCTTGCCCGTGCCGAGGAGCGGCTGGATCTTGGCGAAGTACTCGAGGTTGTCGTTGTAGGCCTCGGAGTAGTTCGTGTTCACACCCGACGCCGCGATGAACCGGTCGATGGTGCCGAGCACCTCCCCTTCGGTGAGGTCGATGTATTCGGGCCAGTTCTCGATGAGGAGGCTGCCTCCGCCACCGCTCCCGCCGTCGTCACCACCGCAGGCGGCGAGAATCGCTGGCAACGAGAGTCCGGCGGCGCCGAGGGCGCCGGAGCGAATGAGAAGTTCGCGGCGTGAAAAACCCCGCTTCGGTGTGTTCATTAGTGTCCTCCCTGAATCTGTGACGTGGTTTCGCTCGCTCCGACGAGCGGAGAGACCTGGATAACGGTACTCAACATCGAGGCGAAGGACGGCTCGTTCATAGAGCCGCTTCCACGTGATCGACGTCGAGACCAGTGGCGCCGGCGCGCTCGGGCCAGCCGGCGAGCGCGTAGGCCGCCGAGTTCGACCAGCCGACCCAGTGCTCGTGTCCGGGTCGCAGCGACGGCAGATCGCTGTCTGCGTCGACCTCGGCCGACAGTTCGGTGCCATCGGGCAACTCGACCACCACTCTCAGCCGGGCCCCCTGGAAGATCACGCTGGTGACGGTGCCACGCAGACCGAACCCGTCGGCGGGCTTCTCGGCCACCGGGTGGAGCCGCTCGGGCCGAAGCATCACCGACACCTTGGAACCGATGGCGTGCTCGCCGGTGGCGGCCACTCGCTGTCCGTTGAGCAGTTCGACGACACAACCCGTGCTCGTGGTATCGCGCACGTGGCCCGGCAGCAGGTTGGCCGATCCGATGAAGCCAGCCACGAACAGACTCTGCGGGCGGTTGTAGATCTCCTCGGGCGTGCCGATCTGTTCGACCACACCTTCGTTCATCACCGCGATGCGGTCGGACATGGTGAGAGCCTCACCCTGGTCGTGAGTCACGAACACGAAGGTGATCTCGACCTCGCGCTGGATGCGCTTCAACTCGATCTGCATCGCCTCGCGCAATTTCAGGTCGAGAGCGGCGAGTGGCTCGTCGAGCAGAAGGGCACTCGGCATGTTGACCAACGCTCGGGCCAACGCCACGCGCTGCTGCTGACCGCCGGAGAGTTGAGACGGGCGGCGGGCGGCGAAGTCGCCGAGGCGAACGACCTCGAGCATCTCGGCCACCCGACTCTTCACTTCGGACTCGGCGACCTTCCTGGCACGAAGTCCGAATGCCACGTTGTCGGCCACCGGCATGTGCGGGAAGAGTGCGTACTGCTGGAAGACGGTATTGACGTTGCGCTTGTGCGGTGGAACCGCCGACACATCGACACCCTCGAGCATCACCTGACCGGTCGTGGGCTGTTCGAACCCGGCGATCATCTTGAGGGTGGTGGTCTTGCCGCAACCGGAGGGGCCCAGCATGGCGAAGAACTCGCCGCGGTGAATGGAGAAGTCGGCTCGTTTGACGGCCTGGAAATCGCCGAAAGTCTTGCTGACGTCGCGCAGTTCGATGACCTGATCGTTCACGACCCGACCATTGCTCCCCTCTGTTCCCTCGATGCCCTCCAGGATCGGCCCGCCTTCGGACCGAGTCGCAAACTACACCCTGACAACCCCGTATCTCGTCTCAACTGCCGAGATTAGCCATCACGTGCTTGATGCGCGTGTAGTCGTCGAGGGCGTACGCCGAGAGGTCCTTGCCGTAACCGGACTTCTTGAATCCGCCGTGCGGCATCTCGGCAACCATCGGGATGTGCGTGTTCACCCACACGCATCCGAAATCGAGGCGTTTCGTCATGCGCATCGCACGAGCGAAGTCGCGGGTCCAAACGCTCGACGCCAGCCCGTACTCGACGCCATTGGCAAGACGCACGGCTTCGTCCTCGTCGCTGAACTGCTGCACCGTGATGACCGGCCCGAAGATCTCGTTCTGGATCATCTCGTCGTTCTGACGCAGATCGCTGACCACGGTCGGCGGGAAGAAGAACCCGCTCGTTCCCTGACGAGCGCCACCAGCGTTCACCTGCGCGTGCGCGGGCAGGCGATCGAAGAACCCCGACACCCGCGCCAACTGATTGGGGTTGTTCACGGGTCCGAACAGCACGTCGTCATCGGGCATACCGCATTGGGTCGACTTGGCCTGCTCGGTGAGGGCCGCGACGAAGTCCTTGTACACACCGGGCGCGCAGAGCACGCGTGTCGCCGCGGTGCAGTCCTGACCGGCGTTGAAGTAGCCGCCGATCGCGATTCCCTCGGCGGCCGCGGCGACATCAGCGTCGTCGAACACCACCACCGGGGCCTTGCCCCCGAGTTCGAGGTGCACTCGCTTGAGTGACTTGGCCGCCGCCTCGGCGACTTCCATGCCGGCGCGCACTGAACCCGTGACGCTCACGAGCGACGGAGCGTCGTGCACCACCATCGCCCGACCCGTGTCACGATCTCCGCACACTACGTTCATCACACCGGGAGGAAGGAACTCGGCACAGATTTCGGCGAGCAACGTGGTGGTCACTGGCGTCGTGTCGGACGGCTTCAGCACAACGGTGTTGCCGGCTGCGATCGCCGGAGCAAACTTCCAGACCGCCATCATCATCGGGTAGTTCCAAGGGGCGACCTGAGCACACACACCGATCGGCTCACGGCGAATGTAACTCGTCATGTTGGGAACATATTCGGCGGCACTCTTGCCCTCGAGGTGTCGTGCGGCGGTCGCGAAGAAACGCACGTGATCGACCATCGGCGGAATTTCTTCGGAGCGCGTGATGCCGATCGGCTTGCCGCAGTTCTCCGATTCGAGGGCGATGAACTCTTCGGCGCGCGCCTCGATGGCGTCGGCGATGCGAAAAAGTGCGAGCGACCGCTCCTTCGGCGTCGAATCGCGCCAACTCTCGAAGGCCGTCGACGCGGCGCGCATCGCGGCATCGACATCGGTCGACGACGACAGCGGTGCGGTGGCATATGCCTGTCCGGTCGCTGGGTTGACCACGTCGAGCGTGCGTCCGTCGGCGGCGTCGACGTATTTGCCATCGATGAAATTGCGGTAGTTCTTCATGATCCAACCTTAGTGACCGCACGCACCCGCCCTCGGAGGCGCGGCGTCAGCGGGGGTCGCGCCACATGGTCCAGACGGTGGGGGCGGTTCGATGAGTCAATTCGCGAACCACCTCGAACCCGAATCGTCGGTAATACGGCACGTTCGATGGCTTCGACGACTCGAGATAGGCGCCAACTTTCTCGTCGTCGGCCCGTTCGAGCATCGGGGTCACGAGGGCCGCTCCGAAACCACGACTTTGGTGCTCTGGGTCGGTTCCCAGGACTTCGAGGTAGTAGTGCGGCTCGTCCGGATGCACCTTTTCGACGCGACTCAACCACGAGAGCGCGCGAAAGATTCCGAATCGATACGCGGTGAGGGTGAGATGAAGAGTGCGAACGATTCCCGTCACCGGCATGCGCCACTCGCCGGGGCGCGCCCACAACGCCGCCGCCTCGAAACCCTCGGTGCGCAATACCTCGCCGTGATCCAACATGTTGCGGCCCAACATCTCGAAGCCGAGTCGCGAACGTCGCTCGTCGTAGGTGCCTCCCTGAATGTGGACGACCACCGGGTCGTCGTGAAACGCCCGAGCGAGCGTCTCGGTGATGCGGCGCAGGTCGTCGCGTGTTGCCCGATGTACCTCACTCACATCGTCGACATTAGGGTCGGGACATGGTCACCACCGTTTCAGAACTCGATCTACCCGCGGTCACGTTCGACTTCGCCGATGCCGACGAGCATCGCCTAGCCCTGAAGCAGAT
>JBMTET010000066.1:0-4894 GCA_049433365.1 Ilumatobacteraceae bacterium | reverse complement strand
GCGCGACGCGGCGTGGACGATGAGCTTGCCGATCATCGAGTCGTAGAACGGGGTGATTTCCGAGCCGACGTCGACGCCGAAATCGTTGCGGATTCCGGGGCCCTCGGCGAGCACGAGGTCGGTGATGTCGCCGGCGTACGGGCGGAATCCCTCGTGCGGGTCCTCGGCGTTGACGCGGAACTCGATGGCGTGGCCGCGCACCTCGATGTCGCGCTGCGAGATGCCGATTGGTTCGCCCTGCGCGACACGGATCTGCAGCGCGACGAGGTCGACTCCGCACACCGCTTCGGTGACCGGGTGCTCGACCTGCAGGCGGGTGTTCATTTCGAGGAAGAAGAACTCGCCGCTCACCGGATCGACGAGGAACTCGGCCGTTCCGGCGTTGACGTAACCGACGTGCCCGGCGAGTTTGCGGGCCGCTTCGCGGATTCGCGCCGAAAGGTCGGCGGAGAGAAACGGTGCGGGAGCCTCTTCGATGAGCTTCTGGTGACGGCGCTGCACGGTGCAGTCGCGGGTGCCGAAATCGACGATGGTGCCGTGCGTGTCGCCGAGGATCTGCACCTCGACGTGCCGCGCGTGTTCGACGAGCCGTTCGACGAACACGTCGTCCTTGCCGAACGCTGCGGTGCTTTCGCGGCGGGACTGGGCGACGGCTTCGGCAAGTTGGTCGAGTTCGCGCACGACGCGCATGCCGCGTCCGCCGCCGCCGTGCGCCGCCTTGACGACGAGGGGAAGACCGAGTTTCTTCAGCTGGGCCTTGCTCGGGAGAGCGTCACCGTGGATGACGATGCCCGGCACGATCGGAAGTCCCGCTTCGGCGGCGAGGTCGCGTGCGCGGCGCTTGTCACCGAGCTCGCGCATGACGTGCGGCGACGGGCCGACGAACGTGATGCCCGCCGCGGCGACGGCGTCGGCGAAGTCGGCGTTTTCCGAGAGAAAGCCGCAGCCCGGATGGAGCAGTGTCGCTCCGGCGCTCTGTGCTCCGCCGACGACGTTGGCGATGTTGAGATACGACGCGGCAGCGGGGGAGTCACCGATGAGCACGGAGTCGTCGGCGAGGCGGGTCGCCGGAGACGTACGGTCGGCGTCACTGACGGCAACGACGCAGCGCAGTCCGAGATCGCGGCACGTGCGCGCGACGCGAACGGCAATCTCACCGCGGTTGGCGACAAACAGCGTGGTCATGGCAGCTCCTCGGAATCCCGTATGGTCCTTCTCGCGTCGGGGAAACGTGGTGCTCCCCGGGCGATCAGTTCGTGTTCTCGACGATCTTCTACTTTACGTTTATTCAGTATAGTGTGTCGTTGTTCACGGACCCCGTTGCAGACTCGCGCGGGGACCGCGAGCACCGCAACCCGCCGGCACGTGACGGCGACAAGAGAAGGCACAAGAGAAGGCGAGGAGCCATGACGCAGAATCCGCATGACGCACTGCTCGAGGATCTGAAGAAGCGACGCGACGAGGGTCGCTCGATGGGTGGCGTCGAGGGCATCGCCAAGCATCACGCGTCGGGACGCCTCACGGTGCGCGAGCGCATCGAGCGGCTCATCGACGCCGACTCGTTCCACGAGATCGGAATGCTCGCCAAGCCCGAGCTGCGTCGCGACAAGCCGATCCCGGGCGACGCCGTCGTCACCGGATACGCGAAGTTGTACGGACGCAACGTCGGACTCATCGGCATCGACTCGAGCGTCGTCGCGGGAACCACTGCACCGGTGAGCATGCGCAAGCAGAGCCGCGTCATCGACACGGCACAGCGTGTCGGCCTGCCGATCGTTATTCTCTGCGACGCCGACGGCGGTCGCATTCCCGACGTCATGGGCTGGCGCTTCTCCGGTTTGCCGCTTGACTTCCAGACGTTCCTCAAGACACCCGAGCAGTACCCGATGGTGCCCCGTGCCGCGGCAATTCTCGGACCGAGTTACGGCGACTCGGCACTGCACGCGTCGACGGCGCACTTCATCGTCATGGTGAAGTTCGGTTCGGTCGCGCTGTCCGGACCGTCCGTCGTCGGCAACGCCATCGGTGAGAAGGTCTCCGACGACACGCTCGGCGGACCGGAAATGGCCGGCGCCGTCGGCAACACGCACATGGTCGTCGAAACGGAAGACGACGCGTTCAAGGCGCTGAAGGCGTTCCTGTCGTACCTGCCGAGCAACGCGTCCGAACCCGCACCGGTGGCACCGGCCCGTCCGCCGGCAAAGTCGCCGAACGACATCGTGAAGCTCGTTCCCGCCGACTCGCGTCGCGGGTACGACATGTACGCATTGCTCGGTCACATCTGTGACGAGGGTTCGATTTTCCCGTACGCCGATGCGTGGGGCCCGAGCCTCATCACCGCGCTCGCGCGCGTCGAGGGTCGTCCCGTCGGCATGATCGCCTCGCAACCGATCTCGGGTGCCGGTGCGCTCGATCCCGCGGCGCTCTCTAAGGAGCATCAGTTCGTCGACCTGTGCGACACGTTCAACATTCCGCTCGTCTTCCTGCAGGACGTTCCGGGTCTGCTCATCGGCACGAATGCGGAACAAAACGGCATTCTCCGCGCGTACGAGCAGGCGGTGTTGCGCATCTCCGAGGCGCAGGTTCCGAAGGTCGTCGTCGTGTTGCGCAAGGCCTACGGCGGCGGACACTTCGCCCTCGGCGGTCGCCCGACGCACCCCGACTTCCTCTACGCCTGGCCGACGGCCGACATGTCCTTCATGGCGCCCGATACCGGACTCATCACCATCAACCGCCGCAAGCTCGAAAAGGCAATGGCGGAAGGCGGCCAGGATGCGTACGACGCGCTGCTGCACACGCTCGAGCAGGAATGGGCCGACGAGTGCGCGCCGTGGGAATCGGCGGCCAACTTCCACCTCGACGACGTCATCGATCCGGCCGAAACCCGCAAGGTCATCGCACGTAGCATCGAAATCGCGTGGGGCGGTCGCCCCTTCGTCGCACGGAGGTACGCATGAGCGCTGCTGCAGGCAACGATCCCGATCTTTCGGTCGAGCACCGCGGTCGCATCGCGATCGTCACGATGCTCGGTGAGAAGCGGTACAACGCCCAGCGCCGCACGTTCTGGAAGGCGTTGCGTGACGTTCTCGCGCAGGCCGAAGCCGACGCCAACGTGGCGGCAATCGTCATCACCGGCGAAGGGTCGAGGGCGTTTTCCGCCGGCGGCGACATCATCGGGTACAAGCAGCTGACGACGACCGACACGCGTCGCGACTTCATCATCGATTGCATGCGCACGTTCGAGGCCGTCGAGACGTGCACGAAGCCGATCATCGCCGCGGTGAACGGCATCGCCGCCGGAGGCGGTTGCGAGCTCGCGTCGGCGTGCGACATCGTGCTCGCCGCACCGAACGCGAAATTCGCCGTTCCGGAAGCCAACCTCGGTCTCGTGCCCGGATTCGGTGTCGGCCGCCTTGCCGACATAGTCGGCGTCGGTTTTGCCCGCTACATGGTGCTCACCGGCGAGTTCGTCGACGCGGCAACCGCCCTGCGTGTCGGACTCGTCCAGGAGATCGTCAACGACGGACCGGTGCTCGACCGCGCGGTCGCACTCGCGGAGAAGATCGCAACGAAGGGTCCGCTCGCCGTGAGCGTCGGCAAGGCGATGGTCAATCGTGCGCTCGACTCGTCGTACCAGGCGGCCGTCGATGCGGTCGTCATGTTGCAGGGCACCAACGACGCCAACGAGGGCATCGTCGCCTTCGAAGAGCGCCGTCCGCCGCGTTTCACCCGGAGCTGACGATGAGCGGCACACAAGCTCCGTCGTCGTTCGTCGCGCTCATGCGCCGCTACTGCCTCGACTACACGAACCGTCACGACGTCACCCAGGTTCCGGGCATCATGGAGCCCGACTACACGCTGCGCATGGGGCAGCACGTCCTGTCGGGCCGCGACGACATGTACGTTCCGGCGGCGAGCGCGCAGTTCCGCCAGTTCCCGGGCCTGTGCCTCACGGTGCACCAGATCGTGAGCAACGGTGAGCGACTCGCCATGCGATTCAGCGAACACGGTCGCAGTGTGAAGCACGCCAACCAGGCGGCGGCGTGGTCGGGCATCGGTTTGTACCACTGGAACGGCACGAAGCTCACGGCGAACGCCGTTGAGCAGGACTACTACAGCCGCAAGTTGCAGCTCGACGGTGCTCCCGCCGATCCGATCGAGCCGCCGGCCACCGCGCCGTGGGACGTCGTCGACGTCGCGGCGAATCCGGGTGCCGAAGCAGTCGTGCGCACGCTGCTCGAATCGGGCGAGGCGCCGACGGTGTTGAACACCGACGATGCATGGTTCCGCGCGAGTGCCCAGCCGCGGTTCACCGACGCGGCGTACCGCGTCGACGACATCTTTTCGGCGGGTGACGACGTCGCCTTCCGTGTCGTCGTCGACGGGACGTACGCCGGCGGCCTACCCGAAGCCGAAGCGCAGGTCGGCAAGCGCACGCAGCATTACTACGTCGGCATTGCCTCGGTTGCCGGCGGCACGGTGGCCGCCGGTCGGATCATCACCGATCGACTCGGCCTCGTGCGTCGCCTCGCCGGATAGCCGAACGATCGACGTCCGCATAGCGCGGAACCCCGATGAGAGTGAGCGTGCGCAGGATGTCGGCCTGCATGATGTCGAGCATCCGCTTCACGCCGGCCTGACCGTCGGCGGCAAGGGCGAAGAACCACGGTCGACCCGACAGTGACGCCGTCGCACCGAGTGCCTTCGCTTTCACGACGTCCTCGCCGCGGCGCACACCGCCGTCGATGAGCACCTCGGCGCGACCGTTCACCGCGTCGACGATTTCGGGCAGCACGGCAGCGGTTCCGGCCACCGAATCGAGCTGTCGACCGCCGTGGTTCGAGACGTAGACGGCATCGGCACCGCGGTTCACGCACTCGATCGCGTCGCGCGC
>JBMTET010000065.1:0-4973 GCA_049433365.1 Ilumatobacteraceae bacterium | reverse complement strand
ACCCCCTGCTTGCAAAGCAGGTGCTCTAGCCAGCTGAGCTACGTCCCCGAAGGGCTAGATCATTCTAAGTGCCGCTAGATGAATTGGAGCACAGGGTCACTCGCTGAGGGATTGTTTGGAAAGTCAAGACCATCAAGAGGCAAACACTGCCTCTTTTCATTACCCACCCAACTCCGCGGGCACATCGTCATTTCAACGACGGACGGGATGCCGGAATTGATTGAACCGTAATTGTTCACGTGTATGTGAACGACCACAAAACTCTCTGCCACATCAGAGACAAATTTCTCCACTTCCTTAATCCTGAGGTCAAAGTCATGCAGTTCAACGATTAGTACGGTGACTTTGCCGCTATTGACCATCCATGCTCCTAGATCGTTGAGGTATGAATACTCTGCACCCTCAACATCGATTTTCAGCATTACCGATGCCTTTGGCGGTACTTGATCAAACACTTCAGAAAGTGATATGTCCCGACGACCATCGTTTGCAGACACCACTACCCATCTGCGACGAAAAGCGAAACCGATATGGGAACGGTCGCGTGCAAACCGTACGGCATGTCGAACATATCTCCACGCCTCAAACAATCGCCTACGGGGGGACCCTCTTAGGTCCAATAGTTGCCGTAATGCGCTGACGAGAAACCCTGTGGGTCCAGAGCTTCGGTCGTACATATGGATAGCTGCGGACGGCCGCAGACGATGGAAGTCGGACTCAAATGACCAGTCTGTTGCGATGCCAATAGAAACGAGTGTGTCGGTCTCGACAATCGCTCTCTCGGGTAGAACGTATCCACCATCTCCATGGTGACCAATACGCTGCATTCCAACCGCGAACGGCTGCATAAACCTCAATCTTTCTGCAGCCTGTATCTCGAGAGGTTTGTCTGCCACGAAAAGGAATGTACTACTTATGACCACCGGAAATTTCTCAGCACAAGACTTCGCCATATTGCTGGTTCGCGGATATTTCGGAGTCACGTTGGCGTTGCACGGCTGGAACAAAGTGCGCTCTCGTGCGGCGCTCGAAGGAACCGCGGGGTGGTTTGCGTCGATCGGGATGCGCAACGGTCGGCTGTCGGCGGTGCTCGCAGCAGGAACGGAAATCACCGCCGGAGTTGCCTTGGCGTTGGGGCTCTTCACACCGCTCGCCGCAGCGGCAACAATCGGAGTCATGGTCGTGGCGACTGTCGTCGCACATGCCAAGAACGGTTTCTTCATTTTCCGGCCGGGGCAAGGGTGGGAATACACCGCTGCATTCATCGTAGTTGCCGCAGCCATCGCCGGTATCGGGCCGGGACGCTATTCCGTCGATCATGCACTCGGCATCACCGTTGATGCGTGGGTGTCCTTCCTCGGAGCCGTTGTCGTGGGCGCTGTCGGCGCTGTTGCGCAACTGCTCGTCATGTGGCGTCCGCCGCGCGAGAACACCTGACGAATCGCATTGTTTTTCGCGGTTTGCGATGCCGCCGTCATGTCCCGATGTTGCACGTCCCCAATAGCCTCACATCGTGACGACCACCGAAGAACTCATCTACGCCTACCGCGTCATGCGGTTGCCGGTACTCGATGCCGGTGGTCGGCCGATCGGCAAGGTGGACGACATCGTCGTCGTCCCCGGTCGGGGTCGTGACGCTCCCAGAGTCCTCGGTTTCGTCGTCAACGCACAACGGCGGCGTATTTTCGTCAGCGCCGCGCGGATCGCCTCGCTCGACAACTCGGGTGCCCGACTGAAGAGCTTCGACATCGATTTAAAGCCGTTCCGTACCCGCACGGGAGAACGGCTCCTCGGTCAACACGTGTTGGACTCGCGCATCGGCGACGATCTCGTTGCCGACGTCGGTCTCGTCCACCATGGTGGACACAATCCGGGATGGCGAGTGAGCAAGTTGCGACTGTCGAAGCGTGGATTGTTGTTGTCGCGACCGTCGTTCCGACTCGTCGATTGGACGGCCGGGTCCCAGCTGTTCATGCCGGAAACTCCGGTTGCCGCCGAGGCGGCACGTCTCAGCGACATGCATCCGAGCGACGTTGCGACGATCATTTCCTCGCTACCGATCACACAGCGGCGGCTGATTGCCGAGGCAATGGATGACGAACGGCTTGCCGACGTTCTCGAGGAAATGCCCGAAGACGAGCGCCTGCGACTCATCGAGGGACTCGACATCGAACGGTTGAGCGGCGTTCTCGACGAAATGGAATCCGACGACCTTGCGGACTTGCTCGCGAGCATGGGAAGCGAACAACGGGCCAAGGTCCTTGACGCGATGGACGAAGATGACGCCGACACGATGCGCCAGTTGCTGTCGTATCCGGACGGCACGGCAGGTGCTCTGATGACCCCTGAAATCATCGTTCTTTCTCCCGAAGCCACAGTTGCCGAGGCATTGGCAATGGTGCGCGACTCGCAATGGCTCGTGTCGATTGCCGCGCAGGTGTTCGTCACCCACGGTCCGCACACTCCTCCCACCGGTGGATATCTCGGCGTCGTTCACTTTCAACGACTGTTGCGCGAACCACCCCAGACGAAGTTGAAGGACTGCCTCGAGCACGAGGCAACGATCCCACCTACGCTGCCGCAATCGGAAGTTGCGGTTCGTTTGGCGACGTACAACCTTCTCGCCGTGGCCGTCGTCGATTCGGGCAATCGACTTCTCGGTGCCATCACCGTTGACGACGTGCTCGACCGCACGTTGCCAGCGAACTGGCGGCGCCGGGCGTTGTCGGCAAATGTCGATACTTCGATGGAAGGTGCGCGCTGATGCGTCGCCTCGAGGATCTGCGTCGCCCCCGCTACCGCCGGCGTGTTCCGATCGGCTACGACCCCGGTGCATTCGGCAAGTTTTCCGAGCGTGTCGCCCGCTTTCTCGGCACTGCACGGTTCCTCGTCGTGCAGTCGGTTCTCGTCGTCATTTGGATCACTCTCAACGTGTTCGTCGTCGCGCTGCGCTGGGACCCGTACCCATTCATCCTGCTCAACCTCATGTTTTCGGTGCAAGCGGCGTACGCGGCACCGCTCATCTTGTTGGCACAGAATCGTCAGGAAGACAGGGATCGTCACCAGGCGGAGATCGACCGCACCGTGGCCCGGCGCACGCAGGAAGATGCCGAGTACCTAGCCCGGGAGCTGGCCGCGGTCCGGCTTGCCCTTGCCGACACCGCCTCGGCAAGTGAGTTGCGCGACATGATGCGGCGCATCGAGGAGTCCCTCGATCGCCTGCACGGCGGGATCGACGACCGCAGCAGGGCTAGCGACAGCGCCGACAACGTCCGATGACGTCGAGGCGATGGTGGTCAAGCACGTAACCGGCGCGGCGTGTCACGTCACGAAGGCCGCGCTCGAGATCTGATTCGAGCTTCGTCGGAAATGCGACATCAACGATGTCCCCGCACACCATGCACACGAGATGATGGTGGTGACCCAGTGCGAACTCGGCAAGTTCGTATCGGGCGGTGTCCTCCTGCATTCCGGCTACCCGGTCAACGACACCTGCGGCGATGAGCACGGAGAGATTTCTGTACAGGGAACTCTGGGCGCGACCGCGCTTTGCCGCAAGCAACTCACTCACGGACAACGGACGTGAGCTGGCCATGAGTTCGCCCACGATGTCGCGACGCAGCGTCGTGTACCGCTGACCATTGCGCCGCAGCTTCTCGGCCACTTGAATGTGCAGCGATTCGTGACCGGGGCGCACCCCTTCACGCTACCGAACCTGAGAATGAGTGGGAATCAGGTGGCGTGTCGACCGTGTTTGATTACACCGCACTCGATTTACAACGCACTCGTGCCGATGAACTCCTGCATTCGCACCCCGTACGACGTCACGTCACGCAAAATGTCGTCATTGGGAAGAGCGGTGTCACCGAGCACGTGAACGCCGCGCGGTACACGACCCGAGTGCACGGCATGTGTCGTTGCCGTCGCGACGAGACCCGTAACTCGTGCAAGCCGTTCGGCTACGCCGATGATTTCAACGTGGCGCTCGGTTCCTCTCCAGCCACGCACCTCGATGCGCACTGCACCGTCCATGCCCTCGGGGTGCGGCGGGGCGAGCATCGGCAAACGCGACGTCAGTCGATCGCGCCGTGTGGCCGACACTCGTGCACTGATCCGCTGTGCTTCGGGAAATGCGCGGGCAAGAACGACGGGTTCGGGTGACTCACTGCGATAGCAATCGAGGCCACCCACGGGGTCGGGAAACCAGCACAACTCGCGACCGCTACCCGCGGGACGCTTGATCCACGCGCCGTCATGCCAACCGAGAGCCGTACCACCGAGTGCGCGATGATGTTGTTGGGCACACGCCGGGCCACCAGTTCCGTGGCTTGCCACGTGAATCTCGTCGACCGTGTCGAAACGTCCTGCAAGATGGCGCGCAACGAGGCCGGTGAATCCCGGGGATGCTGCGGCACCGACAACGAGGCACGTCTGTACGGGAACGTCCAACAAGGTTCGCACATCGTCGAGGTCGTCACTCACCGAAATGACGTGACACCCCGCTGCGGACAATTTGTGCACGGCCCGAGCATGGGGAACGGGGCCGGCGACGACGACCGTCTGACACGCACGTATACGTTCTTGATCCCCAACGACGACGCGTCCCCGGCGGGCGGCGGCCGATTCGGCAACGCGTCGTGCGACAACCGGATTTGCGTCGTAGACAACGATGTGATCGGCATCGAGAGCGACGAGTTGACGAACGACGATGGCCCCCACACGACCTGCGCCGACAACTCCGATCATTGGACGACCAACCGGGTGACCGTCATCAGCGCGACGGCGCGTCGCGCCAACCGCCCTGCTTCGTCGTCACCTTCGAACCCCCCTTGATGCGCAAGACACCTGCAACTGCGCCGGCAACGCTGAGCACGAGAAGGATGCGGCGAAACAGAGCGAACATTCGGGATCCTTTCGAGTGGGGCTAATTGGAGTCGAACCAACGACCTCATCCTTATCAGGGATGCGCTCTA
>JBMTET010000064.1:0-5053 GCA_049433365.1 Ilumatobacteraceae bacterium | reverse complement strand
GCGCGCAGTTACTGCCGGTTCTGCGTCGCCCTGTGCGGCGTTCGTGTCGTCGTTGACGGCAATCGCGTCGTCAACGTGAAGGGCGACGACGATCATCCCGGCTCGCGCGGATACACCTGCCCGAAGGGTCGAAGTCTCGGGCGCTGGCACCACGACGAGCGACGCGTCCTGCATCCGCGGGTGAAGCACGGCTCTGCATGGCGCGACGCGTCGTGGGACGACGCTTTCGCCGACGTCGCCTCGCGATTGCGGGGCATCATCGCCGAATCCGGTCCCGATGCCGTCGGCACCTACCTCGCCACGGCATCGTCGTTCGATGCCGCCGGTCGGTGGGCCGCCGAGCGCTTCACGCGCGCGATCGGATCGCGCTCGAAGTACACCGCGACGAGCATCGACACACCGTGCAAGCCGCTCGTGTCACTGCTCATGTCGGGTTTCCCCGGCCTCGTTCCCGTGCTCGACGACAAGAAATGCACGCTCACGATGCTCGTCGGCAGCAACCCCGTCGTCAGCCACGGACATCTCAATGCGTTCCCCGATCCGGTCGTGCGTCTGCGCGAGCTCGCCGCGGCACCGCGCGAACTGTGGGTCGTCGATCCGCGCACGACGGAAAGCGCCCGCCTCGCCACGCGTCACCTCGCACCGCGACCCGGCACCGACTTCGCGCTGTTCGCCCACGTGGCGCGGCAACTGCTCGTCGACGGCGGCTGCGACGAGGTCTACCTCGCCACGCACGCACACCATGGCGATCTCGCCACGTTGCGCGACGCCCTCGCACCGTGGACGACCGAACTTGCCGCCGAGGTGACGGGCTGCGCGCCGGAGGCGTTGAGCGAACTCGTCGCCGCCATCGGTCGACACGGCAAGGTGTCGATCCAGACCGGTACCGGCACGACGATGTCCCCCGTCGCCAACCTCACCGAGTGGCTCGTATGGGTCGTGCACATCCTCACCGGGTCGTACGACGCCGAGGGCGGCATGTGGTTCCATCCCGGTTTCATCCGCCAACTGCACACGCGCCTGCGACCGAACGCGGCGACACCCACCGCAACTCCGGGTCCGCGCAGCCGACCCGAGGTGACGCTGTGGAGCGACGAGTTCCCGTGTTCGACGATGCTCGACGAGATCGAAGCGGGCAACCTGCGCGCCCTCGTCGTGTTCGGCGGCAACCCGGTGAGTGCGTTCCCGAACACCGAGCGCACGCGGCGCGCACTTGCGTCGCTCGAAGCGCTCGTCGTGCTCGACGTCGTCGACACCGACACGACCGACATCGCCTCGCACGTGCTGCCCTGCAAGGGACAGCTCGAGCGCGCCGACATCCCGTTCTTCACCGATCAGTTCAACCTCGACGCCTCGACCCAGTACACCGACGCCGTCGTCGAACCGATCGGTGACGTGCGCAGCATGTGGTGGATCACCGCGCGACTTGCCGACGACCTCGGCACCACGTTGCTGCCCGAGGCGCTCTCGACGGCGAGCAGCGACACCGACGTGCTCGCCTACATCGGCGCACGCGGAGCCGCACCCTTCGACGAGGTTCGCAACGAGCGCTACGCGACGATGCAGCGCACGTTCGGCTGGGTGCGCGAGCGGGTGCTCCCCGAAGGTCGCTGGCGCCTCGCCCCCGTCGAACTGCTCGAGCAACATTCGCGCTGGCGCGAACTCGTGCCGCCCGCGGGGCTGCTCGCCGCGTCGCAACGACAGCTGCGCCATCTCAACTCGCAGCATCCGTCCGCCGTCGGCGACCTGCGCGACGATGCCCGTGCCCAGATGCACCCGATCGCTGCGGCCGCGCGCGGCGTCTCCGACGGCGACGAGGTCCTCGTGCGCACACCCACCGGTGCGGTGCGCATGACCGCCTCGCTCAACGATTCTCTGCACCCCGACTGCGTCGTGCTCCCGCACGGATGGAGCGGAGCGAACGTGTCGCTACTCACCTCCGAGACGCGGGTCGATTCGCTGACGGCGATGGTGACGCAGACGGCGTTCGGTGTCGAGGTATCGCGCGTCGCCGACCCGACGGTGCCCGCCGCAGGCGCCGCGGCCCACTGACGATCTCCGTACCGGCGGGACCGGACTCGCGGCACGACTCCCGACGCACGGGAGCCCGTCGCTCAGACGACGGATGCCTTCTTCGCACGCTTCGGCGTGATGATGAGATGCTCGGGCGAGCGCAGGACGTAACCGATGTCGTTCGGCACGCCCGACGTGAACTCGGCCGATTCGAACTCGTCGAGCAGGATCTCGAGACACTCGATCATCTCCATCTTCGCCAGTAGCGACCCCGTGCACAGGTGACGCCCGTAGCCGAAGGAAAGAATCGTCGCCTTCACGCTGAATTCCTTGTCGGGGTGACCGGCGAATCGCTCGATGTTGAACGTGTCGGGATCCTCGAAAATCTGGGGGTCGCGGTTGCCGCTCGCCATCATCGTGACGACGCGGTCACCCTCCTTCACCAACTGTCCGCCGATCTCGGTGTCGCGGCGCGCACCGCGACTGACGGCGTGCACCGGCGGCGCCCAACGCAGGCCCTCGGCAATGGCGGCGGGAATGAGCGAGCGATCCTCGCGCAGGCGCTGCCACAACTCGGGAAACACGAACAGGTACTTCACGAGCGACGAGAGCGCACGGTCCGTCGTCTCGACGCCGGCGGCGAGGAGGAAGGAACAGAACGAACGGATCTCGTCGTCCGACAGGCGGTCGCCCTCGTACTCGACGCTGCATAACGTGGAGAGGAGATCCTCCTTCGGATTCGCCCGGCGCTCCTCGATGAGCGGGGTGATGAAGTTGAAGAGTTCGGTCTTCGCGGCAAGTGCGCGTTCGACGACGGCCGGGTCGCCGCGCAGGTTCGATGCACCGGCGGCGACGATGGCGTCGTAGTTGGCCCGGAAGTTCGGGGCCTCCTGGATGTCCATCACCCACGAGGTGACACCGAGCGGCAGCGGCGTGGTGAATGCCGCCTTGAGGTCGACCGGGCCGGTCGTCGGGAACTTCTCGAACAACGAATCGGCAAGCTTGCGCGTGTAGTCGCGCTGCACACCGTCGAGCAGACGGGTGTTGCGCAGGGTGCGGGCAAGAATCGCACCCTTGCGGCGGTGCTCGTCGCCCTCCATCTGGAGGATCGTGCGACCGTGGATGATCGACGAGCCGGCACCGTACGTCAGCGGTCCGAAGCACTCCTCGTCGGTGAGCACGCGCTTGGCGTCGTGGTAACGGGTGACGACCCACCCGTTGAACGCCTCGCTGCGGAAAATCGGCGTCATGTCGCGCGCCTCGCGATAGAACGCGGGCAGATCCATCGGACCACCCTTGATCACTTCCTCGAATGTGGCGGCCAGTTGTGCGGTCATCCGTGATCACTCCCCCATGCAACGCTTCGGCTGATCCCGCAACGATACCCGTCGTCACCGCGATAGTCGCTATCGTCGCGACATGGCGCCACGCACCTCACATCCGCATTCCGATCTCGCACGAGTCTCGCCACCCACGGGTGCGGCGCTCGAATCGCTCCACAACGTCATCAACGACGACGCGGGATCACTTCCGCGGTGGTTCAAGCACGTGCTCGTTGCCTGCACGTGTCTCGTGAAGCGTCGCCCCGACGAAGCACGCGCATGGATTGCTTCCGCGTGCAATGCCGGCGCGACCCCCGACGCAATCGCGGCGATTGCCGTCGATCTCGTGCTCTCGCGAGGGGCGCACATGGGCGACGAATTGCTCGCTGCGTTGACCGCAACCGGCCGGACCGTGCCGGCAACGGCGCTGGCGGGACAGGAGTCGATCGTGCTCGACCCGACGAGCGACTCGATCCGCGAGTACTTCACCGGCGTGTTCGGCAACGTGCCCGAGCGCGTGGCGCTGTTGCTCGATCGCTGTCCACCCGGGATGCGCGCGTACCACCTGTTGCGACAGGCCGGTCTCGACGATTCGGTGCTGCCGGCGCACTACATGGAAATCGTGCTCGTCGTCGTCAACGCCGCCGATTACCAGCCGATGTTCGTCGAGGTGCATGCGCGCGGTGCGTTTGCCAAGGGTGCCACCGAGGAACAACTCGTCGAGGCGTGCGTGTGCGCCATCCCGCATGCCGGTGTCGCTGCATGGCTGCCGGCGTCGATCGGCATCATCGCCGGCCGGCCGACGAAGTGAGCCGTTGACATGATCGTCGTCGTCGGTGCCGGATCGATGGGCTCGATGTTCGGCGGACTCGTCGCACGCGCGGGCCACGACGTCACGCTCGTCGACGTCAATGCGGCCCACATGGCGGCGGTGGCCGACAACGGTCTCACGCTGCAGTTCCCCGACGATCGCACCGAGGTCGTCCACCCCGCCGCGACGACGGATCCGTCGACGTTGCGCGACGTGTCGCTCGTCATCGTGCTCACGAAGTCGTTCGCCACCCGCGATGCCGCGGCGTCCGTACGTCACGCGTTGCGCGACGATGCCGTCGTCGTCACCGTGCAGAACGGTCTCGGCAACGATCGTGCTCTCGCCGACGTACTCGGCGAGAGCCGTGTGCTCGGCGGAACGACGACTTCGGGAGCCGAGCTGGTCACACCGGGACGCGTCGCTTTGTCACCGATCACCGCATCGGGTGCGTCGCTCACCGAGTGCGCACCGGTACGCACCGAGTTGAATGCCGACGCCGACCTCCTCGCTCGGGCGAACGCAGCCGCCGCGCTGCTCGCCGGTGCGGGACTGCCGACCCACGTGCGCGAGTCGATCGACGGAGTCGTGTGGAAGAAGCTGTGCCTGGCCGCGACCGCCGCCCCGCTCACCGCCGCGTTGCGGTGCACCGTCGCCGATCTGCTCGGCGACGGTTCCTCAACGACGCTCCTGCGGGCGATGTTCGACGAGATCATCGCGGTGGCCGTCGCCGAGGGCGTATCGATCGATGCCGAGTACACGTGGCAGCACGCAATGACGACGTTTTCGAGTGTCGGTGCGCACCAAACATCGATGGCCGTCGACGTCGCCAAGGGACGGCGCACGGAGATCGACGCGATGTGCGGCGAAATCTCCCGCCGTGCACGGTTGCACGGCATCCCCACACCGC
>JBMTET010000063.1:0-5070 GCA_049433365.1 Ilumatobacteraceae bacterium | reverse complement strand
TACTTCATACAAAGTAAGTGAGCGAGACGGGGCTATCTACCTAAAGATCTAGCCGTATTGCCGGCTGGACTCAGGGGGCATTGAGCGTCAGCGCCATATCAGACCAGACAAAGGTGTGCTGTAGTCCCCGTGCGGGATTCTCACCCTTCGACACTTCTGCATAGAACAACTCGCAACTGGAACCAGTCGCTTCATCGCCAATCGATGAAATCCGGGGATTATCGGTCAGTCGATAGCCAATTCGCTCCCGCAAGTTGCACGACCGATAAGCCCTACCCGGTGGATAGACGTCTGTCTGACCCGTATTGCCCTCGGCAAAACTTTCCAGCCGAATGTACGAGCCAACTGGGTTCCATCCTGAAACGGTGAACGTCATCAGGTACTTACCCGGACTGAGGATGGTACCTCTCGGGAGGCTGAAGGTGACCGAGGAGTAGTGAGGGAAAACCACCGCCTGAGAAGTATCAACATGTAGTGAAAAATCGCTTCGACGTGTCGCGAGAGGAATGTCACCCGTGCCGTTGTATCTGAGGATGCGAGTTCGAATGGTCGCCGCAACCCCAGCACCAACGCCGGTTGTAGGTCGACCGTCGATGATGCTCACGTGCCCGACTGTTCGCGCAGTTATCGAGTCAACTGGGAGTGGAGTGTCGGTTGAGATTGATTGGCCCAGCTCGAAGGTCTGCGCCGAGAATTCAACGTAGGTGCTGGCTTGATGACTCTTGTTCGTCGCTGGAACGATGTCGCGAGTGGATCCCGCTTCCACGGACCTTGTCGATGGACCAATCCCGACGATCTGTTCGAACGGCCGAGGCGGAAACGTCGCACCCTTTACGGACAACGAGAAAATTTCACTCTCTGGTGTAGCTGCAACTTGTGCTGCCTTCAATGCTGCAGTACGGAAATAAAGGAATCCGTAGTCATTCCAAGGACACTGAAGCCGTGACCCTTGGATCGCTCGACCAGGACAGTGTTCCAGGACGGGCTCGACGAGGATGACATCAACGTCGTATCCATCCACTTTCGTATGTTTGGTCAGCGACTCCTCCAACAGCGACTTCACCGCTGCCTGAATACCGGCTTTCGCCACCGCATCGGAAGTGTCAGATCCTGTGAACCGAACCATGACTCCAAAGACGAGCGCCAGGTAGGCACATCTTCCACCCTGGGTTTCATCAACTGCTGCCGGGTACGTCATCGGGTAGTACCGCCCGTAGTTCAGGGTTCCCGTTTGCGGATCGTCGTAGGTGTCAATTTCGGCCGTGGTTCGACCGGTCCGATCGGCAGTGGCGAGAATGGGCTGCAATTGCTCAACGACCAGTGCCCACTCACGTTTCTGCAACTCATTGGGCAGTCGTCCAGTTATCTGGGAGATACTTCGACATGGTTTCGACGCGACCCCCGTCGTGGTACTCGCTGGCACTGTGCTGGTGGTCTTCGAACCACTCGCTGTCGACCCAGAGCTTCGCTTTGCGCGCCGCCACTTCAGTGACCGACCCGACTTCACGCAGAGGTACGAAGCGTTCTTTACAACGCGAGTCGTGCCTAGGACCTTGCAGCTCTTGCCCACCAATTGGGGTGTCGCCGCATGCACACCGACGACGTCCGAAGAATCGACGGCGGTGAAGAGCAGAATAGCGACGAGTAGCTGTTTTGAAATCCTCATGTCCGCTCTTTTGCATCGAGAAAATCATCTGGTAGTGAGGTGCCGGCAATGACTGCAGTACGATAGGTCTCTACGTCGCGCTCGAACGATTGAGGGCTCTGCAAGAACAACCTGATGAACGTCGGGCTCCATGCGCTATACCAATTGGACCACTGATCCTTTGTCGCTATTTGTCCGGACTCGCGGACAAACTCAAGCACGTGCTCAAGGCCAAATCGCGCAACGAGTAACTCGTTTGCAAAATCCCCTGTTCCCGTACCTCGACAACTTCCTCCACCCGTAGTTTGGTCCTGAATACTGGTCAGCGAGATTGGGGAAGTTAGGCAACGATTGCCTTCGCTTGCAGAGATATTGGGATTGGAGTATGGGCGGTCGTCGATAACAGCGAGCAGCATTGCCCCTTGAATATTGCTAATTCCCGAAGCGAACCAATACGGCATTCGTTCAAGATTTCGATTGACTTGAGTGGGGTTGAAGCCCATTAGAGCAACTTTTCCGCCATGCGAGAACTCGTGAAGAACGTTGACACGAACTCGATAGTGCCCCAGATCCCCACCATTTGAACGTGCAGTGCATGCGTCAACGGTTGCACCCCGCCCACATCGGTGTGAAGTGAAGTTCTCTACGACCAATGAATACGTGCCCGTACCTGTGTATCCACCGGCGATTGGCCCCCAATCTGCGATGTTTTGCCAAGGCGCCGTCGTAACGACAGCCTCCTCATCACTAAGCGATACTGATATTGCGTTCCGATAGTTGGCAAGCTGGGGAAACGAACCGTACTTGAAGAATGCTTCTGCAAGTTGGCGTGTAAGTGCACGATCAGTCTCGCCGACGCTGGCGCCGAACCGATACTCGATGAGTGGCACAGTCTGATTTCGCTTGCGCATGGATGCGACGTGCGTATTGATTTTTTCGGCAACAACTTGCGCGGCCGTGCGACGAGGCACGATGCTGCTAGTCGTCGTAACCGCCGTCGTAGTGGTCGATGCGCTACCTCGAGCTGGTCGTGCAGGTCGCCAAACAAGCCCCCGGCCCGATTTGGAGCACGTATACGACACGCGCTTCACCGTGCGCGA
This sequence comes from Ilumatobacteraceae bacterium, assembly GCA_049433365.1. GTDB lineage: Bacteria > Actinomycetota > Acidimicrobiia > Acidimicrobiales > Ilumatobacteraceae > F1-60-MAGs027. Next base: position 2,325 of record JBMTET010000063.1, on the reverse strand, counting down.
TACCCCCAACTTGGTGCACTTCGTACCGCGGATGTCCGGTACCACTCGTGCATCGGCTGGGATGGCCAGGTGTCCGGCAACGATGAGGCCAATGACTGCTGCGGATAGGAGACGTTTCATCGGTCTACAAACGGAGTCCAAGGCCCGATGTGACAAGGTATAGGCCGACGCTTAGTCTTACCGTCTCGGCCCGATGAGCACCTGGACCACCCAGCAACAATTTGAGGCAATGATGCGCTGGTCGCGCTCGCAATCCGGGTTGGAGGCAGCCATTCGGCTGGCTCGGAAATACGGCATCTCGGAGGATTCCCACGATCTGGTTGCGATGACAACCGAGAAACTCACCGCCGCCTTCAGCCGTCGAACAGAGAGGCTCCCCAACGTCGTCAGCGACGAGGGTGCCATTCGGTACGCCTACCGCTCGATGGCCAATCTTGCCATCGACCTCGCTCGGCGACAACGCAGCGAATCCAATGCACTGGTCAGCCTGGCTCGCATCACGCCGGTTCCACACGGACCCGATCAATCCGTCACTTCCCAGGTGTTCATCGAAGAATTGTTCACTGCGTTGCATCAGGTGACGTCGAATGGATTCACCTGCAGCACGTGCAACGACAGGGTCACGTATGCCGCAGCAACGGAAGTCCTACATTTGGCCCTTCTCGAAGGTAGCGATGCTGCGGTGGGCGAAACATGGTTCGACGATGTCATCTACTCGGTCGTCGACCGTTACGAAGGTGGAATGAGTAAGTCAAGCGCGGCACAACGTCAGCGTCGATCGCGCTGCAAGCGGTGCGTCATGGAACTGCTGCAGGCATCTCTTGCACACATGGGGGTTCGACGTGGCTGATATCCGCCTCTCGTACGATCTCCTCGGCCAACGGTGGGAGGGATTCGTGGTGCCCGCCGATCAATGGAGTCGATTGCAGGACGTCACATCGCTGCTCACCATCGCGCGAGATGCGCGAGGCGATCTTGCAGGGTTCATCTTCGATTTCGACGCCGACAGTCCGGACTTCACCACGTCGCTGCGACAAATCTCCGAATTGTTCGGCGATGAGGTGCACCGCGCAGTCTCGTCTCCTTCCTCCGGCGATTCGGCCAGCGCGGTCGTGCCGATCTCGACATCAATGGTCGCAATCCAAGACGACGAGGTGCTGTTTCCGGTTCTCGGATCCGTGAATGCACGTGCCCGCGACATTTCCATTGTTGAAGACCGATCGAATGGCATCATTCGGGTGTCGATGCGCCTGCCCTGGTGGGCTGCGTTCCTACGTCCATGGGTGACGGTACGCCGACGGGGTCGCCCCGAACTCATTGCCCTCGGCGCGCTTCACCGATCAGGCGGAGTTCACACCGCAGAACTTCACTACGGACTCCCCGCGCCGGCAAGTTCGCTCGTGGCCGAGGTGATTCGCGGCAATCGCGCAGCATGGATCACCGGGCTGGTTGCGTCAGGGGTCACTACTCTGCTGATCTTGGGCGGTCTCGCATTGATTGGATCCGACGATGCGACGAACACGGTAGTTGCTCCGGATCGAATCACGTCCACCACCGTCGCGTCGGCAACTTCCACATCGGCTCCCGTCACCACGTCGTCCAGCAGCACGATTCCCGCGACTTCGACGACCATCCCCGTGGTGGACACCACCCTTCCCGCCGAGACCTCGGTTCCGGCAACGAGTACCACGAAGCCGCCTCGTAATTCGAATTCACCGGCCACGACATTGCTGCCAACCGGGGGTGTCAACTTCACCCTCCCGAGTCAATACATCACGGCGAACGATATTCGTGCCGATGTGAGCGTAGATCGGCTCCGAGTGAAACGGGGCAGGTCTCTCAATGTGAACGTGCGGATCTCCGCGGTCTTCATCAACCCCTTCGATCGGGGAGGAATCAACACCCTCCCCGACCTCGTTGCCGCATGTCAATCCATCATCGGGGTCGACCTTACGGTGCCACCAACCCCGGGCTGGACCACGAGCGTTTCGGTATCACTCGCGGGCACCAGTGCATTCGCGGGTGGATACACCCAGCTCGTCGTCGTGGGTAATCGCGCCACGGAGTGCGGGGACGTGCTCACCAACAACAACCCGGCCCGGATCGACGTCGTGCGCACCACCTTTTTCCGAGAGGTTCCAATGACGTTGGAAATCCCCAAGAACCTGCGGCCCGGCAGCTATCAACTCGTGTTCAACGCGATTCCCTACACGACCCTTACGAAAGCAACTCCGTTGGAAATCACCGTCGTCGAGTAATCGGGTCGTTATCGCAGCCGGGTCGCCAGGCCGGCAATCCGCCGCGCGACTCCGCGCGGCGTGAACG
>JBMTET010000062.1:0-5258 GCA_049433365.1 Ilumatobacteraceae bacterium | reverse complement strand
ACTCGTAGTCGATGTCGTCCAGGCGCATGGCGTTGTTTCTCGGATCGTTGTTTCTCGGACCGTCGCCCTTGCCCGACGGATCAGGTGAGATCCGGGGCCCGCTCGGGAGCGGGGAGTCCGACGTGAGTCCACGCATCGGGCAGTGCCACCCGACCGCGTGCCGTGCGGGCAAGCATTCCGCATTGAATGAGGTACGGCTCGTACACGTCCTCGATCGTCTCCGGCTGCTCTCCGACGGTGATGGCCAACGTCGACAACCCGACGGGACCGCCGCCGTAGCGCTGGCACACAGCAACGAGGATCGCCCGGTCGAGTTTGTCGAGTCCGCGTTCGTCGACACCGAACACACCGAGGGCACGACTCGCTTCGGCTGCATCGATCTCGCCCGAACCCCGCACCTGCGACCAGTCGCGAACCCGGCGCAACAAGCGGTTGGCGATCCGCGGAGTGCCCCGCGAACGCCGGGCGATCTCGGCCGCAGCACCGCGCTGCAGGGCCACCTCGAGGATGCCCGCGGCACGCGTGACGATGGCCTCGAGTTCGTCGTCGTCGTAGTACTCGAGGCGCGCAACGAGACCGAAGCGATCGCGCAACGGACCGGTGATCAACCCCGTACGCGTCGTGGCTCCGACGAGCGTGAATCGCGGCAAAGTGAGACGAATCGACGATGCCGCAGGACCTTTGCCGACGACGATGTCGATCTGGAAATCTTCCATTGCGGGATAGAGAATTTCCTCGACCGCTCTCGACAAACGGTGGATTTCGTCGATGAACAACACGTCGCCGGGTTCGAGCTTGGCGAGAATCGCCGCGAGGTCGCCCGGACGCTCGAGCGCGGGTCCCGACGTGACGTGAAATACGGCGCCCATTTCGGCCGCAACGATGGCTGCGAGCGTCGTTTTGCCCAATCCCGGCGGACCGGCGAACAACACGTGATCAACGGCGTGTCCCCGCTGACGAGCGGCTTCGAGAATGATCGCGAGATGGTCCTTGACCTCGCGCTGACCGACGAACTCGGCGAGTGTGCGCGGCCGTACGCCGTGTTCGATGACGCGATCATCGGCGTCGGCTGCCGGTTGGAGGAATTCCTCACGCACGGCGTGCCCCCAGCAGGGCCAGTGCGTCGCGCAACATCTTCTCCGCGTCGTCACCCACCGACACGTCGCGCAACACCTGACGCACGTCGTCCGGCGAGTATCCCAGTGCGGTGAGCGCATCACGCACGTCGCCGACTCGACCGCTGCCGGCCGCCGAATCGGGTGTCACCGGATCGAGCACAGGTACGTCGAGCTTGTCGCGCAACTCGACGAGAAGGCGTTCGGCGGTCTTCTTCCCGACACCGGGCACGAGCGTGAGCGCCGCCACGTCACCACCGGCGACGATGTCGACGAGGGCGTGCGGTGAGTGCGTGGCGAGAATCGCCATCGCCATCGACGGGCCGATGCCGTGCGTGTCGATGAGCACCTGGAACGTTCGACGCTCATCGCGTTGGGCGAAGCCGTAGAGCATCTCGGCGTCCTCACGCACGTGATGGTGGACGTGGAGGAACGCGGTGCTCGTCGGTTCGAGCTCGCCCAACGTGCGCGGCGTGACGTGCACGACGTAGCCGACACCACCCACTTCGAGCAGCACGGCATCACCACCGAGGCGCTCGATGACGATCCCGCGCAACGAACCGATCATTGCCGCGATCCTGCTGCGGCGACCCGTGCGGCAAGCGGCGCGGCAGCAACGTGACACAGGGCGATGGCCACTGCATCGGCCGCATCGGCGGGCTCGGGCAACTCGGCGAGCGCGAATCGGCGCTGCACCATGCGCTGCACGTGGGACTTGTCGGCAGCACCCCATCCCGTCAGCGAACTTTTCACCTGGCTCGGTGTGTACGTCGCCACCTCGCAGCCGGTTGCGGCTGCGAGCGCGAGCACGACACCGCTCGCTTGTGCCACCGCAACGGCGGTGGCGGTGTTGTGTTGCACGAAGATTCGCTCGACGGCAACGGCATCGGGGCGTATGTCGGCGAGCAGCGCGGCAAATTCGGCATGCAACGTCGCCAACCGATCGGCAAGATCGGCATCTCGGGGGGTCGTCATGACGCCCATTGCACGCAACTCCTCGCGCGCACCCGCCACGCCGACGGCGGCGTAACCACAGCGGGTGAGACCCGGATCGATACCGAGAACGACGCGAGACCCGGTCGGGCCTGCGACCCGGGTCGCTGGGGCGAACATACGTTCTAGGGTAGTCGCGGCGCACCGGCCAGTGGCGGCAGCCTCGGCTCGGGACGAGCGCCGTGACCGGCCAGGCTGCGTCGTGCCCAAGTGTTGCGCCGTGCCCGAAACCGGCGCAGTATCAGCGGGCGGCGCGCACTGCCGCGGTGAGTTCGTCCACCGGACGGTACGTCACGCCGACGACCGCACGGTGCGCGTAGCGCACGACACCGGCGGCATCGATGACGAACACGCTGCGCCGCGGCATGTCGAGCACGCCGAGCACGCCGTATCGGCGGTGCACGTCCTTGTCGACGTCGGCGAGCAGCGGCATCGTCAGTTGGTGCTTGGCGGCGAACGCCTCGTGACTCGCGACGTCCTGCGTCGACAGTGCAAGCACCTGGGCATCGAGTGCGGCGAACTGGGCGAGCTCGTTGTTGTAACACACGAGTTGCCGGGTGCACACGGGAGTGTCGTCCCCGGGATAAAACACGAGCACGACGACGCGGCCGCGGTACTCGCTCAGCGAGTATTCGCGCCCTCCCGTTCCCGGAAGCCGAAAGTCGGGCGCCGTGTCACCGACGTTCACCGCGCCCTTGCCGTTTTTCCCCGTCATGTCAACCCCTTGCTCGCTGGCCGTGCTTCGATGCTGACACACCGGGAGCGACCATGCCCGACCGTGCCCCGCCGTTCAACGGCGGACCGCAGCTACTGCGCCACTTCCTCGAGCAACGTCTCGGCCATGTCGAAATTGGCGAACACGTCCTGCACGTCGTCGTGTTCCTCGAGTTCGTCCATGATCCGCAGGATCGACTTCGCCGTTGCGGCATCGGTGACGGGAACGCTGAGCGACGACACCATCGTGCTTTCCGCTTCGGTCACCGACATACCTGCCGCCTCGAGTGCGGCTTTGAGATCCCACACCGAGGACGCCTCGCACGTCACGCGCCACGACGATCCGTCACGTTCGACGTCGAGACCGCCGTGCTCGAGCGCCACCGTCATGACGTCGTCTTCTGCCACCGAGCCGTCGACATGCACGATGCCGCGGCGCGAGAACTGCCAACCGACCGCGCCCGGTTCGGCCATCGCACCGCCGAGTTTGCTGAAGATTGCGCGCACGTCGGCCGCCGTGCGGTTACGGTTGTCGGTGAGGATGTCGATGAGCATCGCCACACCGCCGGGCGCATAGGCCTCGTACGTCACCGACTCGAAATCGGTGCGCGATCCGGCGCCCTGTGCGCGCTTGACGGCCCGGTCGATCGCGTCGTTGGTCATCTGTGCCGCCTTTGCCTTGGCGACGATCGTGCGCAACGTTGCGTTCGACGCGGGGTCACCCCCGCCGCCCTCGCGCACCGCGACCTCGATTTGACGCGACAACTTGGCGAACAACTTGCCGCGCTTCTGGTCGATCGCCCCCTTCTTGCGCTTGATCGTCGCCCATTTGGAGTGACCCGACACGGTTATCTCCCTTTCGTCTGTGCTGTGGCCGGCACCGCACGCACACCGTTGACGAACATCTCGTGCACGCGCAGATCGGTGACGAGTTCGGGATGGAACGTCGCCCCCCACGCCGTGCCCGACTGCACGAGCACCGGATCGCCGTCGCACCGGGCGAGCACGTCGACGTCGGGGCCGACACGTTCGATGCGCGGTGCGCGAATGAAGACCGCCCGAAACGGCGTGTCGAGTCCGGCAACGTCGATGTCGCGTTCGAAGCTGTCGCGTTGACGACCGTATGCGTTGCGGCGCACGGACACGTCGAGCATCGCCAGCGGCGTCTCGTCGCCACGACCGTCACGGATGTCGGCGGCGAGCAGAATCAGCCCCGCACACGTGCCGAGCACCGGAAGACCGTCGTGCAACGCATCCCGCAACGGCGCCAGGAGTCCGGACGTGACGAGCAGTTTCGACATCGTCGTGGACTCGCCACCCGGTATGACGAGCGCGTCGACATCGCACAGTTGCGCCGGCGTGCGGACTTGCACGGCACCCACCCCGAGACCCTCGAGTGCAGCTTCGTGGGCTCGGAACGCACCTTGCAGCGCGAGAACTCCGATCATTGCGGGGCCCATTCCGCAGGTTGCGCGCTCGACATGGCGCCCGGCCTACCAACCGCGTTCGGCGTATCGCTGGTTGATTTCGTCCATCGCAATGCCCGTCATCGGCGCACCGAGGCGACGCGACACTTTGGCGATGATGTCGGCGTCGCGGAAATGGGTGGTCGCCTCGACGATGGCCTTGGCACGCGGTGCGGGATCGTCGCTCTTGAAGATTCCCGAGCCGACGAACACCGTTTCGGCGCCGAGTTGCATCGCCATCGCCGCGTCCGCCGGCGTCGCAATGCCACCGGCACAGAACAACGGCACCGGCAACCATCCGGTTTCGGCAACTTCCTGCACGAGCGGCAACGGTGCGGCGAGACGCTTCGCCCACTCGAACAACTCGGCCGAGTCGGCCTGGGTGATCTTGCGAATGTCGCCGATGATCGAGCGAAGATGCCGCACGGCCTCGACGATGTTTCCCGTACCTGCCTCGCCCTTCGAACGAATGAGCGCCGCTCCTTCGGAGATTCGTCGCAGCGCCTCTCCGAGGTTCGTCGCACCGCACACGAAGGGAACGTCGAATGCAAACTTGTCGATGTGGTGCGCCTCGTCCGCCGGAGTGAGCACCTCGCTCTCGTCGATGAAATCGACACCGAGCGACTGCAACACCTGTGCCTCGACGAAGTGACCGATGCGCGCCTTGGCCATCACCGGAATGGTGACCGCGGCGATGATCCCGTCGATCATCTCGGGATCGCTCATTCGCGCAACGCCGCCGTCGCGGCGAATGTCGGCGGGCACGCGCTCGAGAGCCATGACGGCAACCGCACCCGCGTCTTCGGCGATCTTGGCCTGTTCGGGTGTGACGACGTCCATGATGACGCCACCCTTCAACATTTCGGCAAGACCGCGCTTCACGCGCATCGCAGAGTTCGAAGTCGACGCCACGGCTTACAGGCTACGTGGCGGCCCGCGCCGGACCGCCACGCACCACGACGATCAGGGG
>JBMTET010000061.1:0-5379 GCA_049433365.1 Ilumatobacteraceae bacterium | reverse complement strand
GTTCTCATCTCGGCACTCGTCCTCGCATCGTGCGGGACCGGCGACAGCACCAGCACGGCCGGTGGTCGAGACTCCGGCGACTCGGCACCTCGCTGCGAAACTCCGGCTGATCTGATTCGCCGCACCAACACGCCGATCGGGGTTCTCATGCCGTCGGGCGCGCCGGAACGGCAGTCGTACGCATCGGTCGACGAGCTCGTCACAGTGGGCTACACGGCAGTGTCTCTCGGATTGCCGTTCTATTACTCATCGTCCGGGGAGATTGTGTTCGACTTCGACGGCAATGCGGATGCCGATGCACGACAGCGATGGGAAGGCGAAATTCGCTGCACGGTCATCGAAGCGAAGCAAGCCGGACTCGTGGTCTCGGTGTGGGGCCAATTCATCGAGGCGGGTCGACGCGGAGAACCGGGAAAGATGGACGCCGGCGTGCAGAAAGCCGTGCTCGATGGTGCACTTGCCTTGATGCCCGATGTCGCGGCGTTGCTCGAGGAACTCAAGGTTGAGTACTGGTCCCCCGTTTCGGAGCTCGACAAATTCGCCGGTCCCTCGGGCCACAACGAATACTTCGCCCGAATGGTGGATTCGGGTCGAGCCGCTTTCACTGGAACGATCTATGCCCAACCGAACATCCTCGATCGCAACGGCTTCGTTGCCCAGTCGATGGTGCCGGAATTCGGCGAGGCGGATGCGCTCGGCATTTCATGGATCTCCTACGAGTGCGAAGCGGACAAGATGCCACCAGGTCAGTCGCTCGCATGGGCCGACTACTTCGTTGACGCTGCTGCCGAGCAAGGCGTGACCCGTGTGTTCATCAGCGAACTCGGAGACACCAAGCCCGCTGATGAATCGAAACGTCCGTGTCTCAACACTCTCATTGATTACTGGGACGGAATGAACAACGGAGTGTTTCTGCTCGACATGCCGTCAGATCAACCCGGTAGCGTCCGAATCAAGGGCTCCTGGCAGGAAACACTGCTGCAAGAACGTCTCGGCTGACCACGCCACACAAAGGGAGAGGCCCCGCCGAAGCGGGGCCTCTGCAACCTTGCCACTCGGATGGGGGACCCGAGACTGGCTTGTGCGATCCGACATGGGGGACATCGACGATCGCGTTGTGAAATCATTCTGTGGGATGGCAAGGCCAGCAGTCAAGGCGAAGGTGCAGATGCCAGGCATCGTTTTTTACGATAGTATCGCTGCTGTTGACGCTCCTCCATCTCACCCCTCGGCACCTTGAAATCCTCGTTGCCGTTGACGAACACGGCTCGATTTCCGCAGCGGCACGAGCTCTCGACACGGCCCAGAGCAACGTGTCGGCACACCTCTCCCGATTCGAAGCAGAGATCGGAGCGACGCTGTTCGACCGCGCTTCGGGCCGCCTCACGGACGAGGGTGGTCTGGTACTCGCTCGAGCCAGGAGAATCCTCGGCGAGTTCGCCGACCTCGGGGCCGACATTCCCGACGATGATGCCCCGCTCACCGGCGACGTGCGCCTCGCCTGCATCGGCACGACCGCGCGGTGGCTCATGCCCCGATTGCTCCCCCGCGTCGCCGCCGCACATCCCGCGGTGCACGTGACCATCTTCGAAGCCGGTACGTCGAGCTTGTTGCCGCGCCTCGTCGACGGTGATTTTGACGCAGCGATCGTTCACCTTCCGGTCGAAGAACCCGAGCTCGAAGTGATTCCGTTGTTCGCGGAAGATCTCATGTTGCTCGTGCACACGAAACACGAATGGGCACAGCGCGACTCGATCACCATCGCCGAGTTGTCCGAGCGTCCCGTGCTGTTGCCGCCACGAGGCAGCGCAATGCGGCGCATTCTCGAACGCGCGGCAGCGGCACAGCGTTGCACGCTCACCGCACAGGCCGAGATCGACGGGGTGCGACTGCTCACATCGCTCGCCTTCGACGGATTCGGTCCCGCCGTCGTGCCTGCGACGGCGATTCCCAACTGGTTGAAAGGTGATTTTCGCCGTGTTGCCATTCCCGATCTGCCGCAGCGTGCGGTCGGTTGGGCACGTCGGCGACGCCCGGCACCCACCCGTCAAGCTCGTGCCGTGAAGTTCATGGCTCTGGAGATCATCCATCGCAGCGGGCCGCGTCAACCCGGCGTGCACGTCGGAAGCGACGCCTTTCCACTCGCCCGACGCTGACTGCTGCCGCACCCGCGGCGAGGTCTAGTCTCGCTGCGTGACCTTCACAGTCGAAGGCGTGCGGCTGCAACATATGGTTCCGGGCGCCGCCAGCGCCAAGGTGCGCCGACTTCCCGCAACCGATCGCAGCGTCGTATGGGTCGAGGTCGAGGATTCGATTCACAAAGGCGCCCTGTCTGCCGAGGCGTCACAGGTGATCACCGGCGCCTCCGTCCTCGCCCTCGAAAAACGCCTTCCCCTCGTGTTGTGCGTCGCGTCATCGGGAGCCGACATCGTCGAGGGCATTGCCGCCCTGCACGGCTGGGGCAACGCGGCGCGCGCGATCAGCGACTGCTCCGGAGTCGTGCCGACGATCGCCATCGTCAATGGTCCCGCGGTGTCGGGGCCGGCTCTGCTCATCGGTTTGTGCGACATCGTCGTCATGACAGCGTCGTCCTACGCATTCGTCGCCGGCCCGACCATGGTCGCGCAGTTCACCGGCATCACCGTGAGCAACGAGGAACTCGGCGGCGCCGACTCTCACATGCGCCACAGCGGTGTGGCGTGTTTCGTCGAGGACAACCTCGAGGCTGCGATCGAGCGCGTCGAGGACGTGCTCACCTACCTGCCGTCACACGTCGACGAGACGCCGGCGCCGTTGCCTTGCTCGGATCCCGTCGAGCGACTCGTTCCCGAAGCCGGAGAGCTCATCCCCGCGACATCAACGGGAAGTTACGACGTTCGCGATGTCATCGGCGCAATCGTCGATGACGGCGTGTACCTCGAGCCGCGCGCCCGCTGGGCGGGCAACGTCGTCACCGCGTTCGCCACGATCGGCGGACAACCGATCGGCATCGTTGCCAACCAACCACTTGCCCTCGCCGGAACCCTCGACATTCCGGCGTCGCAGAAGGCTGCACGATTCGTCGCCCTGTGCGACGCGTTCAACTTACCGCTCGTCACCCTCGTCGACACTCCGGGCTTCTACCCGGGCAAGGACCTCGAATGGCGGGGCATGATTCGCCACGGTGGCCAGCTCGTGTTTGCCTACGCGCGGGCCACGGTGCCGCGTATCTGCGTCATCTTGCGCAAGAGCTACGGCGGGGCGTACATCGTCATGGATTCGAAGAACATGGGCAACGACGTGTGCCTGGCGTGGCCGGTCGCCGAACTGGCCGTCATGGGTGCGGGGCAGGCTGCAGCAATCCTCCAGCGGCGGGCCACCCCCGACGAACGTCTCGCGTTCGAGAAGGACTATGCCGAGCGTTTGCTCAACCCGTACGTGGCTGCCGAGCGGGGTTTCGTCGATGCGGTCATCGAGCCCGCCGAGACACGCCGCGAGATCGCATCGGCACTCGCCATGCTCGCCGAGAAGCGTGAGCGCCTCCCGGCACGCAAGCACGACAATTCCCCGCTGTAGTCCGACGACTAGCGTGAATGCGTCGGGAGAGGAAGCTCCCGGTATCGACATGGGATTCGAGAAGGAAAGGCCTCACGATGGCTGACACGATCACGATCATTGACGACCGAACGGGGAGAAAAGTCACCATTCCGATCGTGGACAGCACGTTTGCATCCAGCGGTCTGCGCGAGCTCGACCCGAATCTGCGGATGTACGACCCCGCGTATCTGTCGACGGCTGCATGCCGCTCGGCGATCACGTACCTCGACGGTGATGCCGGGATCCTGCGCTACCGCGGCTACCCCATCGAACAGCTGGCGGAGAAATCCACGTTCCTCGAAGTTGCGTACCTCCTGTTGCACGGCGAATTGCCGACCGAAGCCCAGTTGGCCCAATGGAAGCACGACGTCACGCATCACACGATGATCCACGAGAACATGCGCAAGCGGTTCGTCGACGGCTTTCATTACGACGCGCACCCGATGGGCATGTTCGTGTCGGCTCTCGCCGCACTCGGCACTTTCTATCCCGGCGCAAAGGACGTGTTCGACGACGACACGCTCGACAAACAGATTCTGCGTTTGGTCGCCAAGACCCCGACCATCGCCGCGATGTGTTACCGCTTCAGCACGGGTCTTCCGTTCGTGTCGCCGAACAACTCGCTCGATTTCGCGGCGAACTTCCTGAACATGATGTTCCGCATCGGCGACGACTTCTCCGTCGACCCCGTACTCGCCAAGGCGATGGATCTGCTCTTCATTCTCCACGCTGACCACGAACAGAACTGCGGCACGACCGCGATGCGAGTCGTCGGTTCGTCACACGCCGACCCCTACAGCGCCGCAGCCGCTGCTGCTTCAGCCCTGTACGGACCATTGCACGGTGGAGCGAACGAGGCCGTTGTGCGCATGCTCGCCGAGATCGGTTCGCTCGACAACGTTCCCTCGTTCGTTCAGTCGGTGAAGGACGGCAAAGGTCGCCTCATGGGCTTCGGTCACCGGGTGTACAAGAACTACGACCCGCGGGCCAAGATCATCAAGAAGGCCGCCTACGACGTGTTCGAGCGCACCGGCAAGAACCCGTTGCTCGACGTCGCGTTGAAGCTCGAGGAAGTCGCACTCAGCGACGACTACTTCGTCAAGCGCAAGTTGTACCCGAACGTCGACTTTTACTCGGGCCTCATTTACCAGGCACTCGGCTTCCCGGTCGACATGTTCACCGTGCTGTTCGCGATCCCGCGCACGGCCGGTTGGTTGGCGCACTATGCCGAATTGTTGAAGGACCCGGAGCAGAAAATCAGTCGTCCACGCCAGCTGTACACCGGCGCGGACGTGCGTGACTACGTTCCGATGTCGGCTCGCAAGTAAGCCTTACGACTTCATCTTCTCCTGCAGGCGGCGATCAATCGCCGCGAGGAACTCCTCGGTGGTCAGCCACGGCTGATCCTTGGAGATGAGCAATGCGAGGTCCTTCGTCATTTCGCCGGCTTCGACAGCTTCGATGCACACCTGCTCGAGAGTGTCGGCGAACTCCGTCACCTTCGGGGTGTTGTCGAGCTTGCCGCGGTGCGCCAGGCCGCGCGTCCAGGCGAAGATCGACGCAATCGGGTTGGTCTGGTCTTCTTGCCGGCCTGGTGATCGCGATAGTGGCGCGTGACGGTGCCGTGCGCCGCTTCGCTCTCGAGCACTCGACCATCTGGCGTGGTGAGCACGGAGGTCATGAGACCGAGCGAACCGAAGCCCTGCGCGACCACGTCGCTTTGCACGTCGCCGTCGTAGTTCTTGCAGGCCCACACGTAGCCGCCTTCCCAACGCAGCATGCACGCGACCATGTCGTCGATCA
>JBMTET010000060.1:0-5738 GCA_049433365.1 Ilumatobacteraceae bacterium | reverse complement strand
GCCCTTCGGGGACGTAGCTCAGCTGGCTAGAGCACCTGCTTTGCAAGCAGGGGGTCGTGGGTTCGAGTCCCATCGTCTCCACCACGCATGTCCACCGCAGTTCTGCTCATTTCCTGCCCCGACCGACCGGGCATCGTTGCCGCGGTCGCGTCATGGGTGGCAGGCGTCGGCGGAAACATCGTTCACGCCGAGCAGCACACCGACGTACAGGACGGGATGTTCTTCCAACGCGTGGAGTTCACGCATCCGACGGCCACACCCGTCGAGACGCTGCGCCAGGGATTCGATGCCGTCGCTCGCGCATGGTCGATGACCTACGCCGTTCACACCCGGCCGTGGAGTCCGCGCACCGCAGTGCTCGTGTCGAAGCCGTTGCACTGTGCCGCCGACATCCTCACCCGCACCACCTACGGCGATCTCGGTCTCGACGTACGTGCCGTCATCTCCAACCACCGCGCCGCCGAATCATTGGCCGGCGCGCACGGCTGCAACTTCCATCATCTCCCCGTCGACGACGCTCCGGACGGCCGGCGCCGTCAGGAAGAAGCGTTGTCGACGCTGCTCGACGACCTGCAGCTCGATCTCGTCATTTTGGCAAGGTACATGCTCGTGTTGCCACAGTCGATCGTCGCAGCATGGAGCGGAAGGATGATCAACATCCACCATTCGTTCTTGCCGGCGTTCATCGGAGCCAATCCATACCGGCAAGCACACGATCGGGGCGTGAAAGTCATCGGTGCCACAGCGCATTACGTCTCGGAGATACTCGATGAGGGTCCGATCATCGCCCAGGACGTGGCCGGGGTAACGCACCGTGACGACGTTGCTGAACTCACTCGTCGCGGCCGCGATCTCGAGACCGTCGTGCTCGCACGAGCCGTGCGCGCTCATGTCGAGCACCGTGTGCTGGTGTGGAACAACCGCACGGTCGTATTCAGCTAGCGCAACGACACGGCATCACTTCGGTCGTGACGTCGTCACGGATCTCAAAGAGAAACGATGCGTGACCAGCGAAAACGAACGTCGTCGCCGGGTCGTGACTGTGCCAGCGCATCCACTGCGTCATCGTCGAGCACCGCAATGACGGGATAGCCACCGGTTACGGGATGGTCGGCGATCATGACGATGATCGACCCCGACGGGAGCAGTTGCATTGCACCGCGCACGAGACCTTCGGACGGCAACTCGTCGTGTCGTGTTCGCTGCAGTGACGGTCCCGCCAGCCGCACACCGATCCGGTTCACTTCCGCAGCAACGGTCCAGGGTGTGGTGACGAGAGTCGACATCGATTCGGCGGTACACCACGATGCACGCGGACCAGGTGACAGTGCCAGCGCGGCAATGCCCGATGGTGGAAGGGGATCACAGAAAGCCGGTTCAGCGTGCGGTGTTCCCGAGCCGAGCACCGAGCCTTGTACGACCGGCACGGCAACGATGCCCGACAACGTGTCGGTGCTCAACGAGTCGAGTACCGCAGCACCCGATACACCGCCGTCAATGGCGACGTAGTAGCGCATTCCCGTTCGAGGGGCACCGATCCGAAGTCGTGCATCATGTGCCACATACAGGCACCGACCAACGTCGCGGGCAACGTCGTTCACCCAAACCGGACCGTTTGCACCACAAACCGCAATCCAGCAGTCACGGTCGGCCCGAACGACGATCTCTCCGGAAGTTTCCAACAGAGCCGCATGCGGCAAATTTCCGACGAGCCGGTTGGCGAGTGCCGCCGACTGTCGATCGGCGAATCCCGACCCCGGCACTCCGAGATGTGCGTATCCGAATCGCCCGCGATCCTGCACCGTCGTCGCGATGCCGGCGCGTTCAACGGTGAATCCCGGTCGCATCACACCGTCCGGCGCGGCACGAATCGCACCGTGTCGCCCGGCTGCAACAGCGCGGGATCTGCCCGATCCAGGTCCCACAACGATCGGGACGTTCGTCCGAGAAGGTTCCAGCCGCCGGGGGACGCACTCGGATAGACCGCGCTGTATTCACCGGCGATCGCAACGGATCCCGAAGGTACGGCCGTGCGTGGCGAGGGTCGTCGCGGCAGATGAAGACGAGGGTGAAGTCCGGAGAGGTAACCGAACCCCGGCGAAAAACCGCAAAACGCAACGCAATAGACGGGCGTCGAATGCAGTGTGATGACTTCTTCGATCGAACACGCCGCGGCATCGGCGACCATCGTGAGATCCTCACCGTCGTACTTGACGTCAATGTCGCGGTGCCGGCCCTCTGCGACGATTTCGTTTTCGCCGGTGAAGTCACCGACGAGTGACACGACGGCATCGACGTGCGACGCATCGCTCACGAGGACGACGGTGCGTGCACCGGGAACAACGTCAACGAGGCGGCTCATCAGCTCCGCGTTGCGACGCACCCATGCCGCAAAAGCAAGCGGCGCATTCGTGGCAGTGGCTTCGTCACAATTCCACTCGAGCATCACCGCACGTTTCCCGTAGCGGTGGACATCGGGAGGAATCATCGATCACCCGTGGCGGTGAACGCCTTCACCGCCCAGCCGAGCTCGGCGATGTGTTGTCGAATGGTGGTGAGGAGAATCTCCGCACCGTTGGTGTCGCTGTGGACGCATACCGAACGCCCGTGCACAGTCACGACGTGACCCGTATTCGCGGTGACGCGGCGATGGGTGAGCATCTCGCCAACGCGACGAGCAGCGACACCGGGATCCGTGACGAGGGCATCCGGTTCGATGCGCGGTACGAGAGTGCCTTGTGCGGTGTAGTTGCGGTCGGCGAAGAACTCAACAACGAATTCGACACCGGAATCGCGCGCGAGTCGTTCAACGCGCGATCCGGGAAGTCCGAGCAACGGCACCGACCTCGCGCGTGCGAGATCGACGACGCATTGCGCGTGAACGTCGTTCGTGACGATCGCGTTGTACAGCGCACCGTGCGGCTTGATGTACGTGACGTGGGTATCGGCCCGCGAAGCTGCTCGTTCCAGGTCGTCGAATTGCCGTCGCAGGCTGGAGAACAATACCTCGGAGCCGATGTCGATGAATCGTCGTCCGAAACCTTCGCGATCGGGATACGACACCTGGGCGCCAACCGCGACCCCGTGCCGCGCCGCGGCGCGGCACACGGCAAGCATCGACTCGGCGTCGCCGGCGTGCCCTCCGCATGCCACATTGGCACTCGAGACGACCCCGATGAGCGGGGCTTCGTGGCTGTTGGACCAGTTGCCGGTGACCTCACCCAGGTCACAGTTCAAGTCAACGGTGGGCGAAGTATCCTGCAATACTTGACCTTCCACGCAAAGGAGTCTTCCATGCAGCAGGCAGTCATCGTCGACGTCATTCGTACCCCGCTCGGTAAGCGCAACGGTCGGCTGAAGGAATGGCACGCCGTCGATCTCGGTTCCGAGGTCGTCAAGGCACTCGTCGATCGCAACAAGATCGACCCCGCACTGATTGATGACGTCATCACCGGCTGTGTCATGCAGATCGGCGAGCAGGCGTTCAACGTCGCTCGCAACATCGTGCTCGCCGCCGGACTGCCCGAGACGGTTCCGGGAACCACCGTTGATCGCCAGTGCGGTTCGAGCCAGCAGGCGTCACACTTCGGTGCACAAGGCGTCATGGCCGGCGCGTACGACGTCGTCATTGCAGCGGGAATCGAATCGATGACCCGTGTGCCGATGGGATCCTCGGTCGCCGAAGGTAAGTACGGCTGGCCCGTCGGTCCGCGCGTAAAGGATCGCTACGAGTCCGAGGGTGGACTCGTCAACCAGGGCATTTCTGCCGAACTCATCGCCGACAAGTGGAAACTCACTCGCGACGACCTCGATGCATACGCCTTGCGCTCACAGGAATTCGCTGCACGCGCAACGAAAGAAGGGCGTTTCCAGAAGGAAATCTTCCCCCTGCTCGACGCCGAAGGTCAGTTGATGACCACCGATGAGGGCATTCGCGAGTCGTCTCTCGAGAAACTCGGCTCGCTGAAGCCGTCGTTCATTCCCGCCGAAGAGGGTGGTCGTGTCACCGCCGGAAACTCGTCGCAGATCACCGACGGTGCAGCTGCCGTGTTGATCATGAGCGAGGAGAGGGCGAAGAAGCTCGGCTTGAAGCCCCGTGCGCGATTCGTTAGCTTCTCGCTTGCCGCCGACAATCCGCGGATGATGCTCACCGCACCTATTCCCGCCACCAAGAAAGTGCTCGAGAAGGCGAACATGAAGATCGAGGACATGGACCTCATCGAGATCAACGAGGCATTCGCCTCGGTCGTTCTCGCGTGGGAGAAGGAACTCCGTCCCGACATGAGCAAGGTGAACGTCAACGGTGGTGCGATTGCCCTCGGTCACCCGCTCGGTGCATCGGGTGCGCGACTCACCGCAACGTTGCTCAACGAGCTCGAGCGCACCGGTGGACGTTTCGGCCTGCAGACGATGTGCGAGGGCGGCGGCATGGCCAACGCCTTCATCATCGAGCGCCTCTAGAACGACCGTGACCCGCGCGGGTCACCTCATCACGGCACGTTGGATCTGAACGCGCATCATGCTCGGTCGCATCCTGTGGATTCTCGGCGGAGTCGCCATCTTCTGGTTTACGTGGAAGTGGGGGCTTGCGATGTTGCGGGGTGCATCAACGGCGCCGCCCCCTCCTCCTCCCACCGGAGTGATGCGGCGAATCAACGTGCGTTATCGCTGCACGGTGTGCGGGGTGGAACTGCGGATGACGATGGCCCCCGACGAGGATCCACCGCCACCACGACACTGCATGGAGGACATGGAGTTCGTCGCACCCGTCGAATAGCGGCGGAGTCGCCAGCCGCGGCGAGAGAAACGGGGAGGACCGAAGTGCCGGTCAGCGGTACTTCGTCGCGGTAAACAACCCGCCGAGCACCATTGCCAAACCTCCGAAGAGGTACCAGTTGCTGCGCCCACCGGGGACGAACCCGAGGTAATAGAACAAGATGACGATTGCCCCGACGCCGAGCAACACGAACATGAGAATCGGCACCCAGCGCGGGCTTTCCTTGACCTCGGGTGCGACGGGCGGGGTGTAGCGCGTCGAGGGCGGGGTGGTGACTCGACCGGTGCGACGTTTGCGCGTGGGCATGACGACTCAAGTGTAGGCGTCACGACCCGACCACGGGCAGGCTGTAGGGGTGGGAACCACGAAAGTCCTTGTCATCGACAATTACGACAGCTTCGTGTACAACCTCGTGCAGTACCTCGGGGAAACCAGAGTCGAACCCGTCGTCGTGCGCAACGACGCGCACTCGGTCGACGAACTCCTTGCCCTTGAGTGCGATGCACTCGTGGTCTCCCCGGGTCCCGGACGCCCGGAACATGCCGGCGTGAGTTGTGAGGCAATCCGTCGTTTCGCCGGATTGGTTCCGATTCTCGGTGTGTGTCTCGGACACCAGGCAATCGGCGAAGTCTTTGGCGCACGTGTCGTACTGGCACCCGAATTGCGACACGGAAAGACATCATCGGTCGAACACGACGGTCGTGGTGTGTTTCACGGATTGCCGAGCCCGCTCGATGTCACCAGGTATCACTCTCTCGTTGTTGCAGCAGATTCACTGACCGACGAGCTCGTCGTTTCGGCGCGATCCAACGACGGCCTCGTCATGGGTGTGCGACATCGTGATCACGACGTTGAAGGCGTTCAGTTCCATCCCGAGAGCATCCTCACGAGCAACGGTCACGAAATGATTGCCAACTTCGTGCAGCGGGCTACAGCCCGTCACTGAACCCTGTCACTAATT
>JBMTET010000059.1:0-6069 GCA_049433365.1 Ilumatobacteraceae bacterium | reverse complement strand
TACGGTTTGATAACAAGCCCCTCACCAACCCGTTTCACATGGGGACAAACGCCCGATCCTGCCCCATCTCCCGCGCCTTCGGCATCATTCCAGAGAGAACGACTTCATTGATCGAATGGGAATGACGCCTTCGGCATCATTCCAGAGAGAACGACTTCATTGATCGAATGGGAATGATGCCCTCGGCATCATTCCCATTCGATTGTCCCCGGGGGTTTGGAGGTGACGTCGTAGGCGACGCGGTTGATTCCCGGCACTTCGTTGATGATTCGCGATGACAAGGTTTCGAGCAGCTCGTACGGCAGCCGCGCCCAGTCGGCCGTCATTGCATCGTCACTCGTCACCGCGCGCACGATGATCGGATGCCCGTAGGTGCGTTCGTCACCCATGACACCCACCGAACGAATGTCGGCAAGCACCGCGAATGCCTGCCACAGAGAGCGCTCGAGTCCGGCGCGACGCACCTCTTCGCGCACGATGGCGTCGGCGCGACGCAACATCACCACCTTGTCCCGCGTCACCTCGCCGATGATCCGCACACCGAGACCCGGCCCGGGGAACGGCTGACGCCACACGATTTCGTCGGGCAAACCGAGTTGCGTGCCCATCGCGCGCACTTCGTCCTTGAACAACTCGCGCAGCGGTTCGCACAACTGCAACGTCATGTCGTCGGGCAGGCCGCCCACGTTGTGGTGGCTCTTGATGACTGCCGCGGTTCCGTCGGCTCCCCCACTTTCGATGACGTCGGGGTACAGCGTGCCCTGCACGAGGAACGTTGCATCGGTGATACCGCCGGTGTACCGCTCGAACACCCGCACGAACGTCTCGCCGATGATCTTGCGCTTGCTCTCCGGCTCGGTGACGCCGGCAAGTTTGGTGAAGAACTCGTCGGCGGCATCGACGTGGATGAGCTCGATGCCGATGTTGCGCTGGAACGTTTCCACCACCTGGGCGCTCTCGTCCTCGCGCATCAACCCCGTGTCCACATATATGCACGTGAGTTGCGCGCCGATGGCCCGGTGCACGAGGGCCGCGGCCACCGCCGAGTCGACCCCACCCGACAGACCGCATATGACCCGCGCGTCTCCCACCTGGGCACGCACCGCGGCGACCTGCCGCTCGATGATCGAGTCCATCGTCCACTCGGGTGCGATTCCGGCGCAGTCGTACAGGAACGTTTCGAGCAATGCCTGACCTGCTTGGGAGTGCACCACTTCCGGGTGGTACTGCACACCCCACACCCGACGCTCGTCGTTTTCGAGCACCGCCACGGGCGCCTCGTTCGTCGAGGCGGTCACGCGAAATCCCGCGGGCGCCCGGGTGATGGCATCGAAGTGGCTCATCCATACGTCGGCGGTTGTCGGCACTTCGGCGAGCAGCCGCGATTCGCCGCTGCGAGTGAGCGTGGTGCGACCGTACTCACCGCGATCACCGCGCTCGACGGTGCCGCCGAGTTGCTGGGCAATGAGCTGGCTGCCGTAACAGATGCCGAGTATCGGAACGCCGAGGTCGTAAATCGCCGGGTCGAGTTGCGGCGCACCGTCGACGTGCACGCTCTTCGGACCGCCGGACAAGATGATCGCCGCGGGTTGCCGCCGAGCCACTTCGGCCGCGGTGATCCGGTGCGGCACGATTTCGGAGTACACCCGCGCTTCGCGCACCCGGCGGGCAATGAGTTGGGCGTACTGGGCGCCGAAGTCGACAACGAGGACGGTCGATGGGCGCGCCATTGGTCACGAGAGTAGTTCCCGCACCGAAACGTCGATCCGCTCGTGCGAGACTGAATGCCGCATGCATCGTCTCACCGTGCCGCGCAACGACGACACACCGCCCCCCGACTTCGAATACGACCTCGAGAACGAGCCGTCGCAGTGCATCGGCTTGCTGCCCAAGCCGGGTTGCGGCACCGAGCCCGAACAGGCCGGTGATCGCGGAGGCGGACTGCAGTTCGCAGTGTTCGGCCTGATCATCATCGGCCTCGCCGTCATATTTACGGTGGTGTTCCGTCAGGTGATTCGCGCCGATCGCGCCAAGGCGCAACGTGGGCGGTAACCCGCGCGTCGTCGGTATCTCACTGGCCCTCGCTTCGGCCGGTCTGTACGGCATCAACCCGATGTTTTCTATGTACGCCTACGACGACGGCGCGAACAGCCGCGGGCTGATGCTCGCCAGGTTCGCCATCGCCGCTCCGTTGTTGCTCGCCGTGCGCACGGTGCGGGTGGGGCGACTGCCGTGGCCGCGCGGCACCGACCTGCTGCAGATTTTCCTGCTCGGCTTCTTCGGCTTTTGCATGCAGTCGTTCTTTTACTTCGGTGCCATCGAACGCATGCCGAGCGGGCTCGTCTCCGTCATCTTCTATTGCTTCCCCGTCATCACGGTGTTGCTCGCATGGTTCCTGTTGCGTCACCGACCCAATCGCATCATCTCGGTGTGCCTCGTCGCCACGGTGGCCGGTGTCGCCCTCACCGCCGGAAGCGTGTCGGGCGCACAAGCCGACGGGGTCGCGTTCACGCTCGCCGGTGCCGTGACCTACTCGTTCTACGTCGTGCTGTCGTCGCGGGTGATGCCGCGCTACGACGGCATCACCGGACTCACCGTCATTTTGTTCGGCGCGCTCGCCGGGTACGTCGTGATGTGGGCACTGCCGGTGGCGAGCCTGAACTTCGCCTTTCCGCAGTCGGTGCTGGGATGGAGCAACGTTCTCGTCATCGCCGTCGTCGGCACGATCATGTCGATGGGTGCGTTCTTTGCCGCGATGAAGCGCGTCGGTCCCGGACCCACCGCGGTTGCTTCAACCGTCGAACCGGTCGTCACGATCGTCGCCGGTGTCGTGTTTCTCGCCGAAACGTTGTCGGGGCGAACGGTGCTCGGGGCGGCCCTCGTCATCGGTGCCGTCGTTGCCCTGACACTCGCCGAAGCCCGCCGTGTCGCCGTGTCGGTAGCCTGAGCGTCGCACCGCCGCGAGGCGGGGCCACAAGACGAATTTCTTGCAGGGTTGGGTGCAATTCCCTATCGGCGGTACAGCCCGCGACTCCCTCACCTCGCGGTGCGGGACTGACTCGGTGAAACTCCGGGGCCGACGGTGACAGTCCGGATGGAAGCAGGAAGGTACATGCAACACATCGACGACGAGTTGATGCGTGTTGCGATGCTTGCCGCATCGCGCGCGCGTCTCATCAGCCGGCCCAACCCGTGGGTCGGCGCCGTCGTCGTTGCCGCAGACGGCCGCCGCTTCGTCGGCCACACCCACGCACCCGGCAACATGCACGCCGAGATTCATGCATTGCAGCAAGCCGGCGACGCTTCCCGTGGCGCCACGCTGTACGCCACGCTCGAGCCGTGCAACCACACGGGACGCACCGGCCCGTGCACCGAAGCGATCATCGCCGCGGGAATTCGTCGCGTGGTTGTCGGTGTGCACGATCCCGATCCGCGCGTGTCGGGCAGCGGCATCGATCGGCTGCGAGCCGCCGGTGTCGACGTGCTCGCCGGCGTGATGCACGACGAGATCACCGAACAACTTGGCCCGTATCTGCACCACCGTCGAACTTCGCGACCGTGGGTGATGCTGAAGTTGGCGATGACCGTCGACGGATCGATCACCTCGAGTGATGCGAAGTCGCCGTGGATCACCGGTGCCGAAGCGCGTCGTCGGGTGCACGAACTACGGGCCGAGAGCGACGCAATTCTCGTCGGTGCCGGCACCGTGCGTGCCGACGATCCGCAGCTCACTGTGCGCGAGGTCGACGGTCCGTCACCGCGGCGCATCGTGCTCGGCACGGCTCCCGCAGGCGCGCGCATTCATCCGTGCACGCAGTGGTCGGGGTCGTTACACGACCTTCTCGACGAACTCGGGCGAGACGGCGTCATTCAGCTGATGGTCGAAGGTGGCGCACGCGTTGCCACGTCGTTCCACGAAGCGGGTCTCGTCAACCGCTACGTCTTCCACATCGCGCCCACCATTGCCGAACCCGGCAAGCGCGTACCCGCGTTCGTCGGCGATGCGCACGGAGTTCTCGGCGACGTCATGCGCGGCAGATTCCGCGGCGTCAACACCTTCGGGCGCGACGTTGAGATCGTCGTCGATGCCGCCGACCCCACCACACCGGAGCCCCAACGATGACCAGCCACCCAGCCTTTGCACCGATCGAAGAAGTGGTTGCCGCCATCGGTCGCGGCGAGTTGATCGTCATGGTCGACGACGAGGATCGCGAGAACGAGGGCGACCTCATCATGGCGGCCGAACACGTCACCGCCGAGAAAATTGCGTTCATCGTGCGTCACACCTCGGGTGTTGTCGTGGCGCCGCTCACCGGCGAACGTTGCGACGATCTGCGTCTGCCGATGATGGTCGACCACAACACCGAGAGCCACCGCACCGCGTTCACCGTGTCCGTCGACCTGCTCGAGGGAACGACCACCGGCATCTCGGCGGCCGATCGCGCCGCGACCATTCGCGCACTCGCCAACCCGGCCGTCGGCTACGAAGCGTTCGCCCGACCCGGTCACGTGTTTCCGTTGCGTGCCCGTGAAGGCGGTGTACTGAAGCGTGCGGGCCACACCGAAGCGTCGGTGGATCTTGCCCGCATGGCCGGCTGTCAACCTGCAGGGGTCATTTGCGAGATTCAGAACGACGACGGAACGATGTCGCGTTTGCCCGAGTTGATCGAGTTTGCCCGCCGGCACGGGCTGCTCATTTCGTCGATCGCCGACCTCATCGACTACCGCCGCCACAAGGAACGTCTCGTCGAG
Organism: Ilumatobacteraceae bacterium; assembly: GCA_049433365.1. Classification (GTDB taxonomy): domain Bacteria; phylum Actinomycetota; class Acidimicrobiia; order Acidimicrobiales; family Ilumatobacteraceae; genus F1-60-MAGs027. The sequence continues at coordinate 1,317 of JBMTET010000059.1, read as the reverse complement.
CGCATGAGTTCGGCCCGCGTACCCACGCAGTGGGGTGCCTTCGAATGCGTCGCATACCGCTCCACCCTCGACGGCATCGAGCATCTTGCGTTCGTGCTCGGTGACATCGGCGATGGACGCCCGGTTCTCACCCGCGTGCACAGCGAGTGCCTCACCGGCGACGTGTTCGCCAGTCGACGCTGCGACTGCGGTCCGCAGTTGCACGAGGCAATGGCAACGATCGCCCGCGAAGGCCGCGGTGTCGTCGTGTACCTGCGCGGCCACGAAGGACGCGGCATCGGCATCGGCCACAAGATTCACGCCTATTCGTTGCAGGATGAGGGCCTCGACACCGTCGATGCAAACGTGAAGCTCGGCCTTCCCGTCGACAGCCGCGAGTACGGCATCGGTGCACAAATTCTTGCCGATTTCGGCGCACGCGAGTTGCGCCTGATGACGAACAACCCGGCGAAATACGGTGGCATTGCCGGGTACGGGTTGAGCGTGGTCGAGCGCGTGCCACTCGAGGTCGGACGCACGGCGGAGAACGCCGACTATCTGCGCACGAAACGCGACCGCATGGGACATCTGCTCAACGGAGGAGACTGACGTGAAAATTCATCGATTCGACGATTCCGCAACGCAGTCGGCACGGGTGAACAAGCGACTGCGCATCGGCATCGTGTGCTCCCGATTCAACGAGTACGTCGTCAATGCACTGCTCAACGGCGCCACCCGCGCACTCGAGTCGTGCGGTGTTCCGCGCAACAACGTCACCGTGGCATGGGTCCCCGGTGCGTACGAGATTCCGCTCGTGGCGAACACGATGGCAACGTCGGGTCGCTACGACGGACTCGTCACTCTGGGCGCCGTCATTCGCGGTGAGACGAGCCACTTCGAATACGTTGCCGGACCGTGTGCCGAGGGAATCATGCGCGTCCAGATCGACACGGGGATTCCGGTCGGTTTCGGTGTACTCACGGTGGAAAATGTCGAGCAAGCCAACGCTCGCTCGCGCCCCGACGAAACGAACAAGGGATTCGAAGCGGCTCTCGGCACGATCGAGATGATCCACACGTTGCGCGCAGTGTGCTGACGAACCCTTCGCCCGCCGGACATCCCCGGACGAAGGTCCAATCTGAACGATTCGATCACGTCGCTGCTGCCCGGTGGCGGCACACACCTGCGTGCGCACGACGCACGGAGGTACCGACACTTGCCACTGCATCATCGAAACGGGTTGCGATCCCCCATCCGCGGCACGGCAGCGCTCTTGGTATTCGCAATGACCATCGCGCTTCTCACCACGGCATCCCCGGTGCCTGTGGTGCGCCGCGT
>JBMTET010000058.1:0-6105 GCA_049433365.1 Ilumatobacteraceae bacterium | reverse complement strand
CCGGGGCCCTTCGGCGCGATCATGATGACGTCGACACCCTTCGGCGGAAGGATGCGCTCGTAACGGATGTTGAACCCGTGCGCGAACGCGAGTGCCTTGCCGTCGGTGAGATTCGGCTTGATGTGCTCGTCGTAGATCTTCTTCTGCTCGGTGTCCGGCGCGAGCAACATGATGACGTCGGCCCACTTCGCCGCATCGGCGATCGACTTCACCTCGAGGCCGGCCGCTTTCGCCTTGGCTGCCGAGGCCGAACCGTCGCGCAAACCGACCACGACGTTGACGCCGGAATCCTTGAGGTTGAGCGCATGGGCGTGACCCTGGCTGCCGTAACCGATGACGGCGACCTTCTTGCCCTTGATGAGCGAGACGTCGGCGTCCTTGTCGTAATAAACGTTTGCGGGCATCAGCTGGCCTTTCCTTTGGTTGAACGGAGCGCACGGGGTTTGGCCGAGCGATCCAATTTTGGCAGCGCCACCCGACCGGTGCGTTGGGATTCGATGATCCCGTACTGGTCGAGGAGCGCCATGAAATCATCGAGTTTGTCGGGGCTGCCGTCCAAACTCACGGTGAGTGCGTCGTTGCCGACGGCGAGGATCTTGCCCTCGAAGATGTTCGTCAACTCGACGACCTGACCGCGCTGCTCGGGCGTAGCACCGACCGTGGCCACGAGCAGCTCGCGTTCGACGCTGCGGCGCGGGTCGAGCTCGCTGATCCGCACCACGTCGATGAGCTTGAACAACTGCTTGGTCATCTGCTCGAGCGGTGCGCTCTGCAAATCGACGACGATGGTGATGCGGCTGTAGTCCGGGTCGTCGGTCGGGGCGACGGCCAGCGAGAAGATGTTGTAGCCGCGGCGAGCGAACAACGCCGCCACGCGTGCCAGCACACCCGGTCGGTTCTGCACGAGCACCGACAGAACGTGGTGCGAACTGTCCTGCCCGAACGGGTTGTTGCCGCTCATCGGAGGAACTCGCGTCGTGCGTTTTGCGCCGGGTGCAACATGATGTCGTCGTTGCTCTGACCGGCGGCGACCATCGGAAACACCTTTTCCTCGGCGGCGACGCGGAAGTCGATGACGACGGGTCGGTCGTTGATCGAGTTCGCCTTGTCGATTGCCGCCTCGACTTCCTCGGGTGCCTCGACGCGAATGCCGACGCAGCCCATCGACTCGGCCCACTTCACGAAGTCGGGCAGCGTGCCCGAGAGGTTCACTTCGCTGTAACGCTCGTCGTAGAACATCTCCTGCCACTGGCGCACCATGCCGAGGTACGAGTTGTTGAGGATGCCGATCTTCACCGGAATGTTTTCGAGCGACGCGGTGACGAGTTCCTGCGCGGTCATCTGGAAACAACCGTCGCCGTCGATCGCCCACACGGTCTTGTCGGGCTGACCAACCTTGGCACCAATGGCCGCGGGAACCGCAAAACCCATCGTGCCGAGACCACCCGAGTTCACCCACGTGTACGGATGGTTGAAGTTCCAGTACTGACTGGTCCACATCTGGTGCTGACCGACGCCGGCGACGACGATCGTGCCCTCGGGCGCACCGTCGCGCACTTTTTCCAGGCAGAACTGCGGCTTCAACGCATCGCCGGGAGCGCTCTGTTCGTAGTGCAGCGGGAACTGTTCCTTCCACCCGTTGACGCGGCTGCGCCACGGCGTGATGTCGACCTGCGTGATTCCGCCGGCGACGAGTTCCTTGATCGCCACGACGATTTCTTCGATGACCAAACGGCAGTCACCGACGATCGGCACGTCGGGACGACGCACCTTGCCTTGCTCGGCCGGGTCGATGTCGACGTGAATGATCTTCGCCTCGGGGGCGAATGCCGGCACCTTGCCGGTGACGCGGTCGTCGAATCGCGCGCCGAGTGCGATGAGCAGGTCGCTCTTTTGCATCGCCGTGACGGCCGTTGCCGTGCCGTGCATTCCGGGCATGCCGAGGCACAGCGGATGGTCGTCGGGGAACGCACCGCGCGCCATCAACGTGGTGACGACGGGAATCTGCGTGAGCTCGGCGAGTTCGCGCAACGCCTCCGCGGCTCGCGCCTTCAACACGCCACCGCCGACGTAGAGCACCGGACGCTGCGACGACAAGATGAGTCGAGCCGCCTCCTTGATCATCTTCGGATGACCCTTCGTCGTCGGGTGGTAACCGGGCAGGCTGGCGCGCACCTCGTCGTCGGTCGGCCAGTGCCAGGTCATCTGGTTCTGCAGCACGTCCTTGGGCAGGTCGATGAGCACCGGACCGGGGCGACCCGTCGTTGCGATGTGGAACGCCTGGCGCACGACGAGCGGAATGTCGTCACCCGACATCACCAACTCGTTGTGTTTCGTCACGCTGCGAGTGATGCCGACGGTGTCGCACTCCTGGAATGCGTCGGTGCCGATGGCGTGCGTCGACACCTGACCGGTGATCGCGACCATCGGGATCGAGTCCATGTACGCGTCGCACAACGGCGTCACCATGTTCGTTGCCGCCGGACCGCTGGTCACCATGGCGACACCCGGCTTGCCGGTGACGTGTGCATAACCCTCGGCCATGTGGCCGGCGCCTTGTTCGTGGCGCACGAGAATGTGACGAATTTTCGAATCGAGCAGCGGGTCGTACACCGGCAGGATGCATCCACCGGGCAGTCCGAACATCACGTCGACGTTTTCTTTTTCAAGCGCGCGGATCAAGGCCTGTGCGCCGGTGATTTTCTCCGTCATCGTCTCCCCTTGTCTTTCAGTCTCGCGGTAGTTGTGGTGATTTGGCTCTTGCGGTGTGATGCAAGATCGCGGGCACAAAAAAACCTCCCCGAGGGGAGGTGGACGCACGCGATCGGGCGTGCGTCTAGAGACGTACTACGAGCACGGCGGCTGTACGGCGCAGGCTCGTCATCACGTCTTTCAGTGTGGCAGGGCGACGCGGGTCATCACAACCTCGGCCGACAATCTGCCACCGGTCCTGCGAGACCGGCACATGCCGTCAGCCCCGTGGGCTGATGGCGATGCGCACTTGGCGGGCCGCGGCGGTCCCGCCCGATTCCCGCGCCGACCATGCCACTTGCACCCGAGTGCGCAGCCCGGGGTTGGCTGCAGCAAGTACCGCGCAGGCGGCTCGCGCGCGCTCGCGGGCCAGACGCCGCATCGTCGTCGCCGGACCTCTACCCGCGGTTCCGGTGCACGTCACGGTGTCCCCGTCACGTATTTGTGATGCGAGTCGCACGAGTTGGGCACGTTGCGCTGTCGTCACGGCAGCACGCAACGGTGCAAACGCCGGGATCGTCAACGGCGTTTCACACCGCCGAAAAATCACATCGATGTGAGGTGCGGTGCACCTCGCATCGCCCGCACGCTCACGCCCCCGCAGCACCGATGGCCCCGCCGGACCGCGCCGCGATGTGTTACGAATGACGTCGCACCCGTGCAATCGAGGGATACCCCGTGCAGTGCCGGGTCGCCCTCGAATACTGCCAAACCCTTGTCAGACAAAGGATTCAACCCCGATGCCGCAGTTTGCGCTCTCGTGAACGATTGCACCTACAGTGCAAGATTGTGGAAGCAGCGCAAGCAGCCGCGTCCGGCCGGGCCACCGCCACTCGTCGTACACGACTGCACAATCCACCCCCTGGTGCACCGTCCGACATTGACGGGCGGCGTGCGCGGGCCATGCGCACCCGCACCGGCATCGCCGATGCGCTCATCGACTTGCTCTGCGAAGGCACCGAATCACCGAGCGTGCGCGAGGTGGCGCAACGCGCCGGTGTGTCGGTGCGCTCGGTCTTTCAGCATTACAACGACATGGAGTCGTTGTATGCGGCGATGATCCAACGCCAGGCGCGACGTGCCGCCGTGCTGCTCGAGCCGATTCCCCTCGGCCTGCCGCTGTACGAACGGGTGCGCGAACTCGTCGAGCGACGCGATGCGTACTGGTCGAACGTCGCACCGATCCAACGCGGTATCCGCCACCACGCCTCGGCGCGCAACTCGAAAGTCGTCGAGCAGGCAATCCAGCGAATGCGTACCGCGCTGTCGCGCCAGACCACGACTGCGTTCGCCGTCGAGCTGCGCGAAGTTGCCGACGCCGAGGCGCGCATTGCCCGCATCGAGGCAATGACGTCGTTCGAAATGTGGGATCACCTGCGCCGTGTCCAGCACGTCTCGCGCGCATCGGTGCGTGATCAGATGACGGCGATGCTGCTCAACGAGGTTGCATCGAAGTAGCGGGTTAGCGTCGCGAGGTTCAACCGGCGCGTTGCAAACGCCACGCCGTCAACGTGTTTTCGATCAAACACGCCACGGTCATCGGGCCCGTACCGCCGGGCATCGGCGTGATCGCGGCGGCAACGCTCTGCACCGCGTCGAAGTCGACGTCGCCGACCAATCCGTCGCTCGTGCGCGAAATGCCCACGTCGATCACCCAGGCACCGGGCTTCACGTGATCGCGGCCAATGCTGCGACCCTGCCCCGTGGCCGACACGATGATGTCGGCTTCACGACACACCGCCGCGAGGTCGCGGGTGCGGCTGTGCGCCACCGTCACGGTGGCGTCGATGCCCTTGCGCGCGAGCAATACCGCGAGCGGCATTCCGACCAAAGACGAACGCCCGACGACGACGGCCCGCGCACCCGCAGTCGATGCACCGTAATGCTCGAGCAACCGCAACACCCCCAACGGTGTGCACGGCACGAGCGAATCCTCACCGCGCATGAGGCGTCCCATCGACGCCACCGTCAAACCGTCGACGTCCTTGTTGGGCGGAATGAGCGCGAGCAACGCTTCACCGTCGAGATGACCCGGCACGGGTTGTTGCACGAGAATTCCCGTCACTGCGGGGTCGTCGGCCAGTGAACGCACGAGTGCTTCGGCGCGGTCCTGCGACACGTCGGCGGGCAACGTTTCGTTGCGACTGTTCATCCCCGCGAGTTGTGCCTGGCGATGCTTGTTGCGCACGTACACCTGCGACGGTGCGTCGTCACCGATGAGCACGGTCGCCAAGGTCGGCGTGGCACCAAGTGTGCGCACCTGCTCGGCAACTTTTTTCACCGTGAGATCGCGCAACGCCACTCCGTCGAGCAGCAGCGCACCGCCGGCGGTACGCGCTGGTGATGCCATCGCCTTCACGCTAGGGCGAACGCCGATGAGCAATCCCGCGGTGCGGGCGTGGCATAGGCTTGACGAGCCTCCGATACGGAGCGCCCAAGGAGCATTCATGAGCCCGTCCTCGCAGTCATCACCTCGCACGATCGCCCCCGCCACCGGCAAACTCGGTGTGCTCACCGTGGGGCTCGGAGCCGTGTCGAGCACCCTCATCGCCGGTGTCGAACTGGCGCGGCGCGGCTTGGCCGCCCCGGTCGGTTCGCTCACCCAGATGGGCACCATCCGCCTCGGCAAGCGCACCGACAACCGCTCGCCGCTGATCAAGGATTTCGTCCCCCTTGCCTCGCTCGACGACATCGTCTGGGGCGCTTGGGATCCGTTTCCGGATGACGCCTACGTCGCCGCCCAGCGCGCCGGCGTGCTCGAGGGCCCCAAGCACATCGAGGGCATCGCCGACACGCTCCGTTCGATCCGCCCGATGAAGGCTGCATTCGATCGCCAGTACGTGAAGAACATCGATGCCGGCAACGTCATGGGGTCGGTCGACAAGCGGGCGATGTTGAATGCCATTCGCGAGGACATCCACCGCTTCCGCGACACGAACAAGGTCGAGCGCATGGTGATGATCTGGTGCGCGAGCACCGAGAAGTTCATCGAGCCGGGTCCGGCACACCGCGACCTCGCTGCTTTCGAGAAGGCGATCGATGCCAACGATCCGACGATCGCGCCGTCGATGCTGTACGCGTACGCGGCAATTCTCGAGGGAATTCCGTTCGCCAACGGCGCGCCGAACCTCGCCGTCGACACCCCCGTGTTGCGCGACCTCGCCATCGAGCGTGGCGTCGCCATCAGCGGCAAGGACTTCAAGACCGGCCAGACCATGGTGAAGACCGTCATCGCGCCGATGTTGAAGGCCCGCATGCTCGGTTTGTCGGGTTGGTACTCCACCAACATCCTCGGTAACCGCGACGTTGAGGTGCTCGACGATCCCGAGAACTTCAAGACGAAGGAAGAGTCGA
>JBMTET010000057.1:0-6131 GCA_049433365.1 Ilumatobacteraceae bacterium | reverse complement strand
CCGGGCCACCGAGTTTTCGGTGGCCCGGGGCTCGCGTGTCACTCAAGGAGATGACTTATACGGCGGAGTTGCCTTCCTCGCCGGTGCGGATGCGAACGAGACGATCGACGCTGGTCACCCAGATCTTGCCGTCTCCGATCTTTCCGGTTGATGCGGCTGCCTTGATCGCATCCACCACCCGGTCGGCATCGGCGTCATCAACGATGACATCGAGGCGCACCTTGGGGATGAACTCGACCTTGTACTCCGCACCGCGGTAGGTCTCCGTGTGTCCGCCCTGACGACCGAATCCACGCACCTCAGAGACGGTGAGTCCCTGGATGCCCGCGGTACGCAGGGCTTCTTTGACGTCATCAAGCTTGAACGGCTTGATGATTGCGGTGATTGCCTTCATCACTTACCTCCGGAGGATGTTCCGACCAACGAGGGCAGAACGTCGGGGCCGTATCCGGCAACGCCATGTTCGGCGATGTCGAGTCCGGCCATCTCTTCTTCTTCGGTGACTCGCAAGAGTCCGATCTTCTTGATGATGGTGAACATAATGCCCGTCGTGACGATGACGAACGCGGCAACTGCGACCACACCGATCACCTGATTGACAAGCAACTCGGTTCCACCGCCGAAGAAGAGTCCGTTGGATCCTTCGTCGAGCAACGGCGCATTGCCGTTTGCGAACAGACCCACGGCGATCGTTCCCCAGGCACCGCACACACCGTGCACCGATACCGCACCAACGGGGTCATCGACGCGCAGACGCTCGAGCAGAAGCACCGAGAAGGTGACGATGATTCCGCCGATGAAACCGGCCACGACCGACATGAAGCCGTCGAGGGCCCATGCACCTGCCGTGATCGACACGAGACCACCGAGGATTCCGTTGCCGGCGAACGACACGTCGGGCTTCTTGAATTTCATCCAGCTGACGATCATCGCTGCGACACCACCAGCTGCTGCCGCAACCAAGGTGTTCACCGCGATACGGGGTACCTCGACATCGGCTGCAAGCTGCGAGCCGGGGTTGAACCCGAACCAACCGACGAAGAGGATGAACACACCCGTGATGGCGAGCACCATGTTGTGACCCGGAATGGCTCGCGGCTTGCCGTCGGGACCGAACTTCCCGATTCGGGGTCCGACGATGATCGCGCCCATGAGGGCGGCCCAGCCGCCGACCGAGTGAACGAGCGTCGAGCCGGCGAAGTCCTGGAAGCCGAGCTCCGAGAGCCAGCCACCGCCCCACTGCCAGTTGACGACAATCGGGTAGATGAGACCAGTGAGCAACACCGTGTAAATCATGTAGCCCTTGAACTGGGTACGACCCGCCATCGCTCCGGCCACGATCGTTGCCGCTGCCGCGGCGAATGCCGCCTGGAAGAAGAAGTCGACGGGCAACATCAACGAGTAGTCAGTCGTTGGTGCCGCTTCGTATCCACCCCACAGCCAGCTGAATCCGAAGAAGCTGCTGCCGCTGTAGGCAATGTGATAGCCCACGAGTCCGAAGACGAGAACACCAAGTGCCATGTCCATCATGTTCTTCATCATCATGTTGGCGACGTTCTTTGCCGAAGTCAGACCTGCTGCGAGCAAGGCGAATCCTGCTTGCATGAAGATGACGAGCACACCGGCGAGAAACACGAACGTGTTGTCGAGGATCATTTGCGTGTCATCGAGTGCGATGGGCGTGGCTTCTTCGGCCAATACAGGAGACGCTCCCAGCAGAATCACCCCCATCGCGCCTGTCGTAGCTGCTAGTGCCCGTTTCATCATGGAAACTCCTTGTACGTATGGGAGGTGATCGGTGATTGCCCGACCGCAACGACAAAAATCAGCCGCACGGACGATCTGCAACCGTGCCCAGGCGACGCTGACTTGGCACCGCATGGAACGGTAGAACGGCCTCATTCCTTGCGGGTTTCCCTTGTGTTTCGGGATTGTGAATGAATTTCCGGAAGCCGCCGGTGTTGCTGGACACAGCAGTCCGCTTACGGCAGCCAACGGGGCGTTGGCCGTTACTCCTTCACGCCTAACTTCGCATCGTTCAGTTGCGATTCGGCCGTCCGTGACATGTTGCGGAGCATTCCCTCAAAGACGATTCCGTGGAACGGCCACACGGACCACCAGTAGAGCTTGCCGGCGATCCCCCGCGGTTTGAACACTGCTCGTTGAAAGATTCGCGATCCGACACCGTCGGGTTCGACACGAAACTCAAGCCATGCATGGCCAGGAAGTCGCATTTCGGCACGAAGTCGCAACAGTCGCCCCTTCTCCAACGCTTCAACGCGCCAGAAATCGAGTGCCTCACCAACGTGCAATTCATCGGGGTGGCGGCGCCCGCGCCTCAAGCCAACTCCGCCAATGAGTCGGTCGAGGAATCCACGCACGGCCCATGCAAGTGGAAACGAGTACCACCCTCTCTCGCCGCCGATGCCCTCCACCACTCTCCATACATCACCTGGTGCTGCATCTACGTGGCGGTCTCGCTCATCGAGCTCGACATCACCACCGGCCCAGGCGGGATCACTCGGCAGCGGATCTGACGGTGCGTTCGGCCACGAAGCATCCGACCACCGGGTCTCCACCGACCCCTGCTGGATTTTTTGCAGCGCGAGTCGCACCGCATCGTCGTAGCCGAGAGGAGTCAACCCGACGAGATCCTGCAGATCGTGCTCGCGGGGAATGACCGAGTTGCGCAGCGACTCAACCAAGGGCTGGGCGATGGCTTTCGGCACCGGAGTCACGATGTTCACCCAGTGGCTCGACAATCGCGGTGTGAGCACGGGGATCGGCACGATGAGTCGCTTGCGGAGTCCGGCGACTTTGGCGTAACGATGCATCATGTCGCGGTAGGTCATTACCTCCGGGCCGGCGATGTCGAATCGGCGATTCGTGTCCGCGGGCAAGTCGAGGGCGGCAATGAGATACCGCAGAACGTCTCGAATGGCAATCGGCGACACTTTGCTGTCGACCCACCGTGGTGTCACCATGGCGGGCAGTCGCTCGGTGAGATAGCGGAGCATTTCGAACGATGCGCTGCCCGAACCGATGATCACCCCGGCTTGCAAAACGACGGTCGGAATTCCCGAATCGAGGAAAATCTGCCCCACTTCGGCTCGTGACGCCAAGTGCTTCGAGGCAAGCTCGGTATCGGGAGGAACGATTCCACCCAAGTAGACGATTCGTTTCACCCCGGCCGACGCAGCGGCAGCAACCATGTTCGCGGCGGCACGTCGATCAAAATCGCTGAAGTCACCGTGCGTTCCGATCGAGTGCACGAGGTAGTACACGGTGTCGACGCCCACGCACGCACCATCCAGCGTTGCCCGGTCGAGCACGTCACCCTTGACGATCGTGGCGCGCGCAGACCACGGAATCCCCGAGAACTTCTCGGGTTCGCGCGCAAGACAGACGACGTCATGCCCGGCATCGATGAGTGCGGGGGCAAGACGGCCACCGACGTAACCGGTCGCACCGGTGATCAAGATCCGCTTGCCCATGTGCTGAGCGTACGACCGCGATGCAATCAATGCCTCGGGCATGCGGGCCGTAGCGATCGAGATTCGAACCGTTCGCGCCCCATCTAGGATTCGTGCGCAATGGCATTGCGTGCTGACTTGGTGACGGTGTTGCGTCGGGTCACTGGCGTCGTGCTGCTGATCGCGACGGCAGCGTGCGGTGGTTCTTCCGCAAATGAGCCTTCCTCCAGCAACGATGGTGTCATTCTTTTTGCCCCAAAAGTTGTTGATGCTCGGGCCGTCACCCTGCCGGCCGAAGAAGTTGAGGCGATCGTCGCGTTGGGTGCAACCGGCGCCGAGCGGCCGCCCGCCGATGAGCACGAAGGTCATCAACACGGTGGATCGACGTCACGCGTCAAACTTCGCCCGTCCGAACGAGCGGCGCTCGACGCCGAGCTCGTCGCGGCGCGTGCGGCAATTGCCAACTTTGACTCCGTCGACAAGGCCGCCGCGCGCGGATACGTCCTCGCGACGTCGCCGTCACCCGGAATCGGAACTCACTGGGTGCGCTGGTCGCAAATTCTTGAGCCGTTCGCCGCGGACAACCCGTCGATGTTGTTGTTCGATCACAGCAAGTCGCCTCCCGTGCTCGTCGGCTACTCGTACGCGGTGCAGTCGCCCGAGGAACCGGAAGGGTTCACCGGGAAGTCCGATGAATGGCACCGTCATGCGGGCTTGTGTGTCGCACTCACCGGATGGGTAATTCGCGAAAGGTCGACGGGGCCGGATGCATGCGAGGGGTCATACATCGCCGGGGGCGATTTCTGGATGCTTCACGCTTGGGTCGTGCCCGGTTGGGAGAACCGCGACGGCATGTTCGCCCCGGCAAATCCAAAACTATGCCCGGTGAATGCGGGACCGGATTTCCTGCGCTGCGTTGATCAGTCGCAGTTGTAGCCAACTAACGCTCACCCGCGCAGATATCCGACCCCCAACTGGGTCTTGGAAAACGACTCGTCGCTTCAGATCGTCTGCGGTCGCACACTTACTTTCCAACACCCCGCCGTCATCATGAACGAACATGAGCAGCAAAGCTGACGAATTCGGGCCGTCGGTTCTTCGTCGTCATCGGGTGCGCGACCGACTTGCCCGTTACGTACGTGACGGCTACTCGTGCGGCACACTGCTTGCTTACGAGACCGCGGATGATGCAACCGACTCTCGAAGGTTGCTCGACAATCCTCCGTTTGTGCAGTACGCCTGGCGTGACGACTTGCGGTTGCAGATCGAAGTACAGGGCGATCAGTTTCGTAACGAACCGTATTCCGATCATCAACGCCGACTGCTACGAGACATGGGGTTTGCGGCCCCATTCGAAGCGGGTGATGACTTCTGCAATTGGACCCATTTTCGCGAAGCTGAGGGATGCGAGTCCCGCTCCGCAGCGACCTGCATGATCGACGCACTGTGGTGGGTGCACGGCATCAACTTTCATCCATGGTCGATTGCCCAAAAACTGGGTACCCCGTATTGGCAATTCCAATGGAGCATTTCCTCGGAACGCATCGACATCGAGGCCGAACTGCGCCGTCGTCACGGCCGCAACTAGTCAAACCTCCGCGCGGGTGGTGCTCGATCGACTCAGTGCCCCGCACCCGGGCTGCGTGCCACGTCAGACGATACGTAACCGAGACATCTTCAACCCGTGATGCGCCACCACACCCACCATGACCGCGCCACATAACAACGACCAGCGTCAAGCCACCACGACAAAACTCTTGCAACGTATCCCGCGAGGCTATTCATCAACGAGGGGAACCAATTGACACACGGACAATGCAAAGTCAAGTGATGCCCGTCAACGTCGGTATCCGGGGTTCAGAGCACCCCACCAGTTGGGTAATGAAACGGAAGTGGCAGGGGTAATGCACATGATCTCGCTGCTTGGCAGGTCCGGTGACATCCAAAGCGGGACCGTCTTTGGCACGTCTGGCGCACTTTGCCTCGCCTGTGGTCGCCAGTTATTTGCGATCCTCGGTCTTTACTTCATGGCGATCAGGACGATGAAATGTCATTCATTTCAGCCACACTTGGTCCGAAGGGTGAGGTACAGTTGCCCACATGAAACCAGAAACAGTTCTACGCATCACCACGGTTATCGCTGCATTTGCGAGTTTCGTGTTCAGCGTCTGGCTCTACTTTGCCAATGATGGATCCATTGACGACAAGTTGAACGGCATCTACGTCGGCATATGGGTGCCTTCAATCTTGTCTTTCGGCCTCTTCTTGCTAAACGCGATTCCGAAGCGGGATTGATTATGTCTCAGGGCGGAATATTCGCGGTTGGTTGTGCAGTCTTTTTCATCGTGATGACCGGGGGGTTCGTCTTCGGGCTAGCCACGGTGCGCGAGATCGCTGAGCGCGACAAATCTCGCAGCGCTCCCACTTCGAAGTAACTCGCCGAGTAGCGGGCCCACTCGGGAGGAAGCGAACGAACTGGCGCCCCCGGCAGGAATCGAACCTGCGACCTGCGGTTTAGGAATACCCAATTCGTTACTTTTGGTTTCAATTGGGGTCACTCAGCACCGAGAAACTGACGAGTTTGCGTCACTTGGAGCGAGCCGTTTCACCCCATTTCACAGCACTCCTGTTGACACGACGTTGACACGCGCCTTCTAT
>JBMTET010000056.1:0-6314 GCA_049433365.1 Ilumatobacteraceae bacterium | reverse complement strand
GGTGACGACCCCGCAGAGGGTGGCGACCCCGCTCGAGCGCACGCTTGCCGAGGGCGATCAAGGTGACGACGTACGCATGGTGCAGCAGCGTCTCGCCGACCTGCGATTCGATCCGGGCCCGATCGACGGAGTTCTCGGCCGGGGAACGGTGCAGGCACTGTGGGCGTTCGAGAAACTCGTCATGGGCGTGCCCCGTGAAAAGGCGACGGGCACCGTCACGCCGGAGATGTGGGAAGTCATGCGAGACGACGTCGTCATTGCGCCCCGTCGCAACGCAGACACGGGGCGTCACGTCGAGGTGTATCTGCCCGAACAGGTCATGGTCGTATTCCTCGCCAACGGCCAACCGCTGCTCGTCACGCACATCTCTTCGGGTACCGAACAGCCGTGGTGCGAAGAGGTCGTCATCGACCCGGGCGAGCCGGGTAACAACAGCCCCGAGCAGATCGCCAAGGGTGAGCAGTTGAAGACGGGTATCTGCGGAATCGCCACGACGACTCCGGGCGTCTTCACGTTTTACAACCGCCGCCTGGGAACGCGCGAGACGAAACTCGGCACGCTGTACAACCCGGTGTACTTCAACCAGGGTCTGGCCATTCACGGCGCGATCCTCGTTCCGTTGAAGCCGGCATCGAAGGGTTGCATTCGCATTCCGATGTCGGTGGCCCGTTACTTCCCGTCACTCGTCGAGTACCGCGACCGGATCTACGTTTTCGACGGCGTGAAGGAACCCGAGGAGTACGGTTCGCCGCTGCCGCCCGCCGATCGCCCGGATCCGAACTACACCACCGTGCCGACAACGGTGCCGATCGACCCGGCGGCAACCACAACGACGTCGCCCGCCGACCCGAGCACCGCAACGACATCCGACATCGACGGCGACACGTGACCGAAATGTCGGAACGCATCGACTACGACGAGTTCGGGTTGTTTGCCGACAACGTTGCCGAGTTCGGCTTGGGTGTGTCGGCGTCGCCGCTCGTGCGTCGCGTTGCGCATCACACACACAGCGGCGAAACGGTGAGCGGATTGCTGTGGGGTGTCGGTGATCCACGCGTCGTGCTCGTCCACGGTGGCGCGCAAAACGCCCATACGTGGGACACCGTGGCGCTCGATCTCGCCACGCCGCTCTTGGCCGTCGATCTGCCCGGACACGGACACTCGTCGTGGCGTGACGACGGTGACTACCGGCCGGCAACGCTGGCCGCCGAAATTGCCGGAGCCATCGAGTCACTGGCGGGCGATGCAGAGATGGTCGTCGGAATGTCGCTCGGCGGACTCACGTCGCTCGCGTTGGCGGGATTGCGGCCCGATCTCGTGCGCCGACTCGTTCTCGTCGACATCACTCCCGGTGTCACCGATGCCAAAGCCAAGGCGATCACCGATTTCGTCAACGGACCGCAGACTTTTGCCAACTTCGACGAGTTGCTGCGCCGCACGATGGAGCACAATCCGACTCGTTCGGAGGCATCGTTGCGTCGGGGCATTCTGCACAATGCGGTGCAGCTCGACGACCTCACGTGGCGCTGGCGCTACGACCGTCGTGGACACCCCGACCAGCCCGATCGTTCCCGGATTGCCGCGGGTCTGTGGGACGTTCTTGCGGCGACGACGTGTCCGCTTGCGCTCGTGCGTGGTGCGCTGTCACCGGTCGTCGACGATGGTGACGTTGCCGAGTTGCTTCGTCGGCGTCCCGACGCGAACGTGCACGTGGTCCCCGATGCCGGTCACAGCGTGCAGGGAGACCAACCCCGGGTCATGGCCCGCATCATTCGCGACTTCCTCCCGTAACCATGTTTCACGCGGGTGAAAATTGTCGGTCCGCCACGTCATCGGCGGGGGTGGATCACTAACGTCTCACGGCATGGCCCGACGCGTCGGACGTCCCAGTCTCGGGGATGCAGTGGACACCCGGGCGGAAATTCTTGAGCAGGCCCGTACGTCGTTCACGGCGAAAGGTTTCACGGCTACGACGAACCGCGAAATTGCCGCCGCTGCCGGCATCACGACCGCGGCGATCTACCACTACTTTCCCTCGAAAATCGAAATGTACGTCGCAGTCTTCCTCGACGTGCAAGATCAGGTGTACTCGGCGCTCGAGCGGGCAGTTGATGCCCACGAGACGTTCCTTGCACGTTTCGACGCGATGCTGGATGCGATGTTCGAACTCGGTGAGCGGGATCCGACGCTGTCGTCATTCGTCGTCGGTGTCGCCGCCGAAAAGGCGCACCACCCCGAGCTGCAGGTGGCGATGCGCAACATGGGTGGCCGCGGTTTCAAGCTCATGGGTCGGGTGTGTGCCGAGGCGAGCGAGCGCGGCGAGTTGCCGGAGAACGTCGATTTGCAGGCCATGAGCGACGTACTCAATGCCCTCATCGCCGGGCTTGCCCGGTGGGCAACGACCGTGACGGATCGCGCTCGCCATGGCGAACTCGTTGCGGCAATGAAGGTGATGGCGCGCGAAGGTTTGGTGCGCGCCGTGCATTCGGCGACGTAGCGCCGCTTTTCAGGTTCCGGGCTGGGAAAGCTCGACGGCGTTGCGCCGGGCGCGCAACGAGTCGCCGATGGTGATGAACAGCGCGATCCACACGAGCAGGAATCCGACGATTCGCACCCGGTCGAGAGGCTCGTCGTACACGAGCCAACCGAGCAGGAAGTTGATCGTTGGTACGAGGTACTGAAGCGGTCCGAGCACGGTGAGCGGTAGTCGCAGTGCCGCCCGGGCGAACAGCAACAGCGGAACCGCGGTGATGATGCCGGCAAAGGAGAGAAAGATCCAGTCGTCGGTGCCCGCCGTCGCAACGACTCCGGTGGGCTGCATTGCGCCGATGACGACGATGACGAGGGCAACCGGTGCGAGTACGAGAGTTTCGGTGGTCAGGCTCTCGAGCGGTCCGAGCGGGACACGCTTCTTCAGCAGACCGTAGATGGCCCAGGTGAACGCAAGGCCGAGTGCAATGTACGGCGGGCGACCGTATCCGACTGTGAGGATGACGACGGCGACTGCGGCGAGTGTCAGGGCAGCTTTTTGCGGACGGCGCAGCGGTTCGCGCAGCGCTACGACTCCAATGAGCGACGTCAGTAACGGTGCGATGAAGTATCCGAGAGCCGACTCCATGATTTGTTCGCTGACGACGGAGTACACGTACAGCGTCCAGTTGTTCGACAGCAGCAACGCGGCAAGCGCGACACGCCACAACAATCCTGGCGAACGGAAAGTCGCCCAGACCGGCGCCCCGCGCCGGGTCACGGCGATGACGACGAGAAGAATCACGGTTGCGGCAACGATGCGCCATCCGATGAGTTCGAACGCGTTGAACTCGGCTAGTTCCTTCCAATAAAAGGTGAGCAGTCCCCAGATGAGGTACGCACCGAATCCGGAGACGATTCCGGCACGCAGTTTCGTCGCTTCGAGCGACGCCTGTTCCGGTGCCATGCAATTGCCGATGCTACGTCTCCCGCGGCGGGGACACCGTCGGGCACCGGTCGGTAGCATTCAGCGGAGATGTCGTCACTTGATGTCGCACAACGGCGGCTCGCCCAACTGAACGACGCTCTTTCCGGCACGTCGTTGGCCGATCTCTTCGCTTCCGACCCGGGCCGCGCAAACAGGTTGTCCCGTCATCTCGTTCTGGGCGACGAGGAGTTTCTGCTCGACTTGTCCAAACAGCATCTCACCGACGACGTGCTCGCGGCACTCGTCGACTTTGCCCGTGAGGCCAACGTCGAGTCGCGGCGCGACGAAATGTTCGCCGGTGCCGCTGTGAACGTTTCGGAGGATCGTGCCGCGCTGCACGTTGCCCTGCGTTCGACGTCGAACGAACTCGGAGTGTCGGAATCCCACCGCACGGTGGCCCGGCGCGAAATTCGGCGTGCCTACGAATTTGCCGAAGCGGTGCGCGCGGGAAGGTTCGGTGCTATTCGCGCGATCCTCAACGTCGGAATCGGTGGCAGTGAACTCGGTCCTGCAACCCTGTACGAGGCGTTGTGCGCCGACGCCGATCCGCAGATCCCGGTGCGGTGGTTGGTCAACGTCGACCCGTACGAGTTCCATCGCGAGACCCGCGACCTGGACCCCGCGACGACGCTGGTCATCGTCTGTTCGAAAACGTTCGGCACCGTGGAGACGCTCACCAATGCCCGTCGTGCTGCACGTTGGCTCGGCGCGCACGCCGACAAACGACTCGTCGCAGTCACTGCGCGCCCCGACGCCGCGCGCGCGAGCGGACTCTCCTTTCTCGACGTGTTCGAATTCTGGGATTGGGTCGGTGGCCGATTCTGCGTCGGATCGACTGCCTCGCTGGCCGTCGCGGTTGCGCATTCGCCGACAACGTTCGAACGGGTGCTTGCCGGAATGGAATCAATGGATCGTCATTTCGTCACCGCGCCGCTCGCCGACAACGTTCCCGTGCTTCTTGCCGGCCTCGAGTGGTGGAACTGCGTCGTGCGCGATCATGCCGCACGCGCGGTTGTGGCGTACGCCAGTGCGTTGAGGCGACTTCCCGAGCATCTCGCGCAACTCGAAATGGAGAGCAACGGCAAATCGGTGGATCGCGACGGGGCAACGGGTGTGGCACGCACGCCGACGGTGTGGGGTGGCGTCGGCACGTCGGTACAGCACGCGTTTTTTCAGGCGTTGCACCAGGGTCACGGTGCGGTTCCGGTGGAGTTCGTCGGGTTTTCGCGAACGGCCCGCGTGGTGGCCGACGATCCGGATGCCTCACGGCGCCACGACGTCCTCGTGAGCAACATGTTCGCCCAGTCGCGCGCGCTGGCTTTCGGCTCGACGGTCGATCCCGATGGCGTGCCGGCCGGTCATCGTCACATGCCCGGCAATCGCCCGAGCACGACACTGCTCGTCGCGCAGGCGAGCCCCGAATCGATCGGTGCGTTGCTCGCGCTGTACGAACACGCAACCTTCGTGCGCGGCGTCCTGTGGAACGTGAACTCCTTCGACCAGTGGGGAGTCGAGTTGGGCAAAAATCTGGCTCGAGACGTCGCGGACGTCCTCGTGGAAAGCGGCGACCCCGAGCGTGCCGCCGTCGTGTCCGTCGGCGACTCGTCGTCGAATCTGCTCGTTGCGTCGCATCGCCGTTGGCGCGCAGCGCGGTAGCGACGCGACCGTCGTAGCGGCCAGAACTACACTCACCATTGCAGTGGCGACAAAAATCGACGCAGCCGAGCGCATGCTCAACCTTCTTGCGCTGCTCGTCGACCGGTCGCAGCCGATCACGTTGAAGCAAATTCGCGCCGAGTTGGCGGGGCAGTATTCGGACAAGGACGAGGCGGCGCGGGCGCAGTTCGAGCGGGACAAGGCGGAGTTGCGATTGATGGGAATCCCCATCGACATGGTGACTCTTGGGGGTGCGCAAGCAGGTGAAACGGCTTATGCGGTGCAACGTACGAACTACGAACTCGACGACGTCGGGCTCACCGACGACGAAACGTCGGCACTGCAACTTGCCGTCGCCACCGTGCACCTTGCCGCCCAGGAGGGGGAGCAGGCCCTGTGGAAACTCGGCGTCGAGCGCATCGACGAGTCGCTGCTCGGCCGGGTGACGGTTCCCTTTCAGGATCCGAATCTCGCCAAAGTGATGTCGGCGATCGTTGCCCGTGCCACGCTCACGTACCGCTACAAGGGCGAGGAGCGCACCGTGGACCCGCACGGCATGCTCGCAAGGCGCGGTTACTGGTACCTCATCGGGTGGGATCATCTGCGCAAGGCGCAACGGGTGTTTCGTGTGGATCGCATCGAGGGCGACGTCGCCGTTGGCAAGCGCAACTCGTTCACGATGCCGAAAGGGATCGACCTGTTGCGGGCAGTGCCAACCGAACGTCAGATGCTCGCGGCCGGTGATTACGAGCATTCCCACGCACTGGTTCGCGTCGATGCATCGCTCGTGAAGCAGGTTGCGCGCGAGTTCGGCGAGGGTTCGATCGCCCGTCACGAGAACGACGGCTCCGCAGTCTTCAGCGTGCCGTGCTCGAATCTGTCGGCGTTCCGCCTGTGGTTGTTCGCCATGGTGGACAAAGCCGAGGTGCTCGAACCGCTCGACGTACGCGACACGGTGATCGGGTGGCTCGACGAACTTGCGGCGGAGTCGCAGTGACGCAGTCGAGCGGCGCGCGACGACCGGCCCGCAGTGGCGCCCGTGCGTCACGGCAGCCCAATGCGGCTCGGAATCGTGCGGGTGCGCGACAGGTGGGTGGGCCAACGCCTCGACGCAAGAAGGCGTCTGCGCCGAAGAAGACTTCAGCGCACAAGAAGGCGTCAGTTCGCACGAAAGCGCCTGCACGGAAGAAAGCGCCTGCAC
>JBMTET010000055.1:0-6485 GCA_049433365.1 Ilumatobacteraceae bacterium | reverse complement strand
CCTTTTCGACGAAGGCACGTTCGTCGGCACGCACCCGCACCTGGTACTCCTCCGACCCGAATCCCTCGTTCATCGACTCGACCGAGTCGAAGTCGAGCTCGGAGCACGCGTCGAAACCGGGAAACCCGAGCACCGGAACGCCGTCACGCAACACCGCGTGGTTCTGCACGTAGCGGCGCAAGTTCGGAATCTTTCCCGCAGCGTCGGCGTGCGACGTCCGCCAGTGGTGCTGGAACTCCTCGTACGTGCGGCCCTCCAGCCGCGGCGCCATGCCCAATCGCGTGATCATGTTCGGTTCCTTTCTGCATCGTGAACTTCGGGTCGATCGAGTGCGTCTCGCGAGAAGCGGTACTTCTCGATGCGCTCGCTCGGTGTCTTCGGGAACGACTCACGCTGCTCGAAGTAGCGCGGCACCATGTACTTCGGCAGTTGCTTCTCGCACCAGGCGCGCAGCTCCACCGGATCGACGGTCTCGCGGGACACGAAGTCGAGTTTGATGTCGTCCTCCCCGATCTCGGACGGTACCGCAAATACGGCGGCCTCGAGAATCTGCGGGTGCTGCAGCACGAGCAGCTCGATCTCCATCGCCCCGACCATCTCGCCGCGGCGCCGGATACGGTCCTGTTTGCGCCCCTTGAAATAGACCACACCGTCGGCGTCGTACGTCGCCAGATCGCCGGTGTGGAACATGAAGTTGCGGAAAGCGTCGACGGTTGCCTGCGGATCCTTGTAGTACTCCGAGATCATTCCGTACGGCAGCAGCGAACGGAACACGAGTTCGCCCACCTCGCCGGGCGGCAGCAGGTTGTCGTTCTCGTCGACGATGCCGAAGTCGCACCACTGCACCGGCTTGCCGAGGGTGCCCATCGGCTTGTCGGGGAGCAAGTCGAGACGCGCGGGCAGCAGGTGGACCTCGGTCATGCCGTACGCCTGCCACAGCACCTCGACGCCGAAACGACGCTCGAAGTCCTCGCACGCCGGCGGTCGCGGTACGCAGAACACCTGTTTCACGTTGTGCGGCGGAACGGTCTCGGTCACCTTGTGCACGAGGGCGACCATCGGGCCGAGGATCATCGCGAAGTTGGCACCCGAGTCCGCGACCTGCTGCCAGCACTTCGACGGACTGAACGCCGACACGAGGTGCGCGGTGCAGCCGGCGTGCAACGACGAGTTGGCGATGAAGTGCAGGCCGCCGACGTGAAAGACGGGCAACGGGGTGAAGAGCACGTCGTCGGCGCGGCGCCGCAGTGAATCGGCGACGACCGCTGCCGCCATGTACAGGTAATGGTGGGAGAAGAGCACGCCCTTCGCGCGACCCGTCGTACCGGAGGTGAACTGGATGACGGCCGCATCCGTCCACGCCGGCAGCTCGTCGGGCTCCTCTGCGCCGCATCCCTCGATCCATCGATCGAACGACACGACGGGCACGCCGAGCACGCTCGATTCGTCGGGAGCCTTTCCGGTGACGACGACCACCTGCACCTTGCCCAGCGATTCGACATCGGCAAGGCGGGCAAACAACTCGTCGCGCACGACGAGCACGCTCGCATCACCCTTGTCGAGGAGGTACTCGAGATGCTTGCCGCGGCTCTCCGCGTTGAGCGGTACCGCGACACCCCGGTTCACCTGTGCGCCGTAGAAGCACGGCATGAACTCGATCTGGTTGCGCATGAGCAGCGCGACGTGCGCGCCGACGCCTGCGTCGCGGCGCACTGCGGCACCGATGCGCCGCACGAGCGTCCATGCCTCGGCAAAGGTGAGTCGATCACGACCGTCGCACACGAGCCACGTGTGGTCGGCGCGATCGCGGGCTTGATCGCGCAACACCCGCAGCATCGACCGCTCGTTGCGCGGGTAACGCAGCGCGTACTCGCCCTCGGGATCGCCCGTGCCGCGCAGCAAACCGGTGAGCGATGCGCGTGCAGCTGTCGTCATGTCGCTCCCCCTCCGACACGACGGCTCGGGGTGGAGCCCCGCAGCCGGCGTTGCCTAAGGTTAGACAGCGCGCCCGGCGCGATCGCCATTCACCGTGGCGGCGACACGCACGACACTCGGGGGACAACGACATGTACAGCGGGGAGCAAACGTTCGGGGCGCTCGTTGCCGCGCGCGCGAACGAGCATCCCGACTCCGTCGCCATCAAGTTCGAACGCGATCAACTCACCTTCGCCCAACTCGACTCGGGCGCGAACGCACTCGCCGAGGCGCTCGGAGGTCTCGGTCTCACTGCGGGCGAAACGTGCGCCGTCATGCTGCCGAACGGTGCCGACTACCTCGTCACGTGGCTCGCGCTCACGCGCATCGGGGTCGTCGAGGTGCCGATCAACGTCGCCTACCGCGGTGATCTCTTCACCTACCTGCTCAACCAGGCCGAGTGCGCCGCGATCGTCATCGACAACCGGTTCCTCGAGCACCTGCTGCCCATCGCCGCCGATCTCACCCACGTTCGCCACGTCATCGTTGTCGATGCCGACTCGTCGACCCCGGGTGCACTGGGCACGGCAACGACGACCGCCGCCGTGCACCGCTTCGCCGAACTTGCCGCTTCCGGACGCCCGACGGCACCGAACGTGCGCATCCGCGACACCGATCCCTCGGTCATCCTCTTCACGTCGGGAACGACCGGACCGTCGAAGGGTGTCGTGCTCTCGCACCGGGCCAACTTCGTGCTCGCGCGCAACGTCTCCGAGCTCATGGGGTACGGGCGGGGCGAGCGGCTCTTCACCGTGTTTCCCCTGTTCCACGTCAACGCGCGCTACACCACCGTGCTGCCGGCGTGGCTCGTCGACGGTGACTGCGTAATGCACGACCGCTTCTCGGCGAGCAACTTCTTCGACTTTTGTCGCCGCGAGAACGTCACGGCGTTCAACTACATGGGAGCCCTGCTCATGATGCTCATGAAGCAGCCCGTGCGTCCCGACGACGCCGACAATCCCGTGCGCCGCGCCTACGGTGCCCCGGCACCGATCGAGATCTACCGCGATTTCGAGGAGCGCTTCGCCGTGCAACTCGTCGAGGTGTACGGGTCGACCGAACTCGGCACGGCAACGATGAACACCGTCGAGTCGTTCCGCATCGGGTCGTGCGGGCGCGCGGTGCCGTACTTCGACGTCGAGATCCACGACGAGGACGACAACGTCTGCCCGCCGGGCACCGAGGGCGAGATCGTCGTGCGTCCGAAATTCCCGGGTGTCATGTTCGACGAGTACTACAAGATGCCCGAGGCCACGGTGCGTGCCTTCCGCAACCTCTGGTTCCACACCGGTGACCGCGGGCGCATGGACGAGGACGGATACTTCTATTTCGTCGACCGGATGAAGGACGCGATCCGCCGCCGCGGCGAGAACATCTCGTCGTGGGAGGTGGAGAAGGTGCTGAACACCCACGAGGCCGTGCTCGAGTCGGCGGTCGTCGGCGTGCCGTCGGCACTCACCGAGGAAGAAGTGCTCGCGGTCGTCGTCGCCAAAGAGGGATTCGTCGTCGATCCGGTCGCATTGCTCGATTTCTGCCAGGGTCGCATGGCGCACTTCGCCGTGCCGCGGTACGTGCGCGTCGTCGCGACGCTGCCGCGCACGCCGAGTCAGCGCGTCGAGAAGTACAAACTGCGCTCCGAGGGTGTCACCACCGACACCTGGGATCGCGAATCCATCGGATACGAGGTGAAACGATGACACTCGGCGACACATGGGTGCCGAACCCCGACGACCCGCGCACCATCGGTGAGTGGATCCGCCACAAGGCAGCGCGCAACGAGGACAAGGTCGCCCTCGAGATCGTCGACAGACCGAAGACGTACCGCGGCATCGACGTCGACAGCGACCGCGTCGCAATGGGCCTCACGTCACTCGGTCTGAAGCAGGGTGACCGTGCCGCGTTGATGATGAAGAACAGCCTCGAGAACGTCGACGTCTGGTTCGCGATGTGCAAGTTGAACGTGCTCGAGGTGCCGATCAACACCGCGAATCGCGGTCACCTCCTCCACTACCTCATCATGCAGTCGGGCTCGAAAGCGGTCGTCGTCGACGAGGAGTACGCCGAGCGCATTGCCGAGGTGGCGGGCGACCTTCCCGACCTCGAGCACGTCGTCATCCACGACGAGGGCCGCGGCCTCGGCGTGCCGACGTTCCCGAGGCACGTCACCGTGCACCGTTTGTCCGACCTCTACCTCGACGGCGCGCCGCCGCGCCCCGCACTCACGTTCGCGTCGCCGTCCGTCATTTTGTACACGTCGGGCACCACGGGCCCGTCGAAGGGCGTCGTGCTCTCGCACGAGGCGAACCTCAACCTCGCCCGTCACCTTCGCTGGCTCGTCGGTTACGAGTCGCACGACGTGCTGTACACCGCGTTCCCCCTGTTTCACATCAACGCGAAGTACACGAGCGTCATGTGCGCAATGGAATCCGATGCGAAGTTGGTCATGGACCAGCGCTTCACGGCGAGCGGCTTCTGGGACATCTGCCGCCGCAAGGGCATCACCGCGTTCAACTACCAGGGCGCGCTGCTCATGATGCTGTGGAAGCAACCCGAGAAACCCGACGACCTCGACAACCCCGTGCGCAACGCGTTCGGTGCGCCGTGCCCCGTCGACATCTGGGAGCCCTTCGAGAAGCGGTTCGGCCTTCACCTCACCGAGGTGTACGGCATGACGGAGATCGCCATCGCCACCCAGAACACGAAGACCGACCGCAAGATCGGCTCGTGCGGCAAGGTGTGCTCGTACTACGACCTGCAGATCGTCGACGACGAGGACAACCCCGTGCCGGCGGGTGTCGCGGGCGAGATCGTCGTGCGCTCGAAGAAGCCGTCGATCATGATCGACGAGTACTACAAGATGCCGGAGGCCACGGTGAACGCCTTTCGCAACCTGTGGTTCCACACGGGAGATCGCGGCAGGCTCGACGACGAGGGCTACCTCTACTTCGTCGACCGAATGAAGGACTGCGTGCGCCGCCGCGGCGAGAACGTGTCGAGCTTCGAAGTCGAGGCCGTCATCAACACCCACGAGTCGGTCCTCGAATCGGCCGTGTACGGCGCACCTTCGGAGTTGGGCGAGGAGGAAGTGATGGCCGCGGTCGTGCTGAAGCCGGGCTACAGCCTCACCGAGATCGAGCTGCTCGACCACTGCGTCACGCGCATGGCCCACTTCGCGGTACCCCGGTTCGTTCGCTGGGTGCCCGAACTGCCGAAGACGCCGTCGCAGCGCATCCAGAAGTACAAGTTGCGCGACGAGGGCGTCACCGCCGATACCTGGGACCGCGACAAGGCGGGGTACATTGTCAAGCGATGACCGGATCCGGTCGTCGCAGTCGGGGTGGTTGCACATGGGGGCAGTGTCATGAGTGATTCGTTGGAAAAGCGCATCCGCGTACTCGAGGATCGACAGGAAATCGCGGCGCTCGTCGCTGCGTACGGTCGCCTCGTCGACGACCGCGACTGGGATGCCGTCGAAATGCTCTACGCGCCCGACTCGACGTTCGACACCGTCGGCGGTCGCATCACGGGCCGCAAGGCCGTGCGCGACTACTACGAACAGCGCACGAACCAGTTCGGCCCCACTTACCACTACCCGCACAGCCACGAGATCTTCCTCGACGGTGACGACGCCGCCCATGGCATCGTCTGCGCGCACGCCGAACTGGCGATCGACGGGGACACCGTGTGGATTGCGTTGCGCTACCACGACTCCTACGTGCGCACCAACGAGGGCTGGAAGTTCCGCGAGCGCAAGGTGAACTTCCTCTACGTGCTGCCGTTGCGCGAGTTGCCGACTCGTATGGCCGAACGCAAGCGCACCCACTGGCCGAAGACCGAGGCTCGTGAAGCCGACATCGGTCGTCATCTCGGCAACTGAACGCACTTACCGCACGCAACAACCACACATCGAACACAGGGAGACATGACATGAGCGGACTACTCAACGGCAAGATCGCCATCGTGACCGGCGCCGCGTCGGGTATCGGTGCGGCGGCGGCAAAGCGTTTTGCGGCCGAGGGCGCGAGCGTCGCGTGCGTCGACTACAACCCCGACGGCGCGAACGCCACGCTGAAAGCGATCAAGGACGCCGGCGGCGAGGCGATCGCGGTGCGCGCCGACGTCTCGTCGGAAACCGACGCCGAGAACATGGTGCGCGAAACGGTAAAAACCTTCGGCAACCCGACGATCGTGTACGCCAATGCCGGTGTTGCCGGTTCGGGCAGTGCCGCCGACGTGACGATGGACAGCTGGACGCGCGTCGTGGCGATCAACCTCACCGGCGTATGGCTGTCGAGCCGCTACCTGCTGCCGATGATGATCGAAGCGGGCGGCGGTTCGATCGTCAACCAGTCGAGCATCGGTGCACTCATCGGCGTTCCCGGTATCGCGTCGTACGCGGCGGCCAAGGGTGGCGTCATCGGCCTGACGAAGCAGATGGCCGTCGAGTACGGCCCGCACAACATCCGCGTCAACGCGATCTGCCCGGGCACCGTGCCCACTCCCCTCGTCGA
>JBMTET010000054.1:0-6486 GCA_049433365.1 Ilumatobacteraceae bacterium | reverse complement strand
TATCGCGACCAGCTCACCGATCTGCTCACGTTGCGCGACGCACCCGAGGAATGGAACGACCTCAGGCGCGTGGTCTCACGGGCAATGACCACGTTCAAGAACCTCGCGTTTCACGACGGGGTGCTCGATCGCGTCGGCAAGACGCAGTTCAACCCCGTCACCCACCGCCGCATCTTCGAAAACCTGCTCGAATTGAACAACATCGCCGCCCGCTTGCAACGCGGCGACATCGCCCCGCACGTGCTGCACACCTATTGCATGGACCGCTTCAACTACGCGCCGTCGGTGAGCGACAACGCCATCCAGAAGTTCCCCGAGGACTACACCATTCGCTGGAACGACAAGGACGTGATCATTGGGCCTCACCTGCGCATCGGCGACGCACGAATCCACCTGTACCACGACGTCGCGACGAACACCATCGTCATCGGGCACATCGGTCGCCACCTGCGCGACAAGTCGACGACGTAGCGCTACTACTTCTTTTTTCCTTTGCCGCGCCCGAGCATTGCCGCCCAGAGCCATTGTGAGAACCGTGTGCCCATGAGCGGCTTCCACAGCTTGTAAATGCTTCCGGGCACCACCACGTCGCGACCTCGCGCGAGCCCGACGAGGGTGGCTTCGACCACCTGATCGGGGGTGAGCCACATGAATCGCGGCATGTTCCGTTCGACGTGATGTAAGCCGGCGCGCTTCATCAACTCGGTCTGCACGTACCCGGGGGCGAGCACGCACACGCGCACGCCCTTCGACTTCAGCTCGAGGTGCGCACTGCGTCCGTATGCGGTGACGAACGACTTCGCCGCCGCATACGCCGACGACTTGCGCATCGGAGTGAACGCCGCGACGCTCGACACGATGATGACGTCGCCGCGCTTGCGTTCGACCATCGACGGCACCGCAACCTCGGCCACGCGCATGACACCGAGAGCGAGCAGACGCATGAGTGCGGCGAGTTCGTCGGGTGGCGTCTTGCCGACACTGCCCGCATGTGTGATACCGGCGTTGAGCACGACGGCGTCGCAACCGACTGCCCGTTGCGCGGTGGCCTCGATGCCCGCTTCGGTCGACAGGTCGGCAACGAGCGCCTCGCAGTCGACGCCGTGGTGGCGCAGCTCATCGACGAGTTCGTCGAGCTTGGCGGCGTTGCGCCCGACGAGGATGCAGTCGTAGCCGTCGCGGGCGTAACGACGGGCGAACGCTTCGCCGATTCCCGACGAGGCTCCGGTGATGAGCGCCTTTGGGCGCAACGACGTTTCCGACACGATTGTCAGTGTCGCACACGGCGGATCTACGGTGGAGCCCGTGAACGAGACACCCATTTACCGTCTGTCCAACGACTACATCGACCGCCTCGCAGCGCTCGATCCCGGCTTTGCCACGTCGCTCGGCATTCCCGGCAGCGACCATCTCATGACCGACTTCAGTCCCGCCGGCCACGAGGCGCGTGAGGCACTGCAGCGCACCACGCTCGCCGCACTCAACGCCCTCGAGCCCACGAACGATGCCGACCGCTTGGCCGCCGGCGTCATGCGCGACTCGCTCGAACTTGCCGAAGCCGAGTTCGCCGCGGGTGAGCACCTGCGTTCGATTCGCGTCATCGCCGGTGACGTCGATTACGCGCGTGCCATTTTCGATCTCATGCCCACCGACACTCCCGAGCAGTGGGCGACGATCGCGCAGCGCATGGCCAACGTGCCGAAGGCGTTCCACGGAATGTGTGAGTCGTGGCGACTGGGCATGCAGCGCGGCGTCGTCGCCCCGTTGCGCCAGGTGCACGCCGTCGCCGACATGCTCGACGCCTGGGTCGGCACCGATGCCGAGCCGGGGTTCTTCACCGCACTTGCCGAGCGCTCGAGCGAAACGAAGGGTGCGCCGACTGCCGAGTTGCGCGAAGCCGCACGAGCCGCCACCGCATCGCTCGCAGAGTGCGCGGCATTCCTGCGCAACGAGTACGCGCCGAAGGCCGACCCGCGCAACGGCGTCGGTGAAGAGCGTCATGCACTCGCCCGCCGCCGTTACCTCGGCATGGACATCGACGCCGATGAGGCGTACGCATGGGGCTTCGGCGAAGTTGCCCGCCTCGATGCCGAGATTGCCCGCGTGGCCAACGAGATCATTCCCGGTGCGTCACTCGCCGAAGTGCGACACTTCCTCGACACCGACCCGTCGCACTCGATCGTCGGAGAAGAGAACCTGCGCGCCTGGTTGCAGGAGCTCATGGACGATGCCATGGACTTCCTCATCTCGAACGGTCACTTCGACATTCCCGTACAAATCCGCACGGTCGAAGCGAAGATCTCTCCCCCGGGTGGTGCAGCGGCGATGTACTACATGCCGCCGAGCGAAGACCTCACCCGACCCGGCAGCACGTGGTACCCGGCCAACGGCCGCACGGTGTTTCCGAAGTGGAGCGAACCGACCACGGCGTACCACGAGGGAGTGCCAGGTCATCACCTGCAGATCGGCATCGCGGTGATGAACCACGACAAGTTGTCGCGTTTCCAGCGCAACGAGTTCGTCAGCGGCCACGGCGAAGGTTGGGCGTTGTACGCCGAGCGGTTGATGGACGAGTTCGGTTTCCTCACCCGGCCCGAGTACCGCCTCGGTTACCTGTACGCACAAGCGTTCCGTGCCGCGCGCGTCGTCATCGACATCGGCTTGCATTGCGACAAGACGATTCCCAAGGACTGGCCGTGGCATCCCGGCGAACGTTGGACGCCCGAGCTCGCCCTCGAATTCCTGTCGGCGCGCTCGTCGAGCGACGATGCGTTCAACCGTTCGGAAATCGACCGTTACCTCGGTTGGCCGGCGCAGGCAATTTCGTACAAGTTGGGCGAACGCGAATGGCTGAAGCTGCGCGATGAAACCAAGGCGCGACTCGGTGCGAAGTTCGACCTCAAGGCATGGCACAGCTACGCGTTGGGCTTGGGCAACCTGGGCTTGGATCTGTTCCGCAAGGAAATGAGTCGCTTCGCCGCCTGACGGCGTGACGTACTTGTGCGTTGTGCCTAACGGCGTGACGAGTTGATGAGTGACACCTACGGTGTCACGTGTTCATTCGCCACGCCCTACGGCGTGACGACCACCGTGGTGCCGGGAGTGGCCCAGCGATAGATGAATCTCGCGTCTTCGGTCGTCATGCGCACACAGCCCGACCCCTTGAAGCGACCGAGTTCGCCCTCGGTCTGCATCGGCTTGCCCTTCTCGAGCGGAATGTCGTGGAAGCCGACGTTGCCACCGCCGGGACCGAACGCGAAGCGCGTCATCCACTTGAACGTGACGTTGTCGAAGTCGAGGCTGAACGACCACGGTGACTTGGTGGTCACCGCATAACGACCCACCTCGGGAACGCCCCTGCGGCCCGACACCGGCATCTGGCGAATGATCTCGTCGTTCTTGTCGATCACCCACACCCACTGCAAGCGATTGCTGTACACGATGCGTCGACCGGCACCCGAGCGGTGCGGCAACCGCGGCGGCACCGCACGCGTGTAAGTGATGCGCTCGTTGAGCGGACGTACCTCGGGGACGACGCTCGGCGGGGCGTCGGGAGCGGTGTAACTCGACGGCACGGGAACGACAGTCGTGGTCGATGCATCATCGGTGGGAACCCGTGCCGCGTTGGCGCCGGGGGCGACCGAACCGATCGCCGCACAGGCAACAACGAGGGCAGCGATTCGACGCTTCATCACTTCCGTTCATTCTGGTCGGGATCGTCGCTGATTCCATCCACCACGTCGTATCGCGTGCCGACCGAACCGAGAATTCCCTGCACCATCGCCGCCACGGGCAAACCGAGCACCGCGCCGAGCGGACCGAACAACGCCGCACCGGCAATGACGGCGCCGAAAGCGATTGCCGGATGGATCTCGAGCGAATGGGCGGTGACGCGCGGCGCAATGATGAAGTTTTCAATTTGCTGGTACACGACGATGACGGCAACGACGATTCCGGCGCGCAACGGACTGTCAACGACGGTGAGCAACGCCGGCAAAATTCCGGCGATGAATGCGCCGATGACCGGAACGAACTGCGACACGACACCCACCCAAATGGCGAGCGGAATCGGTGCGGGAGTGCCGATGAGTTCGAAAGCGATCCAGTGCACGACGGCCGACACCACCGCGAGGATGGCCCGCGAATACAGATAGCCGCCGGTCTTCTTCACGGCGAGGTCCCACGTGCGCAGCACGACACGTTGCCGACCCGGTGTCAGCCAGCTGCAAATGGTGCGCCGCAACCGTGGACCGTCGGCGGCGAAATAAAACGTGAAGAGCAGGATGGAAAACACCTGCAGCAGCGAACCGAACGCCGACACCGACAACCGCACCGCGTTACTGCGCTGGCTGTTGAAGAACGATTGGATCGGACCATCGGGATCGTTGAACGACTCGATCACCGCGGGAGCGTCGATGTCGGTGCCGAAGGTGTCGTTGAGGAATTCCGACACCTCGGTGACGTAGCGGTCGCGATTGCGCACCAGATCGTTGGCCTGGTCGGCAACGAGTGCACCCATGATTCCGGCGAATGCCGACACAATGACCAGCACGACGAGCAACACAACGCCAGTTGCCGTGCCGCGGCGCATCCCCCGGCGAGCGAGTCGATCGGCGGCGGGTTCGATGGCGATGGCGAGAAACAACGAGATAAGCACGAGAACGAAGAAACCCGACAGCCGGTTGAACAGGTCGCGCACGACGAACGTGGCGAGGTAACCGGCCCAGAAAATGACGACGGCGCGCACCACCCAGCCGGGCATCGGTGCGCGCGACGAACCGCCGTTGGGGCCGACTTGTGTCACATATTTCAGGGTAACGGTGCGAAAAGTTGGATGGAACGACCCTGCCGCTGGCACGATGAGATGGTGCAGTTCGAGCGCGAGCAGATGGAAGAAGCGATCGAACGCGCGCGCGTCACGTTGCGTGACACGCTCACCGGTGCACGGTCGTCCCTCGATCGCAGCCTTGCCGGCGTGCGCACGTCACTGGGCGACACCCTGCGCGATCGAGTCGCCGGCCCCGATGCCGAGGAACGCATGCAGCGCTGGATCGACTCCGACGCACCGCGCTGGTTCGGGCCCGATCGTCCGATCCAACGAGTGCACGCCGATGCATCGATGTTCATCGGCGGCTTGCGCGCACTGCTCATTCAGTCGTTGCATCCGCTCGCCATGGCCGGGGTTGCTCAGCACTCCGACTACCGCAACGATCCGTGGGGGCGTCTGCAACGCACCACCGATTTTCTCGCCTCGACCACCTTCGGTCCGATCGAAGAAGCACAACGCGCCGTCGACCGCGTGAACAAGGTGCACGAACGCGTCACCGGCGTGGCGAGCGACGGGCGCGAGTACTCCGCGCGCGACCCGCATCTGCTCGAGTGGGTGCACGTCGCCGAAGTCGACAGCTTCCTCACCGCGCACCAGATGTTCGGCGAGGAGCCGCTCACCGACGAGGAATGCGACGAGTACGTCGCCGACATGGCGGTGATCGCGCGCAAGCTCGGTGTCATCGATCCTCCGATCACGCGTGCCGGATTGACGCATCGCCTCCGCAGCTTCATCCCCGAGTTGCGCTCGACACCCGAGTCGCGAGACGGTGCGAAGTACCTGCTCATCACCCCGCCGCTCGATGCACGCTCGCGGGCCGCATACGGATTGCTCGCCGCGGCAACCGTGTCGACATTGCCCCTGTGGTCACGCCCGCTGTTGCGCCTGCCGTGGTTCCCGCTCACCGAGCGGACGGCGTTGCGCGGCCTGGGTCAGGCGGTGACGCGCGTCGTGCGCTGGGCCATGCCGACGAAGCCCGAATAAAGCGCCTGCTGCTGCGGGTCGTGCGCCGAGGTGTCCTCGGGATGCCACTGCACGCCGATGATGCGATGACGCTCGTGCTCGATCGCTTCGACGAGGCCGTCTTCGCTGCGACCGACGACGCGAAACCCCTCGCCTAGTCGATCGACGATCTGGTGGTGGAACGACGCACCGCTGATCGTCGTTGATCCCATCGAGTCGGCAAGGAACGAACCCTTGTCGAGAGAAACGTCGTGGGTGACGAACTCGGCACCGACGGGAAATTCGCCCGGCGCGTGCTGCAGCAAGTTGTGAGCGTTCGGCAAGTCGGCGAGGTGCTGCACGAGCGAACCACCGAGCAACACGTTGGACAACTGCATGCCGCGACACACCGCAAGCACCGGCAGACCCAACTCGATGGCGGCGAAAAACAATGCGGACTCGAAGTGATCCTGCTCGGGAGACACTCCGTACACCTGCGGTGATGCGGTTTGGCCGTACAACGCGGGGTCGACGTCGGCACCACCCATGAGCACGAGCGCGTCGAAACGTTCCATCAGGCGCAAGGCGCGGTCGTCTTCGAAGGTTTGCGGCGTGATGACGACAGGTTCACCACCGCCACGAATGATCGAGTTGAGATACCGCTTGCCGGCGAAACTCACCGCGTCGCGCGATACGCGGCTCGGCGCTCCGTTGCG
>JBMTET010000053.1:0-6497 GCA_049433365.1 Ilumatobacteraceae bacterium | reverse complement strand
CTGACGTCCCGGATGAGTTTGCCCTGGCGGAAGCCGAGGGCGACTTGAACGCCGCTGATTTTCGTGCAAGCCACCTGGACTACTGGACCCGCGCCGGCGAGGAAATCACCGACGACACTCAGATAGTGCAGGTGTACTTTGATCTCCTCTCCCACCGCTTGCGGGAGCTCCAACCGAACGATGCCGAGTGGATACATCGTGCGTGCCAGGACACCGATATTCAACGCTGGACCATGGTGCCACGGCCGTATACACGCGAACATGCGGAGTCGTTCATCGACGATCGTGGCGGTGAACTTGCCGCGTACGCGATCGTCACCGCGCCAGCCAATGAACCGGTCGGCGTGGCAGGGCTGCACCATGTTCGAGATGGCGTTGCATCGGTTGGCTATTGGGTGGCGCCCTGGGGTCGCGGATACGGAGCCGCTACGAACGCATTACGAATTCTGCGAACGATCATCGGCCGGGCGACGCGAGCCCATACGGTGCGAGCATTGATCGCCGAAACCAACGTGGCTTCACGACGTACCGCTGAGCGAGCAGAGTTCACGATGGCAGGACCGGATTCCGACACGTGCCCCGACGGCACGAAACAGGTGGTTGCATTGCGCTACGAGACTGCAGCGCGCTAGCGCTACACGATGATTACGACGTGATGCCGTCGATCATTCGATTGGCAACACTGCGCACGAGAGCGCGACGATCACTCACTTTGCCGATCTTCTGCTCGAGCGGACCGTCGATGAGTAGCGTCGCGAGCCCGTGCGCTACCGACCACATTGCGGTTGCCTGCACGCGGATTTCGTCAATCGATGCCGACGAGCCGAGAATCTCGCCAACTGCGAACAGCAACGTATCGAATGCTTCATCAGCAGCACGCTGGGTTTCGGCTGATTCGTCCATCTGACACAAGTCGGAGCGGAACATGACGCGAAAGTATCCCTTGTTCGTGAGTGCAAAGTCGACGTAGCGCTCACACATTCGCACGGCGAGATTGGAGTCTTCGTCGTGGCGGGCCGGCGAACTCATTACTTCCGTGAACTTTTGGAACCCCTCTCGGGCAATTTCGGTGAAGATGGCGCTTCGATCGCCGAAGTGGTGGTACGGCGCCTGATGGCTCACACCGGCATCGGCAGCAATCTGACGGAATGACAGACCTTCGGGGCCCGAATCGGCAATGTATTTCACTGCAGCCCGGATGACTCGGTCGCGAAGAGACTGCGCCATTGCTCTTGGTGCCACAACTTGACACTATCAAGTACAGCGACTAGACAGTGTCTACATGACAACTGACATCGGTACCACCCACCCCAACGCCAAGGTGCACGCCCGCCGCTGGTGGATTCTCGCCATTCTCAGCCTCTCGGTGTTTCTCGTTGTGGTGGACAACCTCATCATCAACGTGGCGATCCCCACGCTCGCGCGGGAACTCGAGGCCACAACCAGCGGTCTGCAATGGATCGTCGATTCGTACGCGCTGGTATTCGCCGGCTTGTTGCTGGCCTGTGGCGGCCTTGGCGACCGGTTCGGCCGCAAACTCGTGATGCAGATCGGCATGGTGCTGTTCGGTGTGTTTTCAGCCTGGGCGGCATTCACCGACACCACCGAGCAGCTCATCATTGGTCGAGGTCTGATGGGTGTCGGTGCAGCACTCGTCTTCCCGAGCACATTGGCGATTCTCATCGACGTGTTCCGCAACCCTGTCGAACGCGCAAAGGCCATCGGCGTATGGTCGGCGGTGTCGGGCGCAGCCGTGGCATTCGGCCCGGTGACCGGGGGTCTCTTGCTCGAGTATTTCTGGTGGGGCTCGGTATTCCTCATCAATATTCCGATCGTTACCATCGCGTTGCTGTTGCAGTGGGTGTTCATTCCCGAATCCAAGGATCCGAACGCCGTTCGACTCGACATCCCGGGCTTCCTCCTCTCCATTGCGTTCGTATCGCTGCTCGTGTACACGATCATTGAAGGACCACACCGTGGCTGGACGAGCACCGAGTCGATTGCCGGGTTCATCGGCACGGCGCTGTTGGTAGCCGCGTTCGTCTGGAGAGAACGACACACCGAGCACCCCCTGCTCGATGTTGGGGTGTTTCGTGACATGCGGGTAACCGCGGCAACCTCGGCGATCGCAATCGCCTTCTTCTCGTTGTTCGGGTTCACCTTCCTCGTCACCCAGTACTTCCAGTTCGTGCGCGGCTACGACCCACTCGAATCGGGTCTGCGCACCTTGCCATTCGCGGTCGGCGCCGGCATCACTGCCCCGATTGCTGCTCGGCTCTCGTTGCGCTACGGACCGAAACGAATCGTGCCGATCGGTCTGTTGTTCATGGGCATTGCGCAGATTTGGGCGGGCACCTTCAAGATCGACTCGCTGTACTTCGGTCCGGTCGTTGCAAGCATGGTGCTGATGGCCTGCGGGCTCTCGCTCGTCACCAGCCCCGCATCGGAATCGGTGATGGGATCCCTCCCGCGCGATATGGCCGGTGTCGGATCGGCAATCAACGACACCAGTCGCGAAGTGGGTGGCACGCTCGGTGTTGCCATCATCGGCAGCATCTTTGCCACCACCTATGGCCCCAAGATCGTCGACCTGCTCTCCCCCTTCTCGCTGCCCGAAGCAGCGGTGTCGGCGGCCGAAGAGTCCGTTGGTGCTGCGTTTGCAGTGTCTGAGCAGGTCGGCGATCCCTCTGTGTCGAGCGCGATTCGTGAGGCTGCCGGTCTTTCGTTTCTCGACGGGTTCCAAGTGGCTTGTACCACGGTAGGAATCGTCGCGATTCTCGGGTCGCTGCTCGCACTGCGATTCCTACCAGCTCGCGTAGCGCAAGGAGTCAGCACGGAGTCACCGGCATGACTCGCCATGTGGTGCTGGGAGCGGGCCCGGTTGCCCGTGCAATTGTCTCCGCACTCACTCAGCGCGGTATCGACGCGGTGGTGGTCAGCCGACGCGGAACACAGATCGACGGCGCGCAGTCTGTTGCCGCCGACGTGATGGACAGTGACAACTTGGCCAAGATCATCGCAGGCTCGGCGGCCGTGTATCAATCGTCGCAACCCGAGTATCACCGCTGGCCCGAAGAGTTTCCCGCGCTGCAAGACAGCGTCGTTCGTGCCGTGCGCGGCACCGACGCGATGCTTGTTGCGGTGGAGAACCTCTACGGCTACGGTCCCGTTGCCGGACCGCTCACCGAGTCGCTTCCACTTGTCGCCACCACGCGCAAGGGCAAAACGCGCGCCGACTTGTGGCGCGCACTCGAGGCCGAACATAAGGCTGGGCGACTGAAGGCGACCGCAGGCCGTGCGTCGGACTTCTTCGGGCCGCATGCCGCTGCGTCGGTCGTCGGCGAACGGTTCTTCGATCCCCTGCTGCACGGCAAGAAGGCCGAGCTGTTCGGCAACCCGAATGGCCTCCACACGTACACCTACGTGGTCGACTTCGGCGAGGCACTCGTGCGCCTGGCACTCGACGAGCGGTCGCTCGGAAAGGCCTGGCACGTGCCCAATGCGCCGGCGATCAGCACCAAGGCATTTCTCGAGTTGACGGCGTCGATCATGGGCGTCGAGCCGAAATCGGTGACTCGCAGCAAGTTCCAACTGCGCCTCGCCGGTCTCTTCATTCCGCCCGCCAAGGAGTCGATCGAGATGCTCTACGAATTCGAAGAAGACTTCATCGTGAATCACTCCGCATACGGTGCGATGTTCGGTGAGCACGCAACACCTTTGCACGACTCGATATCGGCCACCGTCGAGTGGTGGCGCAACAGTACGCCGAATCAGTGAGCCGGGATTGCGGCGCGCTTCAGGTCGGTGACCGCCCCACCGCTGGCCTCCACTAACTTGTGGCTCTCGGCACCGAACACGTTCCACATTCCCGCTGCAGCCCACACCTCGGGCCACTGCAACAAGTTCGGATCGATGAAGTAGATTCATTTGGTGCACCCGTCGCCGTATTTCAAAATGACGAGTGAAGATGCGATTGCCTTTGCGGCGACGTCTGGCGTTGGTCACTTGACCACCGTGGTCGACTCCCGCGTGGAAAGTGTGGTCGTGCCGTTCATCGTCGAGTCGAACAACGGGAACTCCACGATTCTCGGACATGTCGCGGTCGGAAATCGTCAGCGAGCCAGCATCGACACGCAGTCGGATGCCCTTCTCATCGTTCACGGCCCCGTCGGATACGTATCGCCGAGCCTCTACCCCACCAAAACCGAAACGGGGAAGGTAGTTCCCACGCTCAATTATGTATCCGTGCACCTTCGTGGCGTGCTGCGGCCCATCATTGAACCTGACGAGTTCAGGGCGCTGCTGGCTCGTCTGACGAACCGGTTCGAGAGCGCCTACGGCTCGAGCTGGACCATCGACGATGCGCCTGACGACTTCATTCGTTCACAGATGAGAGCCATCGCGGGGTTCGCTCTTTGCGTGACCGACGTTCAGGGCGTTAGCAAGGCGAGCCAGAACCGTGTCGATATCGACCGGAGCGCTGTACGCGAATCATTCAGCGTCGGCACTGAGGAACAGCAGGCAATTGCACACCGCATGATGTGAGAAGCGGGCTTGTCAGGCGGTGGCAAGCGTCGCGCACATGACGGTGATTAACGTGACGCCCCGGTTGTCGGATTTCTTTGGATGAAGCAGAACTCGTTTCCTTCGGGATCCAACATCACCTGTAGAAGTCCGGTACCTTCATCAACCACATCCCCGAACGTTCGTGCCCCAGCTGCCACTGCCTGCGACGTAACTGCGACGATGTCGTCAACATCCAAATCAAGATGTACGCGGTTTTTCGCCATGCGCTCCTCGGGCACTTTCTGAAATGACAGGTAGCCGAGTTGGGGTACGTCGCGAAGCGATATCCACTCTTCGGTTGCCGTACGGGGGTCAACTTCTCCCCCAATGAGCGCCCGCCAGAATTCCGAGAGCTCCTTGGGATTTGTTGCATCGATTACGACAGAGAGAAATCGTGCAAATGTCATGCTCAAACGTTAATGAAGATCCACGCTCGCCCAGGCAGTTACATCATGAACATCCGGATGTCCTATGCGCTTCAGGTCGGTGACCACGCCACCGGCGACGCGCACGATGTCGGCATGAGCCGCGCCAAAGTTGTCGTTCCACGTTCCCGTCGCCGCCCACATCTCGCCGTACTGCAACAGATCCGGGTCGATGAACACCCGCAACTGCGTCGTGTGGGCGAACGGAGGCACGCCACCAATAGCTTTGGCAACCCATTTTGAATCATCAATGAGGCTGGCACCTCTCGTATCGTGGTGGACGTGCCGACTCCACTCTCTCCCATCGTGCTCGAGGGCACGACCGTGCGGTTGGAGCCACTCACACTCGAACATCTCGGCGGTCTGCTCACAGCATGCAGCGAACCTCGTGACACCTTTCGATTCACATGGGTGCCCGAGGCGACGCGTCCAGACGTTGAGCGATACATCACCGTGGCTCTCCATCAACACGCGCAAGGAACTTCTCTCCCATTCGCCACGCGTTGGCTCAAATCAGGAGAGATTGTCGGGAGCACTAGGTACATGAACATCGAGTACTGGGCAAACCGCGACCAGAGTCCGAGCACATCCGATATTCCCGATGCATTAGAGATCGGCGCCACTTGGCTGGCTGAGCATGCTCAACGGACTTCTGTGAACACAGAGGCAAAGTTGCTCATGCTCACTCATGCATTCGAAGTCCTCGGTGTCAAGCGAGTGAACTTGCGAACGGACGCGCGCAACCTCAAATCACGGGCCAACATCGAACGGGTCGGTGCCACACTCGATGGCATACTGCGTCACGATCGACGTTCAACCGATGGAGGAAATGGTGGGCTCAGGGACACGGCGACATATTCACTGTTAGCCCACGAATGGCCAGCCGCGAAGCTTTCACTGCAAGCCAGGCTCCGCTGACATACATTGAACAATGTTCTCAGCGGCAGCAAAATGCAGCACTTTGACCCCGCTACGAAAAATCAGGAGCGCTTCTGGTCGGTGACAACACCACCAGCAACACGCACGATGTCAGCAGGAGCCGCACCGAAGTTGTCGTTCCATTTTCCCGCCGCTGCCCACACCTCGTCGTACTGCAACAAGTCCGTGTCAACAAACACGCGAAGCTGAGTGCTGTGACCGAAGGGTGGCACGCCGCAATTCGGTACACAATCAAAGGCGTCTCGCATGATCATTGGTCGTACCACCAAATCCATGAACCGTGGCTGTGAGCGTGCGCCAGAACCCGGGCCTCTGCGATTTCACCTTTTGCTAACGTCACCAACCCGACGACGCTCGGCAGGGGACCTTCTACTTGGGGCGGCAACACTTCTGGAAGATGAGATACAACTCCTGGTGCTTCGGCACTGATCCAATAAATCTCTCGCTGCTGACTCGCAGCCATCAGTTCTGCCGAAAGTCGAGCGCGATATTCGATATCCATGTATGCGACTACCCATGTAGTTGTGACGACTATCGGACCCTGAACCGAAGAGAAAAGGTCAGAAA
>JBMTET010000052.1:0-6714 GCA_049433365.1 Ilumatobacteraceae bacterium | reverse complement strand
CCGGCCCTGGGTCCGGCCCGGCCGGGAAAAATCGGTGGGGGATGCTTGACCGAACACCTGTTCGTGGGTACGGTAGGGCGGCAATCAGCACACACCCCCTCCATACAGTCGCCGATCCGACTACAACCACCACGAAAGGCACCACCATGACCACCGACAAGCAGCCCGCAAAAAGCACCGCAAAAGCCGGCAAAACACCCGTTGATGCCGACCGCGAGCGGGCGAGCGAACGATCCAAGGCCCTCGAGGCGGCCCTCGGCCAGATCGACAAACAGTTCGGCACCGGCTCGGTCATGCGCATGGGAGAAAAAGAGACGATGTCGATCGCCTCGATCTCGACGGGTGCCCTTCCACTCGACATCGCCCTCGGCGTCGGTGGTGTCCCCCGTGGCCGCGTCGTCGAAATCTTCGGTCCCGAGTCCTCGGGTAAGTCGACACTCGCCATGCACATCGTCGCCGAAGCGCAACGCAACGGCGGCATCTGCGCCTACGTCGATGCCGAACACGCCATGGATCCCGTCTACGCCTCGGCAATCGGCGTCGACACCGACAACCTGCTCATTTCCCAGCCCGACACCGGCGAACAGGCGCTCGAAATCGTTGACATGCTCGTGCGCTCCGGGGCGCTCGACGTCATCGTCATCGACTCCGTTGCTGCCCTCACCCCGCGTGCCGAAATCGAAGGCGAGATGGGCGACACTCACGTCGGTCTGCAGGCCCGACTGATGAGCCAGGCGTTGCGCAAGCTCACGGCGAATCTCAACAAGTCGAACACGGTTGCCATCTTCATCAACCAGTTGCGCGAAAAGATCGGCGTCATGTTCGGCTCGCCCGAAACCACCCCCGGTGGCCGCGCGCTGAAGTTCTATTCGTCGGTGCGCCTCGACATTCGGCGCATCGAATCGATCAAGGATGGTGCAGAGGTCGTCGGTGCCCGCACCCGCGTGAAAGTGGTGAAGAACAAGGTTGCCCCGCCGTTCAAGCAGGCCGAGTTCGACATCACCTACGGTCGCGGAATCAGTCGTGAAGGCGCCGTGCTCGATCTCGCCGTCGAGTTGGGTATCGCCAAGAAGTCGGGTGCCTGGTTCACCTACGAAGGCGAACAGCTCGGCCAGGGTCGCGAAAACTCGAAGCAGTTCCTCACCGACAACCCCGACGTCATGATGCAAATGACCGAACGGGTGCGCCAAAAGGCAATGGGAACCGAGGAAACCGACGCCGGATTCTCGCCCGCCGACGAGGCGCCAATCGATCTCGAATAACGCCCAGCAATGAGGTCGTCACGCACGGCGTGGCGCCGAGTGACGTCGATACCCTTGGAGTGTCGTGACTCGTCGCTACGTCGTGCGTACGTTCGGCTGCCAAATGAACGACCACGATTCGCAGCGAATCGCCGGTCTTCTTGAGCAGGACGGACTGGAAAAAGCCTCCAGCGAGGCTGATGCCGACGTCGTCGTCCTCAACACCTGCTGCATTCGTGAGAACGCCGACAACAAGTTGTACGGCAGCCTCGGCACGCTGAAGGCCTGGAAAGACGAAGCTCCCGGTCGCTCCATCGTCGTCGCCGGCTGCCTTGCACAAAAGGACCGCGACGTGGTGCGGAACAAGGCTCCCTGGGTTGATGTCGTGCTGGGGACCCACAACGTGCACCGCGCGGTTGATCTCTTGCACCACGCCGCCGAACACGGCCCGGTCACCGAAATCATCGACGAGGCGATCCTCGACGACCACACGCTGTTTCCGTCGGCGTTGCCCGTGAAGCGTGAGACGTCGTACAACGCCTGGGTGACGATTCAGATCGGCTGTGACAACACCTGTGCGTATTGCATCGTTCCCGCGGTGCGGGGCAAAGAAGTGAGTCGTCCGTTCGACGACATTCTCGACGAGGTGAGGACGCTCGGTGCATCCGGGGTGACGGAAATTTTCCTGCTCGGTCAAAACGTCAATTCGTACGGGCGAGACCTCACCCTTGCCCGGCGTCGCGCCGGTGACGACGTGCGCGTGCAGCCGATGTTCTCCGAGTTGCTGCGTGCCGTCGGCAACGTGCCCGGGGTGCGCCGCGTGCGGTTCATGAGCCCGCACCCGAAAGACATGCGGTCCGACACGTTCGCCGCCATGGCGCAAACCGCTGCCGTGTGTGAGCACCTGCACTATCCGTTGCAGTCCGGCAGCGACACCGTGCTTGCCGCAATGCACCGCGGCTACACCGGTGCCCGGTACCTCGAGCGTTTGGCTGAAGCCCGGACGACGATCGACGATCTCGCCGTCACCACCGACATCATCGTCGGGTTTCCCGGTGAGACCGAGCGTGATTTCTGCGACACGCTCGCAGTGGCCGCCGAGGCCGAATTCGACTCGGCGTATGCGTTCATTTTTTCACCGCGTGAAGGCACCGCGGCGGCCGACATGGTCGACCGATTCGTCGATCCGGCGGTGGTGGGCGAGCGATTCGACCGCCTGAAGGCGGTGCTCGATCGCTCCGCGGTGCGCCGGCACGCGGCACGAATCGGACGCATCGAGGAAGTGGTTGTCGAGGGCACGAGCAAGCGCAACCCCGAACGCCTGACCGGTCGCACCCGGCAGAACAAACTCGTGCACTTCGACGCACCGACCCGGTTGCGCCCGGGGACCTACGCATCGGTGCAGGTCACCGATGCGGCGCGGTTCCACCTGTCGGGACACATGCTCGACGCCGGCCCCGCGCCCACGCACAAGGTGCGACTTGCCGTCACGGCAGCGTGAAGTGACGCCCGTCGTCATTCTCGGCCCGACGGCCAGCGGCAAGAGCGACGTTGCCATGCACGTTGCCCGCGAGCGTGGTG
The DNA here is from genome assembly GCA_049433365.1 of Ilumatobacteraceae bacterium. Taxonomy (GTDB): domain Bacteria; phylum Actinomycetota; class Acidimicrobiia; order Acidimicrobiales; family Ilumatobacteraceae; genus F1-60-MAGs027. The sequence goes on along the minus strand of JBMTET010000052.1, from coordinate 3,892 downwards.
TGCACATCGTTGCCGTCGACGCGATGCAGGTGTATCGGGGTATGGATATCGGCACCGCCAAGCCGTCACTCGCCGATCGAGCCGCGGTACCGCATCACTGCATCGATATCGTCGATCCGACCGATCGGTTCACGGTGACGCAGTACAAAGCTGCGGCGACGGCGGCGCTCGATGCCGTTGCGTTGGCCGGTGATCGTGCCTTGCTCGTGGCCGGAACGGGTTTGTATCTCACCGCGGTGATCGACGACCTCACCCCGCCGGGCGAGTGGCCTGAGGTGCGCGCCGAGCTCGCCGCCGAACACGACGTGGCGGTGCTGTGGGCCCGGCTCGTCGAGAGCGATCCCGTGACGGCGCAGCGCACCGATCGTCACAACCGTCGCCGCATCGAGCGTGCCCTCGAAGTGACGATTGGCAGCGGTCGACCGTTTTCGTCGTTCGGCCCGGGCACCGGGGCATATCCCGACACCGGTGTCGCCCAGATCGGCATTTTGTGGCCGCGGGAAGTGCTTGCCCGGCGCATCGAGGCTCGCGTGCACGCAATGATCGCTGCCGGTTTGCTCGCCGAGGTGCGCGCCCTGTGCGACGACAATGCGCTGTCCCGCGAGGCGCAACAGGCACTGGGCTACAAGGAACTCATCGACCACCTCGAGGGGCGAATCGGGCTCGACGAAGCCGTCGCCACGATCGTCACCCGCACCCGGCAGTTCGCGGTGCGCCAGGAGCGCTGGTTCCGTCGCGACCCACGTGTGCACTGGGTGCACGTCGAGGCCGACCCCGTTGCCGAAGCGGCCCCCGTCCTGCGCGCTGCGCTGCAGCGTGGCGATCGGCGAGACTGACCCGATGGTTCGCACGTTCGTTGTCGACAAGTTCGACGCGCTCGGTAACGACTTTCTCGTGCTCGACCTCGATGCGGCGGGACTCGCTGACGACGAACTCGATTGGGCGACGTGCGCTCGCGCCTGGTGCGCCCGTGCGGGAGGCGTCGGCGCCGACGGGCTCTTGCTGCTGCGCCGCATCGATGAACGTTCGGCACGAATGCGACTCGTCAACAGCGACGGCTCGCACGCCGAAATGAGTGGCAACGGTGCGCGCTGCTTCGCCCACGCCCTGTACCGCAGCGACGCCGCAGCCGGTGGCGCCAACGCAGGTGAATACGTCCTGCACACCGCCGCGGGTCCGCGCGCGGTGACGGTCCGCGGCGGCTCCGAGCCCGACACTGCCGATGCGAGCGTCGAGATGGGTGTGCTCACGACGATCGCCGCACCGGCGTCGTGGTCGGGTCTCGGAGTGCATCCGGATCGACCCGTCGAGCACGTGTCGGTGGGGAACCCGCACGCCGTCGTCGGTGTCGACGACGTTCGGGTCGTCGATCTCGAATCGCTCGGTAGGAAGGTTCCCGAAGTGAACCTCGAGGTCATCGAACCCGGCCCCGAGTCAGATGCGATCACGATGCGGGTCCACGAGCGCGGCGCAGGCATCACGCAAGCGTGCGGCACCGGCGCGTGTGCATCGGCGTGGGCGGCGGTGCGCTGGGGGCTCGTCGCCGGCGGCAGCAACGAAGTCGTTTCCGTCACCGTGCACATGCCGGGTGGTGATGCACGGGTCACGCTCAATGCTCCGCGCACGGGTGAGTGCACCCTCGGTGGCGAGTCGCGTTACGTCGGGCGATTCGAAGTCGTGACATGAACACGCCGTACCAGGAGGCCCTCGGTCGCACGCTCATCGAGCGCACCATCCGCGAAAAAATCATCATCGTCGGGGTCATCCTCGACGATGACAACGAAGATGCGGTGAACGAAAGTTTGGACGAACTCGAGCGGCTGGTCGACACAGCCGGCGCCGACGTGGTCGGGCGCGTCACGCAACGTCGCCGCACACCCGACCCCGCGTATTACATCGGCAAGGGAAAGGCGCAAGAGCTGCGCGAGTTGTCACTGGCCGTCGATGCCGACACCGTCGTTTTCGACAACGAACTGTCGCCGGGACAACAGTTCAACCTCGAGAAGCTGCTCGGACGCACCGCACTCGACCGCACCGCGGTGATTCTCGACATCTTCGCCCAAAACAGCCACACCCTCGAAGGCAAGGCTCAGGTCGAGCTCGCGCTGCTCAACTACCGGCTCCCGCGTACCCGTCGCGGCGCCGCCGCCGCTCTCACCCAGCAGGGTGCGGGGGTCGGTGCGCGAGGTCCGGGTGAGACGAAACTCGAAACGGATCGCCGCCGCATCAACGATCGCATCGCCAAGCTCGAGCGCGCGTTGCGCGAACTGCAGCGCACCCGTGACGAGCAGCGCAAGGGTCGCTCGCGCAGCGGCCTTGCCCACGTCACCATCGTCGGGTACACCAACGCCGGAAAATCGACGCTTCTCAACCGGCTGACGTCGGCCGGTGTGCTCGTGGAAAACCGCCTGTTTGCCACCCTCGACCCGACCACGCGACGACTCGCCCTCCCCGGCGGTGAAACCGTGCTGCTCACCGACACCGTCGGGTTCATTCGTCGCCTGCCGCACTCGCTCGTCGAGTCGTTCCGCAGCACGCTCGAGGTGGCGGCACGCAGCGACCTGCTCGTGCATCTCGTCGACGCCGGCGCCGCCGATCCCGAGGGCAACATCGCCGCGGTGCGCACGGTGCTTGCCGAGATCAAAGCCGATGCGGTGCCCGAGCTCATCGTGTTCAACAAAGCCGATACGGCTCCGGATGCGGCTGCAATGCTCGTCGCCGCACATCCCGGATCGGTTGCGGTGTCGGCAGCGAGCGGTGCCGGTATCGACGTGCTGTTGCGTGCCATCGGTGATCGCATCCGCAGCATGGCCAACGTCGTCGAAGTGCTCATCCCGTACGATCGCGGCGACCTCGTGGCGATGTTGCACCGCGAGGGCGAGATCGTGTCGTCACGTGAGGAGCCGACGGGCCTGCGGATCCGTGCCCGCCTCAGCGACTCGGCAACGGGGCGGCTGGCAGACTTCGTGGTCGCATCATGACCGCCACGCCGTTCGTTCCGCCGCCCTACCCGTACGACCGACTTGACGCGTTGGTCGCAGTGGCAAAGACGCACGACGGGGGAGTGATCGATCTGTCGATCGGAACGCCGTGCGATCCGCCGCTGCCCGCGGTCGTTGCCGCGCTGTCGGCGTCGAATGCCGAACGTGGCTATCCACCGAGCATCGGGAGCGAGCCGTTGCGCGCCGCGGCGCGAGCGTGGATGCAGCGTCGATTCGATGTCGACGTGGCCCTGGCGTCGATTGCCGCCTGTGTCGGCTCGAAGGAGTTCGTCGCAACGACACCGCACTATCTGCACCTGCGACGTCCCGATCGCAACGTCGTGCTGTATCCCGCCGTCGCTTATCCGACCTACGAGATGGGAGCGATCCTCGCCGGATGCCGACCCGTTGCCGTGCCGATGAACGCATCGGGTGGCATCGATCTCGCCGCCATCGATCCGCGCGACGCCGCCGCTGCGCTGATGTTGTGGGTGAACTCACCGAGCAATCCCACCGGCGCACTCGACGACCTGGGCGCCGCAGCGGCGTGGGGTCGACGTCACGGGGTTCCGGTGTTCAGCGACGAGTGCTACGTGGAGTTCACGTGGAGCCGACCGGGGGACAGCATCATTCAGCACGGCCTCGACGGTGTCGTTGCGCTGCATTCGTTGTCGAAGCGTTCGAATCTCGCCGGTGTTCGTGTGGCGTTCTATGCCGGCGACGCCGACATCGTCAACTACCTGAAAGAGGTGCGCAAGCACGTCGGCATGATGGTGCCCGGTCCCGCTCAAGCCGCCGGCGTCGTCGCGCTCAACGATGACGATCACGTGCGTGCACAACGTGACGTGTACCTGCGGCGCCTCGAGCGCACCGCCGCGGTGCTGTCGCGCTGGTCGGGAATCTCCATCGAT
>JBMTET010000051.1:0-7817 GCA_049433365.1 Ilumatobacteraceae bacterium | reverse complement strand
ACCAACGACCTCATCCTTATCAGGGATGCGCTCTAACCAACTGAGCTATAGCCCCGGATATCCGGAAGCCAAATGCTACTTGCGCAAGTTCCTACTGACACCCATCAACATGAATGCACCACATTTATGGCCAGGACCCCGCTATTGCTGTAGGTCCGTGCTTCCGTCATGCTCATCGAGAACTACTTCTTCTTCGAGCACGGTCACTCGTACACCACCGACGAGTTCGGTGACCAGATTGAACACCACCGCACCAATCACCCAAATCCCCGTACCGAGTACACCGAGCAGAGCGAGAACTCCCGCGACGTTGACGAACAAGTCCATCCCATTGAAGGAAAAGGTTTCCCAGCCGAACGATTCGAGAAAGTTCTCGACGTTGTCGATGGTTCCGCTGGCGCCGGCGACGCTCCACAGCAAAGTGAGAGTGAGCATTGCAATGACAACGATTGCGACGTGCACGACGAGCGCCACCTTGAACACACTCCACACGTCGATCTCGCGCACGATACGCACGACCCGGCGCATCCGGGGACGACCCGAAGTCACGGGCGTGTCGGGGTCGGATGCATCGTTCATGAGAGCTGCCGCCACTAGTCGTGCGTGGATTCGAGTGTAGGAGCGAATGCGGTGGCACGGAAGTGGCGCTCCCGATGTACGACGACGATGTCCGTGATACCACCCTCGGTGTCGTGCGAATCGACCGACACGCGCCAGGCACGACCCAACACGTCGAGACGCTCCGGCGACCATGATCCAGCACCAAGTGCAAGGGCCACGGAGTTTGCCGCGTGTTGACCGCGTAGTTCGGTTCGTGTGTCGTCAGCCCAGCGACCAACGGACGCGATGAACGACATCGCGATGGTGATCACCGCCAGCAGCAGGAACATTCAGCGATGTCAGGCGACGTCGCCGGCGACGATCGGTGCCACCGAGGCAACGATCTGTCCCTCGTCGAGGCTCATCACCCGCACACCCGTTGCTGCGCGACCCTGACTGGAGACTTCACGCACGGGAATACGGATCGTCGTGCCACCGGTGGCAACGGCAACGATCTCATCCTCGATTGCCACCATGAACGCTGCTACGACTCGACCTTTTTTGCCGGTGAGTTTGATCCCGATCATTCCCATGCCACCGCGGCCCTTGCGGGCGAAATGCGACAGTTGGGTGCGCTTGCCGTACCCGGATTCGGTGATGATGAGAATTGACGCGTCGTCCTTGGCGACGTCGACGGATACCACCTCGTCACCGGCACGCAACTTCATTCCACGCACCCCGGCCGCGGCGCGACCCATCGGTCGCACCAGTTTTTCACTGAAGCGAATCGTCTGACCGGTTCGCGACACCATGAACACGTCGTCGCTACCGGTGGTTTCGATGACGCGCACGAGCTCGTCCTTGGGGTTGAGCTTCAGGGCGATGAGACCGTCACGGCGACTCGAGTCGTACTCGTCAAAGCGCGTTTTTTTCACCTGGCCCATACGGGTGGCGAAGAAGAGATGTCTTTCACCCGGGAACTCACGCGTGTCGATGATCGCCTGAATGCGCTCACCCTGCTGGAGCGGCAACAGATTGACGATCGGGATTCCCTTCGCGGTGCGCTCGCGCTCCGGAACTTCCATCGCGCGCAATCGGTAGACACGGCCACGGTTGGAAAAGAACAACAAATAAGCGTGCGCCGTCGTGAAGATGACGTGGCGCACGATGTCGTCGCTCTTCAGGCGTGCACCGCTCACACCGCGTCCACCGCGACCTTGCGTGCGGAACGAGTCGGCGCTCACGGCCTTCACGTACTGCTCTTGGGTCATCACGATGACGAGTTCCTTGTCGTCGACGAGATCCTCGACACCGATTTCACCGACGTCGGCGGTGATCGTGCACACGCGGGGGGTGGCAAACGCCTTGCGCACCTCGCTCAGCTCGGTGCTGATGACGCCCCTCAACTTCTTGTCGTCCTTGAGAATCGCCGTAAGTTCGCGGATCTGCTCGCGGATGTTCTTCTGCTCGGTTTCGAGGTCGATCCGCGACAGGCGGGTCAATTGACGCAACTGCATGTCGAGGATGTCGATTGCCTGGCGTTCGGAGAAACCGAATTTCTTGCCCATGAGTGCTTCCTTGGCGGCAGCGGAGTCTTCGCTCGCCCGGATGACCTTGATGACGTCGTCGATGACGTTCAACGCCTTCAGACGTCCCTCGAGAATGTGGTTGCGGTCGGTCGCCTTGTCGAGACGGAACTGGCTGCGGCGGGTGAGCACCTCGATTTGATGCTGGACGTAACCGTGCAGTGCGTCACGCAAGTTGAGCGTGCGGGGCACTCCGTCGACGAGAGCGACCATGTTCACCGAGAACTGCGACTGCAGCTGCGTGTTCTTGAACAGGTTGTTCATGACGACGTTGGCGTTTGCGTCGCGCTTCAGGGTGATGACGAGGTTGGTCGTACCCCCGGCGGAGTTGTCGTTGACGTCGGCGATGCCCTCGAGGCCGTCGTTGTCGACGAGTTCCTGAATGCGGGCCGCGATTGCCGAACAACTCGCCTGATACGGCAATTCGGACACGACGATCTGCATTTGACCGCGCCTGCCCTCTTCGATCGCCACTTTTGCGCGCATCTTGATCGAACCGCGACCGGTCTTGTACGCATCGGCGATGCCTTCGCGTCCGAGGATCGTGCCACCCGTGGGGAAGTCGGGGCCTTTCACGAACTTCATCAAGTCGGACACCTTGGCATCGGGATTGTCGATGAGATGCAGGGTTGCGTCGATGACCTCACCCAGGTTGTGCGGCGGAATGCTCGTTGCCATGCCGACGGCGATTCCCTGTGAACCGTTGACAAGAAGGTTGGGGAATCGTGCCGGCAACACGACGGGTTCCTCGGAGGTGCCGTCGTAGTTGGGCATGAGATCGACGGTGTTCTCGTCGATGTCGGCGAGCAACTGCATCGCCAACGGATGCAACCGTGCTTCGGTGTAGCGGCTGGCGGCCGGACCGAAGTCGGGTGAGCCGTAATTGCCGTGGAAATCGATGAGCGGATGGCGCAGCGAGAAAGGTTGGGCCATGCGCACGAGAGCGTCGTAAATCGCGCCGTCGCCGTGCGGGTGGTAACGCGCCATCGTGTCCCCGGTGACGCGCGCACACTTCACGTACGGGCGGTCGGGGCGGAATCCCTGTTGGTCCATGTCCCAGATGATGCGGCGGTGCACCGGTTTCAATCCGTCGCGCACGTCGGGCAACGCCCGCGACATGATGGTCGAAATGGCGTAGTCGAGGAACGATCGTTCCATTTCGTCCTGCAACTGCACGGGTTGCACCGAGTCGCCACTCGACAACGGCAGTTGCGATGACCTGTTTCCGCCGCCCGCCTGACCGGGTTTCGGGGTGCCCGAAGCCTTCTTCGAGGGCTTTTTTGCCGCCATGATCCCTCCTAGAAATCCAGGTTGCGCACGTCACGCGCATTGGTCGTGATGAATTCCTTGCGGCTCTCGACGTCGTCGCCCATGAGCACGCTCATGACGTTTTCCGCTTCGGCGGCTTCGTCAACCGTGATCTGCAACAAGGTGCGCGAAGCGGCGTCCATCGTCGTCGACTTCAACTCTTGCCAATCCATTTCGCCGAGACCCTTCAGGCGTTGGAACTCTTTCTTGTGGTTCGGATGATCCTTGAGGAACGCGGTTTTGGCGGCATCGTCCTTGAGGTACACCTTCACCTTGCCCACCTCGGTGGAATACAGAGGTGGTTGGGCGATGTAGATGAAACCGCTTTCCACCATCGGACGCATCTGTCGGTAGAAAAACGTGAGCAGCAACGTACGAATGTGGCTGCCGTCGACGTCGGCGTCGGCGAGGATGATCACCTTGTGGTAGCGGGCCTTGTCGGCGTTGAATTCGTCGTTGCCGACACCGCCACCGATCGCAGTGATGAGTGCCTGAATCTCGTTGTTCTTCAGCATCTTGTCGAGTCGTGCCCGCTCGACGTTGAGGATCTTGCCGCGGATCGGCAGGATTGCCTGCGTACGCGGGTCGCGGGCATCGACCGCGGTGCCACCTGCTGAATCACCCTCGACGATGAACAACTCGCTTTCGGCGGGCTCTCCCGAGGTGCAGTCCTTCAATTTGTCGGGCATTCCCGCACCCGACAGCGCCGTCTTGCGACGAACCGCGTTGCGGGCGTTTTTCGCGGCAAGTCGAGCTTGTGCCGCGGCAATCGCCTTTTTCACCACGCGGTTCGCTTCGGTCGGGTTTTCCTGCAGCCACTCCTCGAGGCGAGCGTTCGTCTCTTTTTGCACGAACGATCGCATCGATACGTTGCCGAGCTTTGCCTTGGTCTGTCCCTCGAATTGTGGTTCGCGCAACTTCACCGAAACGACGGCTGTGAGACCTTCGCGAATGTCCTCACCGAGGAGGTTGTCGTCCTTTTCCTTCAGCGCACCGGAGCCGCGCGCGTACTTGTTCATCACCGAGGTGAGCGCCGTCTTGAAGCCCTCGACGTGCATTCCTCCTTCGACGGTGGAGATGCCGTTGGCGTATCCGTAGATGCCCTCGTAGTAACCGGTGTTCCATTGCAACGCGATATCGAGAGTTTGGTCGTCTTCCGACGCCTCGTAGTGGGCAACTTTCGTGAACAGCGCTTCTCGTGATTGATTGAGGTGCTTCACGAAGTCGACGATTCCACCCTTGTACTGGAACGTCACCTTTTGCGCTTTGTCACCGCGCTGGTCCTCGAAGACGACTTCGAGACCGCGATTGAGGAAGGCGATCGTCTGCAGTCGCTCGAGCACGGTGCGCGAGACGAAGTCGATTCCTTCAGCGGCAAAGATCGTCGGGTCGGGCCAGAAACGAACCGACGTTCCGCTCGCACGATTTTTGTCCGAGGAACCAACCTTGCCGAGTTTGTTCTTCGGCTTGCCACCGTCAACGAACTCCTGTTGATATCGGTTGCCGTCACGATCGACCGTGGCAACGAGTCGAGTCGACAAGGCATTGACGACGCTGACGCCGACTCCGTGCAAGCCGCCCGACACCTTGTAGCCGTCACCACCGAACTTGCCGCCGGCGTGCAACACGGTGAGCACGACCTCGAGGGCACTCTTGCCTTTGTGGGGTCCGGACGGGTACGGGTCGACGGGAATGCCGCGACCGTTGTCGACCACCTCGCAGGATCCGTCGTCATGAATGATGACGTTGATCCGGGTGCAAAACCCGGCCATTGCCTCGTCGACCGAGTTGTCGACGACCTCCCAGATGAGGTGGTGCAATCCGGCCAAACCCGTCGAGCCGATGTACATGCCCGGTCGTTTGCGGACGGGATCGAGGCCCTCGAGAACCTGGATGTCCTTGGCTGCGTACGTTGCCGCAGCCTTTTTCGCACCGGAGGAATCCTTCGCTAGAGCCATTTTCCACCCCTTGCGACGTCCTCGGACGACATGTTTCGACGAACCATAAACGGCTTCGTCAGTCTACTCAACGGCACCTCGCCGAACGGTTCATTGTCGTCATTCAGCGGCGTCGCACGCGCACGTCAATTGATGTGACGGGTGTCGTCGTCACCGTGGACAGAGTCGTGCACAGAGTGCGCTCCAAAAATCGCACTTCCGTTGCCCATGCCGGTTCGCTCACCTCGACCACGAGAACTCCGTCGGTGAGTTTCACCGGTGTGACGTGTCGGGCGACATGTTCACCAACGAGAGTTTCCCAATCACCGAAGACCCCGCCGACGCTGGCGGCGTCGTTCGACCCCAGTGCGCCGAGGAGACGATTGAGTTGTGCGCGCAAAAACACCGAATCGTCACTCATTGTTCGCCTCCGCTCGCTCGGTACCCCCGGCCACGTGATGTGTGCGGGGCAACGTAACGGCGGTCAGGGTGCCCCCGATCACCTGCCACATGTCGTCCCACCGCGCCGCATTCGGCAGCGGACTCGCAGTCGTGATCACCACCTGGCCGTCGGGTACGTGTTCGAGCAGGGCCCGGGAGCGTTGTGGATCGAGTTCGGACAGCACGTCGTCGAGGATGAGTATCGGCGGGGAGCCGTGCACTGCGGCTGCTGCGCGGTGTACGGCCAGACGAAGAGCCAGGGCCATCGTGCGTTGCTCCCCTTGTGAGGCGGCAACCCTTGTCGGCAGTCCGTGCACGGTAATGACGATGTCATCACGGTGCGGACCCACGGTTGAGGAGCCGCGGCGCATGTCGTCGTCGCGGGCATCGCGAACGGCGTCGGGAAGTGCAACACCCCGCCAGTCCGAATCCAGTTCGATTGTCACGTCGCTGAGTTCGGTTGCGAGATCCTCGTAAGCACGAATGACTTCGCCACGCACGTCGTCGAGCACGGTACGACGCAAAGCATCGAGTTCAGCCGCGGCAGATACGAATGCCTCGTCCCATGCGTCGAGAGATGCACTCTGCTCGCGCGACGGACGAAAACCCATCTCCTTCAACAATGCGTTTCGCTGCCGCAGGACGCGTTCGAATTCGGCAATCGCCGTTGCCTTCGTCGGCAACAGAGCAACTATTGCATCATCGAGCCAATCACGACGCAGTGACGGCGACCCCTTGATGATCGACAGGTCGTCGGGGGAAAAAACGGTGACGCGCGCGACACCGAAGAGGTCTCGAGTGCGCGACAACGCTTTGCGGTTGACCTGGATTTTTCCACGACCCGCTCGTGGTATCTGAGCTTCGACGAGAAACTCGCGCTCGTCGTCGTGGATGATCGTGGCCCGCACGATTGCCTCGTCCGCGCCGCTGCGAACGAGGGCTTCGTTGTGCACGCCACGAAACGAGCGCGCCGTGGCGAAGAATCCGAGCGCCTCGGCCACGTTCGTTTTTCCTTCACCGTTTCCGCCGATGAGCACCGTTGTGCCTCGGTTGAAGGAAATGTTCGCGTGCTCGTAATTGCGGAAGTTCCGCAACTCGAGCGACGAAACGATCACTGGGTGAGGCGCTGCGGCATGACGAGATACAGGTACCCGGGTGAGTCCGCGCCGCGCAACACCGCCGGTTTCACCGGGTCGGTGGTTTCGATGAGCAGCTGCTCACCGGCAACCGCATCGATACCCGCCGCAAGATAATCCGGGTTGAAACCGATGGTCATCGGTATGCCCTCGAGTGATGCGTCGAGAACCTCGATCGTTTCGCCGATTTCGTTCGTCACCACCGAGAGTTTCAACGAATCCGCGGTCATTTCAAGTCGCACCGGGGTGGTTTCGCGCGCAAAAACCTTGGCTCGGCGCACGGCATCGAGAAGCTGCTCGCGGTTGACGTGCATGCGGTTGGGATAGCTCGGCTGAATGAGCTGTTTGTAGTTCGGGAATTCGACGTCGAGAAGCGCCGTGGAAAGCGTTGCGTTGCCGACGACGAACGTGGCTCGATCCGCGGAGAGGCGATACGTGATTGTCTCGTTCGACTTGATGAGGCGCCGCAGTTCGTCGAGCGCCCGTTTGGGTGCGATGATTCGCGTTTCGCCGGTGAGTGCGCTCTCCGGCACGGTACGCACCGCCAAACGATACGAATCGGTTGCAACGAACGTGAGACCGTCGGCTTGCGACGTGACAAGTACACCGGTGAGCGGGAGGCGTTGCATGTCGTCACTTGCGGCACGAACCACTTGACGCAATGCTTCACCGAACACGGCGGCCGAAATCGACCCGTCAGGCGCCGACGCGGTGAGAATTTTCGGAAAATCAGCGGCCGCATACGTGGGTACCGACGTTTTGGCCCGGCCTGCTTCGACCGTCACCATGTCGTTGTTGACGCTGATTGACACTCTGCCGTCGGGTAGTCCGCGAACGACGTCGCTCAGCAATTTCGCGTTGACGACGCA
>JBMTET010000050.1:0-8453 GCA_049433365.1 Ilumatobacteraceae bacterium | reverse complement strand
GCGCGACGACAGCCGACGGGTCAGGCCGGGTGCGCGCGTTCGGCCACGACGCGGCGTACTGCATCGAGATCGTTCGGCACCGACATCGTTCGTTCGGTACGTGCATGGAGGTCGGCGAGATGCTCCGGAAGCTCGGGGCGTTGCCCGGTGGCACGAAACACCGCGTCGGGAAACTTGGCCGGATGGGCGGTCGCGAGTGTGACAACCTGGCCGTCGTCGTCACGGCACGCTTCGGCGGCGGCGATTCCGACGGCGGTGTGCGGATCGACGAGCAGTCCGTGCGACTCCCAGATGCGCCGGATCGTTGCAAGAGTGTCGTCGTCGCTGCAACGGTGACCTCGAAACACCGGTCGAATCCACCGTCCGTAACTTTCGGCATCGACGTCGAGGCGGCCGGTGCGACGAAAATCGGCCAGTTGACGTGCGGTTGCAGTGCCGTCACGGCCGCTCATTTCGAAGAGCAGCCGTTCGAAATTCGACGACACCTGGATGTCCATGCTCGGACTCAGTGTGGCAACGACTTCACGTGACTGCATGCTCTGGGTTTCGAAGAACCTCGTGAGGATGTCGTTGGCATTGGAGCCGACGATGAGGTGGCCGACGTCGGCGCCGATCCGGCGGGCGATCCAACCGGACAGCACATTGCCGAAGTTTCCCGTCGGCACGCTGAACGACGTCGTTCCGCGATCGAGTTGTTCGATTGCGGTGAAGTAGTAGACCACTTGCGCGAGCACCCGTGCCCAGTTGATCGAGTTGACCGCGGCGAGTCGGTGGCGATCGCGGAAATCGGCGTCGTTGAACATCGCCTTCACGAGGTCCTGGCAGTCGTCGAAGGTTCCCTGTACGGCAACGGCGTGCACGTTCGCTGCATCCACCGTGGTCATTTGGCGCCGCTGCACCTCGCTCACCCGGCCCTCGGGATACAGGATGATGATCGAGACGTTGGCACAACCACGCACCCCGTCGATCGCCGCCGATCCGGTGTCGCCGCTCGTTGCACCGATGATCGTTGCGGTCTGCGATCGCTCTGCCAGCACGTGATCGAACAGTCTCCCGACGAGCTGCAGTGCGACGTCCTTGAACGCCAACGTCGGACCGTGGAACAACTCGAGCAGATGGTGGCCGTCACCCAGGTCGCGCAACGGTGCAACCGCCGGATCACGAAACGTTGCATAGGCCTCGTCGCACAACCTCAGCAAAACGTCGAAAGGAATTTCGTCGCCGACGAACGCCGCAATGATTTCTGCGGCGCGACGCGAATACGGCGCATCCGCGGTGCCGTGCCCCACCTTTGGCCACGACTCCGGCACGTACAATCCCCCGTCGCGGGCCAAACCGGCGAGCAGCACGTCGCGAAATCCGAGCACGGGCGCCGCACCCCGGGTCGACACGTAGCGCATCGTCACCAACTCCGTCGACTGTCGGTCACTCGGTAATGACGCGAAGTGTGCTGCCGACCCTCGACACGACGTCGAGTTCGCGCAACTCGCCCATGCACGACTGGACGTCGCGCTCGCGTGCACCGTGGGTGAGGAAGACCAATCGTGCGTCGGTGCCGATTCCGTCCTGCTCGGCGGCCCGGATGCTCACACCGTGGCGGGCAAAGACCCCGGTGACGGCATGGAGAACTCCGGGGCGATCGACGACTTCGAGGGTGAGCATGTACTCGTTGTTCACGTCGTCCATCGCCGCAAACTGACCTGGCTGAAAACTGCCGAGTGCGGCGTGCGTGCCACGCACTTTGTTGACGGCCGCATCGATGACGTCACCGAGAACCGACGACGCCGTGGGATCGCCGCCGGCACCGCGTCCGTAGAACATGAGCGAACCCGATGCCTCGCCCTCGACCAGTACCGCATTGAATGCATCGCGTACCGATGCGAGCGGATGCTGTTCATGAACCAGTGCCGGATGTACGCGCACGCTCACCAACTGACCGTTTGCCTCGGCAATCCCGAGCAGTTTGACGACGTACCCGAATTTGCGGGCCATCGCAATGTCGGATGCACTGATTCGGGATATCCCCTCGGTGTAGACGTCGCTTGCGAGGACCCGCGCACCGAAGGCAAACATGGCAACGATGGCGATCTTCGCGGCGGCATCGAGACCTTCGACATCGGCGGTCGGGTCGGCTTCGGCGTAACCGAGAGCCTGGGCGCCGGCAAGTGCGGTCGCATAGTCACTGCCCTCCTCGGTCATTTTCGTGAGGATGTAGTTCGTCGTCCCGTTGACGATGCCGAGCACGCGCCTGATCGGTTCGCCGCGCAGACTCTCGCGCAGGGGACGAATGAGCGGAATGCCGCCGCAGACGGCCGCTTCGAACAACAAGTCGGTGTGCGACGCGTCGGCGAGTGAGAACAACTCGGCGGAGTGGGCCGCAAGCAGGGCCTTGTTCGCGGTGACGACGGGCTTGCCCGCTTCGAGTGCACGCATGACGACGTCCCGGGCGACCGTCGTACCACCCATCAACTCGACGACGAGATCGACGTCGGATGCGCCGACGACTTCGAACGGATCAACGGTGAGCTGAGCTGCACCAACGGTGCCGCGGTGGCGTGCCAGGTCGCGCACCGCAACGCGGGTGACGACGAGTCGCACTCCGGTGCGGGCCTCGATGTGGTCGGCTTGACGAGCAACGAGGGCGGTGAATGCGGCACCCACCGTGCCGTGTCCGATGACGCCGATGCGAACGAGCGCAGGGGCCGCGTTCGCCATGCGTCACACGCTATCGGTGACGTCCTGACGCACGAGGTCGTCGTACGACTCGCGACGCACGACGAGTCGGGCGGATCCGTTGCGCACGAAAACGACGGCGGGGCGCGGCACCTTGTTGTAATTGGAACCCATCGAGTGACCGTATGCACCGGTCACGGGCGTCACCAACACGTCATCGACGGCAATGTCGGCCGGCACGAGCGCCTCAGAGATGAGAACGTCCCCGCTCTCACAGTGCTTGCCGACGATGCGCACGGTGCGGGTCCGGGGTGCTCCGGCGCGATCGGCGAGAAAAGCCTCGTACCCACTGCCGTAAAGAACGGGACGCGGATTGTCGCTCATTCCTCCGTCGACGGCGACGTACGTGCGCACACCGGGAATCTCCTTGATCGTGCCCACGCGGTACGCGGTGAGTGCACCCGATGCAACGATCGATCGACCCGGCTCGACGAGAACCCGAACGCCGGGGTGCAAGTCGACGGTGCCGGAACGCAGTGCGTCGGCCCAGCGCGAGATCGACGGCGCCACTTCATCGTTGACGTACGCCACGCCGAGACCGCCCCCGAGGGTGAGTTCGGCCGACTCCGTCTCGTTGGCGAACTTCACCATCACTCCGGCCGCCTTCGTGAAGTTGTCGGCGTCGAACACGTTCGATCCGATGTGACAGTGGATGCCGAGGAACTCCATTGACGAGGACTGCTTCGCTCGCTGCACCGCGCGCAAGGCGTCACCGTTACCGAGGTTGAAGCCGAACTTCGAATCGTTCTGTCCCGTGCTCACGTACTCGTGGGTGTGCACGTACACACCCGGGGTGACGCGAATCTGCACTCTCGGCCGTGGCGCTCCGGCAGCGACGAGTGCGTCGATGCGATCCATCTCGTCGAACGAGTCGACGACGATGTGCCGCACCCCGAGTTTCATTGCCTGCTCGAGCTCGCCGTGCGACTTGTTGTTGCCGTGCATCACGAGTCGATCTGCGGGAACACCGGCGGTGAGCGCGACGTGCATCTCGCCCCCGGTCGCGACGTCGAGCAACAGACCCTCCTCGTGCACCAACTTCGCCATTGCCACGCACAGGAACGCCTTCGTCGCGTACACGACCGCATCGGCACCGAATGCACCGACGGCTTCGCGACACCGCGCGCGCAGGTGATCCTCGTCGTAAACGAACAGAGGCGTGCCGAATTCGGCGGCGACGGCAGTGACGTCGCAGCCACCCACTTCGAGTCGTCCGCTCGCGGCGATTCGTGCCGTATCCGGCAGCAAGTGCGGGGAAACCGCTGTCACATTCGCTCCGGAACGTCGATACCCAGCACGGCGCAGCCGACTGCGAGCACACGGGCGGTGAGATCGCACAGTGCGAGGCGGGATCGCACGACGTCGGGCGAATCGGCCTTCAGCACGGGACACGCCTCGTAGAAGGCACTGAATGCCGCAGCCGCATCGTAGAGATAGTTGCACAGGCGGTGGGGGGAAAACTTGTCGAGTGCGTCGGTGAACGCCGCGTCAAACTGCAGGAGATGCAACGCAAGTCGACGTTCTGCCGGATCGGTGATCGTCGGAACGAAGGTGCGCACCTCGGCGCGGTCGACATCGGCGCGACGGAACACGCTGCAGATCCGTGCGTGTGCGTATTGCAGGTACGGCGCCGTGTTGCCGTCGAAGGCGAGCATCCGATCCCAATCGAATACGTAGTCCTTGATGCGATCCGTCGACAAGTCGGCGTACTTGACGGCGCCGATGCCGATCATTCGTGCGACCGACGAACGCTCGTCACCGACGAGATCGGGGTTGCGCTCGGCGATCGCACGCTCGGCACGTTCGACGGCCTCGTCGAGCAAATCGTGCAACTTGATCGTGTCACCTGACCGACTCTTCAACATCTTGCGATCCGAACCGAGCACGCTGCCGAAAGCGACGTGCACCATGCGGGCGGGAGGCGCCAACCACCCCGCCTTTTCGGCGACCACGCGCACCATGTCGAGATGCTGCGCCTGCGGCGCACCGACGACGTACAACAGCAGCGTCGCACGACGGTTCTCCACCCGGTCGATCACGCACGCCAGATCGCTCGTGGCGTAGTTGAAGCCTCCGTCACGTTTGCGAATGATGAGCGGCAAGGGCTCGTTGTCACGGTTGGTGAATCCGTCCGGAAACACGACGTCGGCATCGTCGTCGCGCTGCAACAATCCGCCCGCGGCGAGGCGCTCGACGACGAGCGGCATCGATTCGTTGTAATAACTCTCGCCGCGCACGTCGCCCGAGACGAGCCGCACACCGAGAGCCGCATACACCTGCTCGAAATACCGCTCGCTCTCGGCAACGAGCAATCGCCACAGCCGCAACGTGTCGGCATCCCCCGACTGCAACGCCACGACTCTGCGTCGGGCGCGGCCGGCGAATTCCTCGTCGGCGTCGAACTTGCGACGTGCCGCCTTGTAGAAGCCGTCGAGATCGCCGACCGACAGGTCGGCAACGGCTCCGCTCTCGCCCGCGTCGCGCAGATGCTCGATGAGCATTCCGAACTGGGTGCCCCAGTCACCGATGTGGTTTTCCCGCAACACTGCGTGGCCGACGAATTCGAGCATCCGTACGAGGGCATCGCCGATGACGGTGCTGCGCAGGTGCCCCACGTGCATTTCCTTGGCGACGTTGGGTGCCGAATAGTCGACGACAACCGTTTCCGGATTGGCGACGCGGGCCACACCCAGGCGATCGTCGGAACCCAGTGCGGCGACGCAATCGCCGAGGAATTTCTCGGCGAACGTAACGTTGATGAAACCCGGACCGGCGATCGTCACCTCGCGGCAGACGTCGTCAACTTCGAGCGCGGCGACGAGTTCCGTGGCGACGTCGCGCGGCGAACGACCGACGCGCTTGGCAAGCGCCATTGCCACGTTGATCTGTGCATCGGCATGCTCACTGGGTCGAACGGCGGGATCCACGTCGGCGCAGTCGGGTCCGAATCGGTCGCGCAACGCATCGCTCACCCGTCGCGAAATCACGGCGACGGGATCAGACATACCTCCTCCATTGTGGCGCAGGTAGCCTCGGGCACAACGCGCCAGCGCGTTCATGCCCTCGTAGCTCAGCGGATAGAGCGTCGGCCTCCGGAGCCGGAAGCGCAGGTTCGATTCCTGCCGAGGGCGCCATCGGGCCCGGTTGTGCTGCGCAACTCAGCACCGAAACCGGAGGCGCGGACAGCGCCGAGCGGATTCGACGATGACACCGAAACCGAAGGCGCGGACAGCCCAAGCTGCACCGCACACGTCAGCGCGGACAGCGCCGAACGGATTCGACGATCACACCGAAACCGGCATCGGCATCGATCGTCTCGAGCACCTCGACGTTCGGCGCCGGGCATTCGAGCAACTTTCGCTCGTCAATGAGAGTCATGCCGCGGGTGAGCGTGCCGTCCAATTCGATTCCGACGTGGCGCTTGACCGACGTAAAGAGCTGCGGGTGCGTGAGCGCAAGCACGGAGCACACGTCGTGCATCGCCGCGCCGTCGAAGCCTTCGTGACGATCCGTGTACGTACCGCTGAAGAACCGCAACAAGCCGGCGAGAATTCCGCCCAGGCGCGGATGCGCCGACTCGATTGCGGCGATGCGTTGCGGCGTTGCCTGGAACGTGTGCGTGAGATCGAGCCCGGCCATGACGATTCGCGCTCCGCTGGTGAACACCGCGGCTGCCGCTTCGGGATCGCACCAGATGTTGAATTCGGCCGCCGCCGTGCGATTGCCGAACCGCCCGCCGCCCATCAACGAAATTCCGGCAATCGAATTGACGATGTCGGGTGCGCGGTGCACGGCAATTGCCACGTTCGTCAGTGGACCGGTGGGAACGAGCCAGATACCCGGCTCGGCGCGAACGGTGTCGATGATCCAGTCGACCGCCCGCGTCGAATCCGCGGGACGCGACGGTTCGGGCAAATCGGCACCGTCCATGCCGCTTTCGCCGTGAACGTACGCGGCGTGCACCGGCTCGGCGACGAGCGGTCGTGCGGCGCCGGCGTGCAACGGCGCCGATGATCCGCACAGATCGAGAATGATCCGCGCGTTGCGGGTCGTTCGCTCGAGGGGCGCGTTGCCCGCCACGGTGGTGACTCCGCGCAGATCGGCACACTGCGCCGCAACGATGAGCGCGAATGCGTCGTCGTGGCCGGGGTCGCAATCGAGGATGACTCGCGGACGTTCGACCACGGCTCCGAGCATAAACCGCCACTATCCTTGGGCCATGACCGTTTCGATGTCGACCGCCGTTCTGTCCGATCTCTGGGTTCGTCCCGTCCGTCGCTCGTCGGCGTTGCTGCGCGACGCCACGCTCGTTGCGGGGTTCACCGCACTCACCGCGCTCGCCGCTCAGGTGAAGTTCGCACTCCCCTTCACCCCGGTGCCAATCACCGGTCAGACGTTTGCGGTGTTGCTCGCCGGTGCCGCTCTCGGCGCGAACAAGGGCGCGCTCAGCCAGCTCGCTTACTGGCTCGTCGGCATGGTCGGTCTCCCGGTGTACGCCGATGCAAAGGGTGGCTGGAACATCGCCACCGGTGCGACGATGGGCTACCTCGTCGGTTTCGTCGTTGCCGCCTGGGTCGTCGGACGCCTCGCCGAGCAGCGCCACGACCGTCGCATCCTCACGTCGATTCCCGCAATGCTCTTCGGCACCGCCGTCATTTACACCTTCGGTGTTGCGTGGCTCGCCGTGTACCTCGGGGTTCCGGTTGCCACCGGCGAATCCAACGCAATCACGATGGGCCTTGCGCCGTTCCTCGTCGGAGATGCACTGAAGCTTCTGCTCGCGGCACTCACGACGGCGAGCACGTGGCGATTCGTCGACGCTTTTCGTTCGCGCTGAATCCCGCGCCGAAGCGCAACGTCATCCCGTGATGGGATGGTGACAGGCGACGAACTGACCGGGGGCAACTTCGCGCAACTGCGGTTCTTCGGCCATGCAGCGTTCGGTTGCCGCCTCGCACCTGGTGCGGAATCGACATCCCGACGGAGGTGCAAGCGGTGACGGGGGCTCCCCTTGCAGCACCGCGGTTCGCGCCGCCCGGGTCGGATCGGGAACCGGAACGGACTGCACCAGTGCGCGGGTGTAATGGTGCGCGGGGCGCGAATACAGCGTGTCCGGGGTGCCCACTTCGCACACCTTGCCGAGGTACATCACGACGATGCGATTGCTCACGGCCTTCACCACTGCAAGGTCGTGACTGATGAAGATCATCGTCAGGCCGTAACGCTCCTTCAGGTCCTGCAGCAAGTTGAGGATTTGGGCCTGAATGCTCACGTCGAGTGCGGAGACGGGTTCGTCGCAGATGATCAACTGCGGCTCCAACGCAAGGGCACGGGCGATCGAAATGCGCTGGCACTGACCACCGGAAAACTCGTAGGGGCGGCGATCGCGCACCAGGTCGGGATCGAGCCCAACCTGATCGAGCAACGCATCGACTCGGGCGGCACGCTCGGATTCGCTGCCACGCGCCCAGATCGCCAACGGCTCTTCGACGATGCGCTTGATCGACATGCGCGGGTCGAGCGACGAAATGGGATCCTGAAAGATCATCTGGATCGCAGTGCGAGCGCGGCGCAACTCGTCGGCCCCCAAGGTGGTGAGGTCACTTCCGGCAAACGTCACGCTCCCCGACGTGGGTGGCGGGACCTGCATGATCGCCTTGCCCAGGCTTGTCTTGCCGCAGCCCGACTCGCCGACGACGGCCACGGTCTCGCCCTTCTTC
>JBMTET010000049.1:0-8667 GCA_049433365.1 Ilumatobacteraceae bacterium | reverse complement strand
CCGCCCCCCCCGACCGGCACCGACACCTTGTGACTCAGGCGGAGATCAGCGATACGGCGGCGAGTACATCAGACCACCGTCGCTCCAGAGCGCGTTGACTCCGCGCTTCAGACCGAGCGGGGCCAAATGACGCTCGAAGATCTCTCCGTAGCTCCCCACCTGCTTCACCACTTGGTACGCGAAATCCGTGGGGAGGCCGAGGCTCGGATCGAAGGTCGTTCCGACACCGTCCGTGACGATCTCGACACCAAGGAAACGCTTGATTCCGACGTCTTCGGTTGACGCACGAATGTCGTCAACATTGGCGGACGTCAGACCAAACTCCTCAGCCTGAATGGTTGCCAACACGGCCCAACGCACAACTTGCGCCCATTGCGTGTCACCGTCGAGAACTGCCGGACCGAGAGGCTCCTTGGAGAACACCTCGGGAAGGATCGTGAGAGCCTCGGAACCCGACGGGTACACCGAGCGGAATCCGGTGAGCTGACTCACGTCCGACGACCAGCCGTCGCACTGACCCGCAAGGAATGCTTCCTGCAGCAAGTCAGTGTCGTCGAATGCACGCACTTCCCAGTTCAAGCCACGCCGTGAAGACTCCAATGCGGCGTTGCCCTCGGTTGTTGTGCCCTTGGCTACGCATACCGTTGCATCGTTCATCTCAGTGATCGATTCGTACCTACCTGACTCCACCATCATTCCCTGACCGTCGTAGAAATTGGTCTGGACGAAGGTTGCACCTTCGGCACCGTCACGCGATGCAGTCCAGGTGGTGTTTCGAACCAAGACATCGATTGCACCGCTCTGCAGGGCGGTGAATCGATCCGCCGTTTCCACGTTGACCATTTCCACAGCCCCGGCATCGCCGAACATTGCCGCCGCAATGGCGCGACAGAAATCCGAGTCAAAACCGACGTGCGAGCCGTCGTCCTGCAACACGGCGAATCCGGGCAATGCATCCCGGGTGCCGCACTTCACCGAACCTGCGCTCTGCACACGGTCGTACACCGACTCCGTGGACTGGGCCTCCTGGGCCACCTCTGGTGCTGCAGTATCTGCAGTGTCGTCAGCCGTGTCACTCCCTGATGAGCAACCCGCAACGACAAGCACGGCAGTGGCAACCACTGCCCCAAATCTCACACTCCGCTTCATAATCCCCCTTGTGGTGTGTTCAATCCGTCACCGTACCAGATCTGCGGCCCACGCTGAACGGGGACACCAATCGACGAACCCAAAGCTTTTGTCCGCGCCGAATTGACGCATTCATGTCACGAAAACGGCCCTCGACGCAGTGGGCGCTGAGGGACTCGAACCCCCGACCCTCTCCTTGTAAGGGAGATGCTCTAACCAACTGAGCTAAGCGCCCGAAGGAACTGTCCTCCTTCGGCTGATGTATCAGCCTACGAGTCGACCTTTGCTGCGGCACCTACGCACGAGATGACACCGCGAGCGTGTCAACGTCGTCAGAATGCCGACGATGGGATGTCCCGCTCGTCGTCGACGATTGCGCGAACGATCCGTGCCGCAACCGCAGCCGGCACCAGACCTTGCGGGAACGTGGGCGCATCTCCCGAAATTGGATGCGCCGCAAGCCCGGTTTCGGTGTGTGGCGGACGGGCATCGAGGATGGTGATTCCCCGGCGGCGCACCTCGCGACCGATCGCAATTGTGGCCGCATGCAGCGCCGATTTCGATGCCGAATACGCCGCCATGTTCGCCACCGGAGACTCGGCAACGACCCCCGAGATCGTGACGATCGCGCCAGGTGAGGCCATGAGTGGCAACGCTTCACGAATGAGCTGCACGGCGGCGGTGTAGTTCACCATCGTCAGCCACTCGATCGTTTCGTCGCTCGTCTCGTCGAGCGGACCAAATGCCACGACGCCGGTGGCATTGACGACAACCGACAACTTCTCCCCTACATCCACCAATGAGCCCAACGCCGCCCGCATTGCCCGAACGTCGGTGATCTCGCACTCGGCGGCACGGCACCCAGCGAGCTGCGGATCGAGCTTGCGCACATCACGCACGAGCACCCGGACATCGGCTCCGGCGGCGAGCAGCTCGCGGGCAATCTCGCGACCCAGGCCGCCCGTGGCACCCGCGACGACTGCAATCGAGCCGGTGAGGTTCATGCCGTCGCCTGCTTGCGCACCACTTCGTGACGATCGCGAACGTCGACGAGCTGACGGAGAATCTCCGGCGTCGAGGCGACGATCGGCGTGCGGCGATCGGAGTGATTCGTGGCGATAAGTGATCGACCTTGCCACTCGGTGACGTGCACACCCGCTTCGATACAGATGTGCGTGCTGGCGAGGTAGTCCCACACGCCGTGCGAGTTGTAGTCGATCCAGCCGTCGAGCGCCCCCTGCGCGACAAGGCAGAGATCGAGTGCGGCTGCACCCATGGCGCGGAACTGTGCCCAACCGGGATGGAAGAGAGGCGTTCCCGACACACCGATGACCGAATCGTTCAATGCGTGTGCATGGCGCGGAGACAGCAACGTGCCGTTGCGGAAAGCGCCACCACCGGTGACACCCCACCAGCGATCGGTACCTGTCGCCTGGTTGACGACGAGTGACGCGCGCTGGCCGTCGTGGTCGATGGCTGCAAGTGCCGTTGCGTACCAGGGCACGCGGCGACTTGCATTCGACGAACCGTCGAGGGGATCCATGACGACGAGGATGTCGTCGGGGCCCCACTCCCCCGTGCGATCGCTTTCCTCGGAGAGCACGGCGCACCCGGCGGCGAGCAACACGGCAAGTGCCGCCTCATCCACCTTCACGTCGATCGAATATTGGGTCGCGCGCCGCCCCGACAACCCCCAGTCGTCGTTGGCCACGAGCACTTCGTGCACCGCATCGGCCGCTCGGTGCAGCACGACGAGAATGTCGTCGTTTGACGAGAAACGATTTACGCGCACGCCGCAAGGCTACGAGGCGCGACTCAACGCTCGTCCCGCACGAAAGGCTGACCGAGCATCTTCGGAGCCCCGAGCAATCGTCGCGCCCGCGGAGTGGACAACACGACGAGCACCGCGAGCGTGATGACGTACGGAAACATCGCCACGATCTCCGGGGGCAAAATACGGATCTGCTGCGACTGCAACGTGAACGGCACCTGCAGGGAGAAACCGAAGAGGACAGCACCGAGGATTGCGCGCAACGGACGCCATGATGCGAACACGACGAGCGCCAACGCGATCCACCCGATCCCGTTCGTCGTTGCAGCTTGATTCCACGCCACGCCTCGCGCGAACATGAACCAAGCGCCGGCAAAGCACATCAGCGAACCACCCGCAACGGTGTGCACGTAGCGGATTCGCGCCACCGACACACCCTGTGCGTCAACCGTTGCCGGGGCGTCACCGGTGGCCCGCAAGACGAGACCGGGGCGCGTGCGATGGAGATAAAACGACAGCACGGCGGCAAGCACCCACGTGAGGTACGTGAACAGATCGTGCCCGAACACGATCGGTCCGATGAGCGGAATGTCCGACAGCGGCCCGAAATCAATGTCGGATATGACGACGGGACGCGGTCGGCCCTCCACCGGCTTGCCGAGGAAATTGGCCAATCCCGTGCCGAAAATGACCATCGCCAAACCCGACACGATTTGATTCGACCGCAGCGACACGGTGAGCGCCGCATGCACGCTCGACAACACCACGCCGACGAGAACGGCAACGAACAACGCCAGCCACAAGTTGCCGGTCGAATTGGCAACAATGAAGGCGCTCACCGCACCCATGAGCAACATTCCCTCGACTCCGAGGTTGATCACCCCGGAACGCTCGGTGAGAATTGCGCCGAGCGAAGCAAGGATGAGCGTCGTTGCGATGCTGATCGCATCGGCAAACGTCAGCAGCCACACGTTGGCGTTCATGCCGGGGCCACCCGTACGAGGCGCAACGTGTTGCGGCGGAACAACTCACCACCGAGGGCAAACAGCAGCACCGCACCCTGGAGAACGACGGCGATGGCAATCGGCACCGGATCGCTCGACGCCTGCAAGGCCGAACCACCGACGCGCAACCCCGCGAACAACACCGCCGTGAGGATGACGGCAAGGAAGTTGTACCGCGCGAGTGCGGCAACGACGATGCCCGCGTAACCCAAGCCGATCTGCAGCAAGCCGGGATCCACCTTTCCGGCAGGACCGACCACGTACATCGCCCCGCCGATTCCGGCTACGGCGCCGGAGACGAGCAGCACCGACGACTGCAGCCACATTGCATTCATTCCGGCGTATCGCGCCGTGGCCGGTGAGTCGGCATACACCGACGTTTCGTATCCGTAGTTCGATCGCTTGATCACCCAGTACAGGGCAACGGCGAGCAGTACCGCAATGAACAGCGTCGGATACGTGTTGGTTCGTTTGTCGGTGAAAAACGACAGCGCGCCGAGTCGTACCGATGGCTCGACGGTTCTGCCCTGCGGGAACGATGTCGTCGGATCACGAAAGAATCCCCGCGAACCGAAGATGAGGTAGTTGACGAGATTCAGTGCGACGTAGTTGAGCAGCAGCGTGCTGACGATCTCCGACGTGCCGAGTCGGGCGCGCAAAAATGCGGGAACCGCCACCCACAGCGCACCTGCGGCGGCTCCTGCGAGAAGGACGGTGGGCACGGCGAGCAGCTTCGGCAACGATCCGGCAAGCGCAATACCCGCCCAGGCGCCACCGATCATGCCGAGGTACAACTGCCCTTCTTCGCCGATGTTGTACAGATTCATGCGAAACGCAAAGGCCGCGGCAAGTCCCGTGCAGATGAGCGGGGTTGCCAACCCGAGCGTGTCGGTGATGCCGTAGAAACTCGTGTACCCGTTGTCGAGAAGGTTGCGGTACGCACGGATGGGTGCGTGACCCGTGGCGAGCAGAAAAATAGCCCCGACGATGAGTGCCGCCACGATCGACACGACCGGCACGACGAGCGCCAACCATCTCGGTGTCGACAACCGTGCCTCGAGTTGGATACGACGGCCGGCGATGATCACGACGTCACTCCCGCCATTGCCTGCCCGATCGCATCGACGTCGTCATCGGCACCCGGCGACTCGTGCACGATCCTGCCGCGGTACAACACGAGCACCCGGTCGGCGAGCGTGAGAACTTCTTCGAGATCCTCGCTGATGAGCAGGATTGCCCGGCCCGATGTGCGTGCTGCGTCGAGCATTTCGTGCACCGCTTCGACTGCACCCACGTCGAGACCTCGTGTGGGTGAACTGACGACGAGAACGCGGGCGTCACTCAGCGCGTACAACTCGCGGGCGAGCAGTACTTTTTGCGCGTTGCCACCGGAGAGCTTGCGGGTTGCCGTATCGGGACCCGGGGTTTTGATCTGCAATTGTTCGATGTACTTTTCGGCTTCGCCCCGAGCTGCATCACGATCGACGACGAAACCGCGTTCGCGGGTGAGAACGAGGTTGTCCACGATCGACAGCGACGGCGCAAGACCCGTGCCGAGACGGTCCTCGGGAACGTACGACAAGCCGGCACGTCTGGTGCCTCGGGCGCCCGAGGCTGTGGTGGGATTTCCGCACACCGTGACCCCGCCGTCCGTCGGTGCGCACACCCCCGCCACGACTTCGGCAAGGTCGCGCTGTCCGTTGCCGGCAACCCCCGCGATGCCGACGATCTCACCCGCGCGAACGTCGATGTTGACGTCATGCAACACTTCCACTCCGTCACGTTGCAGGTGCACCTGCGACACCGACAGCAATACGTCACCGGCAGCGTCACGGGCACGGCGCCGGGCGAGATCGATCTCGCGACCGACCATGAGTTCGGCCAAGCGTCGCACGTCGGCCTCGCCGCGCGACACCGAACCCGTCACCCTCCCGCCGCGCATGACCGTGATCCGGTCGGAGATATCGACGACTTCGGCGAGCTTGTGACTGACGAACACGATCGACTTGCCGGCCGCGACCATTGCCCGCACGGTGACGAACAATCGTTCCACCTCGGGCGGAGCCAGCAACGCCGTCGGCTCATCGAGCAACAGCACATCGGCGCCCTGGTACAAAGCCTTCACGATTTCGACGCGTTGGCGTTCGCCGGCCGACAACTCACCGACCGTTGCTCGAGGATCGAGCGGCAACCCGAATTCTTCTGCCACCACCGACACTTCATCTTCGAGGCGCGACACCGACAGAACGAACGGCAAATTTCGATGTCCGAGCACCACGTTTTCGGCAACCGTGAAGCGATCGACGAGCCGGAAGTGCTGGTGCACCATGGCAATGCCGTTGCTCAACCCGGCACGCGGATTGGCGAGTCGGATTTCCGTGCCGTTGCGCCACAAAGATCCGTCGTCGGGGCGGTACAAACCGCACAAGATCGACGCAAGCGTGCTCTTTCCCGCACCGTTTTCGCCGAGCAGCGTGTGAACTTCACCGGACCGCACGTCGAAGGACACGTTGTCGTTGGCCACCACACCGGGGAAACGCTTCGTCACTGCACGTGCTTCGAGCGCAGCAACCGTCACGCCCATTGAGTGTGCCACATCACCCGCACGACGGACGAAAACGAGTGGATACACGGTGCGGGGACACAACACAAAGCCCCGCACCTTTCGGTGCGGGGCTAGTGCTTCACGCCCGCACGAGTGCAGGCGTTTCGTGTTGGCGTGGAAGGTCAGCCCTTGGCGGAGCCGATGACACCTTCCACGAGGTAGCTCTGTCCGAGCAGGTCGCCGAGAGAAGCAGTTGCGCCAGCGGCGATCTGCTCGTTGCCCTCGTTGTCCTTGATCGGTCCGGTGAACGGCAGTAGCGACCCGTCGATGAGTCCCTGCGCCGCTTCGGCGATGAGATCCTGGGTCTCCGCGTCGACCGACGATCCGAAGACGCCGAGCGTGATCATGCCGTCAGCCATGTTGCCGTAGTACGGGGTGTTGTCACACGTTCCGTTGGCAACGTCGGTGGCGAGCTTCACGTAGTGCGGGCCCCAGTTCCACACCGGGCTCGTGAGCCAGGTGTCGGGGAAGTCGGCGGATGCGACGTCGGAGTTGTAACCGACCCACTTTGCACCGGCTTCCTTGGCGGCTTCACCCGTTGCGGTCGAGTCCTGGTGCTGGGCAAGCACGTCGGCACCGGCGGCAAGCAGCGACTCAGCGGCTTCCTTTTCTTTCGCCGGGTCGTACCACGTGGAGGTCCAGGCGACCTGAACGGTGGCATCCGGGTTCACCGAACGTGCACCGAGGGTGAACGCGTTGATGCCGCGCAGAACTTCGGGGATCGGGAACGCTGCGACGTAGCCGAGCTTGCCCGATGCCGATGCCTTGGCAGCGGCGATACCGGAGAGGTAACGAGCCTCTTCCATCGCACCGAAGTAGTTACCCATGTTGTCGGCGTTCTTGTAACCGCTCGCATGCTGGAAACACGCATCCGGGTACTTCGCTGCAACTTCGAGCATCGGATCCATGTATCCGAACGACGTACCCAAGATCAGGTTGTAACCTTCGCGCGCAAGCCTGTCGAATACGGCGACTGATTCCGCTCCCTCGGGGATCAATTCGAGACGGGTGACTTCGATTCCCGTCTGCTCTTCCAGATATGCGATGCCCTGGTCGTGCATGTAGCTCCAACCCATGTCGCCGGGCGTCGTGATGTATACGACTGCAGCCTTGACACTGCTGTAGTCGACACCGGATGCCTCTTCCTCGGCAACCGTGTCGGCCGTGGTCTCCTCGGTTGATGCCGTGTCGCTGCTTCCGCAGGCGGCAGTGGCAAGCACCGCAACCGCAGAGGCCGCGAGGGCCCAAACCTTGCGCTTCTTCATGTGACTCCCCTCACTGAAATGGATGACGCCGGACGGCGTCAGGGCAGAGAATAACACCCCTGTAACCCCTCGATTTCAGGGGAAACAAAGTGTTCAGAATGCTGCGGGATCTAGTGTCCAAGCCGTGCAATTGAGCCTCCGCAGTCTCATCGACGAGTCGGTGACGATCATTCGCGAGGTCGCGGCCGAATTCGAACGCCCCGTCATGCTGTTTTCCGGGGGAAAAGACTCCGTCGTCATGCTGCACCTCGCCGTGCGGGCGTTTCAGCCCGCTCGCGTTCCGTTTCCCGTCATGCACATCGACACCGGCCACAACTTTCCGGAAGTCATCGAGTTTCGCGACCGCGCCGTTGCCGATCTCGGTGTCAACCTCATCGTCGCATCGGTGCAGGAATCGATCGACTCTGGCCGCGTGCAAGACGCCGTGGGTCCGCGGGCGAGCCGCAACCCCCTGCAAACGGTGACTCTGCTCGACGCGATCACCGAGCACCGCTTCGATGCGGTGTTCGGCGGTGCCCGTCGTGACGAGGAACGTGCCCGCGCCAAGGAGCGGGTGTATTCGTTCCGCGACTCGTTCGGCCAGTGGGACCCGAAAACGCAGCGCCCCGAACTGTGGGGGTTGTACAACGGCAGGCATCGCCCCGGTGAACACTTCCGAGTGTTCCCCCTGTCGAACTGGACAGAACTCGACATTTGGCGCTTCGTGCAGGAGTACGACATCGAGCTGCCGAGCATTTACTTCGCACACGAGCGACGCGTGTTCCGTCGCGACGGAATGTGGATGGCCGAATCGGCGTTTCTCACCCCCGAATCGAACGAACAGGTGTCCACGCAGATGGTGCGTTTCCGCACCGTCGGCGATGCAACCTGCACCGCGGCGATCGCATCGCCGGC
>JBMTET010000048.1:0-8859 GCA_049433365.1 Ilumatobacteraceae bacterium | reverse complement strand
GATCGACGCGCCGTGTTCCCCGCCATCGAAAAAAAGCACGGCAAACCTGCTGCGTACTGGTTGAAGCTGCTCGCCGATCTCGGCGCTGCGAAGTACCCCGAGCAGATGGCTGTCCTCCAGGAGCGCCACGGGTTCAGTCGGGCACATGCCAACGCACTCGTCATGTATGCGCGCGGCTCGACGTCGTCGAAGCGTTTCGACGGTCCTGCGTCCTACTTCGCCTCGATTCCCCCGAAGCATCGTGCATTGTCGAAGAAGATGTTTGCCGCCGTCCAGGCGAAGCACCCCAAGCTCACCTTCGAAGTCGCGTGGAACCAACCGATGCTGCGGCTCGGGAAAAACATCGTCTTTGCGGTGTCATCCGCAAAATCGCACCTCTTGATCAATCTCGGCAGCAAAGATGTGCTCAGTGCTTTCGCCGATCGGCTGTCTGCATTCGAAGTGAGCAAGCACACCGTTCGGGTTCCGTTGGACTGGACCGTCAATACGTCGCTGCTCAACGCGCTCGTTGCGGCGCGGCTGGGGGAACTCTCTCAACCTGCCAAGCCGCGCACGAAGCGCACCGCTCGTTCGTAGATTGAACGCGTGAGTCCACGCCGCCCGCTCGAGGCAGAGTTTCTCGCCAACCCGCGCAGTCGCTGGCGCAACCTTGCAATTCTCCATCGCATCGCCACCGAAATTCTGCGCGGCATGCGCCGACTGCACTTCGTCGGCCCCGCCGTCACCGTGTTCGGCTCGGCGCGGGTGCGTGAGGGATCACCCGAATACACCAACGCGCTGACAATTGGTCGCGCACTCGGTGAGGCGGGGTTTGCCGTTATCACCGGTGGCGGCCCCGGCGTGATGGAAGCGGCCAACCGTGGTGCGCGGGAGGTCGGCGCCACGAGCGTCGGATGCACAATCAAGCTTCCCCATGAAGAGAAGTCGAACCCGTACCTCGACGTGCATGTCGACTTCCACTACTTCTTTGCCCGCAAGTTCATGCTCACCAAGTACTCGGTGGGCTTCGTCGTCTTCCCCGGTGGCTTCGGCACCGCCGACGAATTGTTCGAGGCACTCACGCTCATTCAGACGGGCAAGATGCACGACTTCCCGGTGGTGGTGTGCGGCAGCGGCTTCTGGCAGCCGTTGCGCGATCAACTACAGACCATGCTGGATGCCGGAATGATCTCACCGGACGATCTCGACTTGCTGAAGTTCACCGACGACCCCGCGGAAGCAATGCAGCACATCAACGAACTTGCCCGCCGTGGCGGCAAGGCCGTTCGTCCGCCGCGCGATCTCGCCATTCTCGGCGAGCGTCGTGGCAAGCGCGACTAGAGACGCGCGATCGTCGGCCCGTTGCGGGTGAGCACGATGACGAGGTCGTCGCGCGAATCCTTGATCTGCGCGATGACGTCATCCACCGGCCACACTCCGTCGTTGGTCGTCGTCCAGTCGATGTCGAGGTCGGGGAGCAACCGCAACGCCGAGTCGAGCGCCGCGTTGGCAGGGCCGGCAATGACGATGCGTCGACGCCGTCGCGGACCCGTGCCACCGACGTGTTCGGCACGAAATACGGTGAAGTGGTAGCCGGCAACGGCACCCGACGTGAGCAGCATGGCGAGCGGATAGCGCAACGATCGCAGCGTCGACGATGCAAGTCGACCTTCGATGAGATCGCGCAAAAAGAGATACACCGTGGCGATCGCCGTGCCGAGCGCGACGAGGCCGCCGACACCGAGCAACGTGATGAGATACACGCGTCGTGACACCGAACCGCGATCCTCGATGCCCGTGCGATGCAGTGTCGTACGC
Source organism: Ilumatobacteraceae bacterium (assembly GCA_049433365.1). Lineage (GTDB taxonomy): Bacteria > Actinomycetota > Acidimicrobiia > Acidimicrobiales > Ilumatobacteraceae > F1-60-MAGs027. The sequence goes on along the minus strand of JBMTET010000048.1, from coordinate 7,062 downwards.
CAGTACAGGCTCCACACGGGAATTCCGATTGCGAGAAGAATGATCGATAGGAGAAGCGTGTTGATCGCCGTATCCCCGCGGATGAGCCGGGTTCCGGTGACAGCTTCAACGACGGCAACGAGGAGGATGACGGCCCCCACCGCCGCGGCGAGCAATCCACCCGCCGACATGATGTATTCGTACACGCGGTCAATTTCGGTGCGCGACTCGGTGCGGTGCGTCGCGAGAAGTGAACGGTGGTACCACCATGCGAGAACACCGACGACGACACCACCGATCGCCTCGGGGAACGTCTCGAAGTGGGTACGTGCAATCTCGGATGCCGGTGAGCCGATCAGCCACACCGCAATTTGGTAGGCGGCCGTGGCCAGCGAAACGATCGCGGTGACGAGACCGCCCGTGACGCCGAAGAGAACGACCACGAACCGCCACGCTTCGCTGCCCGATTCCGAGGACACGCCCCGTAGCCATTCGATCACCCACACGACGGCACCGACGACGAGCAGGGCGAGACCCCTGTGCAGCATCGTCGTGGTGGGTACGATCACGGCGGCAGAGCTCGCGTCGAAGATTCGTTGTGCCAGCCCTGCAACGAGTTGTCCGAGAGCCACGGCTGCAACAGTGAGTCCGATGAGTGCGGGGACGACGTGGCGCAGCGTGGTACGCGGTGTCCGACCGGTCGCGCGATCGACCCGGCGCACCGCGTACCACGTGCCGGTCCATGTCAGGAGCTGACTGAGGGCGTATCCGTCGTAGCGCTCGACCCCGAAGACGAACAACAGCACTTGGTACGCACCGAACATCGCAACGACCAGTGGCGCGACGGTGCCGATGGTGATGAAAAGCGACCAGCCGAACGATTGAAGGTCGGAGCGATCACCCGACAGGTGGCGACGTGTCGTTACGCCGAGTATCGCCGTGAGGGGCACGCCGAGCAGCAGCATTGCCAGGTTGAGGGCGGTGTCATTCGCATCCGCTGCGACGAAGGTGGCGCCGTCGATGACCGTGCCGATCGTTCCGGCAACACCTGCACTGGCAACGAGCACCGCTGCGAGCAGAATCGCGTACTGAAAGAAGCTGCGCGCCTGTTGACCCGTGGACAGCGACGAAGGGGAGCGGCGCGAGTTGCGGACCGCGAACACGACGATCGCCACGACTGCCAGCGGCAGGAGGACCGTGAACATCGTCGGTTACTTGCCGGGTTCGTTGCAGTCGTATAGCGGCCACGGAATTCCCGTGAGCCGCCACTGATCACCGGTACGAACGAGTCGAAGTGTGTGATCCTCGGAGTAGTAGCCGCCGAGCGGACTACCCGATGGAATCTCCACCGCGATCCGCACCCGTGCACGGTCCGCTTCCACTGCGACGTCGGCGAGGCTGATGCGGGCGTTGTCCTGGATGAACGCTCGGTCCAGGTCGTCGGCGTCGCATGTGCTGCCGGTCTCGAAGAATTCGGCGGCCCGATCGAAGTCGCCGTCGAACGCCGCCGTGAGGTACGACTGGGCGACCCCTTCGGGTGACGAATCGTCGTACTCGGTGACGTTGCGGCCGACCGAAAAGACGAGTGCAACGACGGCAAGGACAACGATCACGGCGGTCACGACGCTGAGAATTATTGTCTGGCGTCGTGCAGCCACGAGACCACCATACGCCTGCAGCGGCTCGTGCGCGGTTACATCCGTTCGATGCGCAACAACGGACGTTTCGGTGCAAACTTCGGTGCGGCAAAGCCGCACTTCTCGAGCATGCGCACGACGATCCATCTGTGCGGGCGGTACGGCTCGAGTGTGACGATCATTTCCTCATCCGTACCGCGGGCGCGACCGGTGAGCGCCCACGCAACGGTGTTCTTCACGTGAAAGTCACCGACCGGGAGTGCATCACGGTCGCCGTGCGACACACCCACGGTGACCGCTGCCGTCCACACGCCGATGCCGGGTAGTTGCATGAGGGCGGTGCGTGCATCCTCGCCGCTGAGTTCGACGGTGCGCTCGATGTGCCGGTGATGTCGTGCGGCGACGAGCAGCGTGCGTGCACGCTGGCGCTCAATGCCAATGCGGTGGAATTCCCACGACGTGACGTGGGCAAGTCGCTCGGGTGTCGGCGGGAGATGCAAGTCGAGCGGCCCGGGTGCCTTCTCGCCGAACGTGCGGCACAGGGCTGACCACTGCACGTATGCCTGCATGCCAGTGATGCGCTGGCCGAGGATTGCCGGCAGAACTTCGTGCCACGGCGTATTGCTGCGCGGCAGGTGAAGTACTCCCACCTCGCGCTGCGCCTTGCGCACGGCAGCATGCATCGGCTGAATTGTTTCGGGTTCGTCATGGCGTGCTGCTAGGTGGTGTGCGTGCGCGGCGAGCCACTCCGCACCGGGTCCGTGTGCCGATTCGACGTACACCTCGCCGTCGGCGATGATCGCAATTGATCCGGGGCCGTCCGGGGTAATCGTCGCCCGTTCGATGCGGTTGCCAACGATTCGCGTCGTCGGGTCGTTTCGACCGTTGCGTAGCGCACTGATGTCGTACGTTGTGCGCGTCATCCGCCGAACATGCTAAATGAGCGCCGATATCTCATCGGAAAGCGCATGAACATCGTGAAAACGGCGCCGACTGTAACTATTGACTCACAGTCGCCGTTTGTCCGATGCATTGTCGGATGCTCTGCGTACATTGTCGGACGCAATTGCGGAGACGGGGGTAGATCGAGCCAATGTCCCAGCAAATTCCCGATGTACTGGTGGATCCGTTGCGAATTGCGCTCGTATGGGTCCTCGTTGCAGTGATGACCATCGTGCTCCGTCGACTGCTGCGCGTCACACTACGACGTGCGCTTAGCGCTGCGACCTCATCACAGTCGGATTCACGCCGGGTAAGTCGCGCCGAATCGTTCATTGCCGTTCTGACGAGTGCCGTATCGCTCCTTGCAATCATTCTCGGCGTCACGATGAGCCTCGGAGTGCTGGGAATCAGTGCAGCACCACTCTTGGCCTCGCTCGGATTTGTCGGTGTTGCAGTGGGGTTCGGTGCGCAAAAAGTGGTGCAGGATTTTTTGTCAGGCATTCTGATGTTGGCCGAAGACCATTTCGGGGTGGGAGACATCATCGATGTTGGTGAAGCCTCCGGGGTCGTCGAAGCACTGTCACTGCGATCCGTGCGGCTCCGATCGCTCGACGGCACTGTTTGGCACGTTCCGAATGGCGAGATTCGACGTGTCGGCAACATGAGTCAGAACTGGTCGCGTGCAGTTATCGACGTAGGTGTCGCATACGACGAAGACATGGAGCGGGTGTTTTCAACCGTCGGCGCGTGTATCGAAGACTTCGAGCTCGATCCCGAGTGGGCCGCCAAGCTCGCCGATCGGTGCGAACTGTTGGGAATCGAGAGATTTGCAGAGTCGTCGGTCGACATTCGCATTCTGCTGCCCACTCAGCCGGGTGCGCAATGGTCCGTCGCCAGAGGATTCCGTCGGCGTCTCAAGGAAGCATTCGATCGCAGCAACATCGAGTTTCCATTTCCCCAAGTCACGATCAGTGGTCGCCTCGAGGGGGCCCAGCGCAGTGGTTGATCAGCTCGTAGCGGTCTCCAACCGACTTCCGATTACTTGGAATCACGTTTCACAAGAGTGGCACCTGAGCGCGGGTGGACTTGCAAAGTCCCTGCACTCAAGCCTGAGTAATCACGGCGGCATTTGGGTCGGATCGCTGGGTGGCGCAAGCGACGAGCACCCTGCGGAAGTCACTCACGAGGGTGTGCGACTCGCACCAGTCGCAGTCGATCACGACAAATACTCGGTGTATTACTCGGAAGTATCAAATGGTGTCTTGTGGCCCCTGCTTCACGATGGTTTACGTTCGATCGACATACGTGACGAAGCATGGCTCAGTTACGTGGAAGTCAACGAGGAATTTGCACGCCGAGCCGTCGCAGTAGCTGATCCAGAAGCGATTTTCTGGGTGCACGACTACCACTTGTTTCTCGTACCGGCAATGATTCGCAAACTCCGCCCCGAGGCAAGAATCGGTTTCTTTCTCCATGTGCCTTTCCCACCGACAGAGCTGTTCGAGCGACTTCCGTGGAAGAGCGAGATACTGCTCGGTGTGCTCGGAAGCGATCTCGTGGGAATGCATGTATCCAGTTATCTCGAAAACTTTGCCGCATCGGTAGAGCGCCACTCCCTGGCGTCGACGTCAATAGACCAAATCCATCTGGCCAACCGAGCGACGAGGCTCATCGCGACACCGATTTCCGTCGATGTCGCAACGATCGAAAAATCGGTTGGTGTGGAGTCGTTTGCGTCACGAGTACGGGATTTACGCCGGCAGCTCGGGGCCGTCGGCGAAATCATCGTTGGCATCGACCGTATGGATTACACCAAAGGAATCGTTCCGCGCCTGTTGGCATTCGAGGCCGCTCTCGAGAGTGGCGCGATCTCTCCGCAGACCAAACTCGTTCAGGTTGCCGTTCCCACACGAGAAAGCGTGGCGGGATACGAGGAAGAGCGTGCCGAAGTCGAACGGATCGTCGGACGAATCAACGGAAAATTCGCATCACTTGGCTCGCCTGCGGTGCATTACGTGTACCGAACGCTTGAAATGAGCGAACTTCTCGAACTGTACGCTGCTGCTGATGTCATGGCGGTAACGCCGTATCGGGACGGTCTCAATCTCGTTGCAAAGGAATTCGTGGCCGCGAGGGTTGACGAATCAGGAGTTCTACTTCTTTCCGAATTTGCCGGAGTGGCTGAGGAGTTTAAGGATGCGGTGCTCGTCAACCCGTACAGCATGAGCGATCTCGTCGAAGGAATGGCAACCGCTCTCCGCATGTCTCATTCCGAGTCGCAGACCCGCATGAAGTCACTGCGTGCGACGGTTCACTCCCACACTCTCTCCGACTGGACCGACACCTTCGTCGAACAGCTCACTGCATGCGGCCGATAGAAGTCGACTTTCTCGTCGAGAGGTTTCTGGAGATGAGCAGGCCCACGCTCTTGGGCGTGGACATTGATGGAACTCTCTCACCAATTGCAAATGAGCCCAGAAACGCAGTTCTAGCGCCGGGTGCGTCAGCGGCACTGGCGTTGATCAACACACTGCCCGATCTGCGACTCGTCCTGTTCACCGGCCGCGGAGCCGAGGACGCTCGTCGGCAGTTCGGCCTTGACGCTGGAATTAGCATCGTTGGTGATCACGGGGCGGAAATTCTCCAGGGCGCGGCTCTCGATCCGGGCATCGTGGCAGAAGTGATAGAGGGGTGCCTAGTGCACCCTGATGTTCGCATCGAAAACAAGCAGTTCAGCATTGCGGTGCACTATCGGATGGCGAAGCAGTCCGTTGCTCAGCGTGTTGCCGAATTTCTCACCGACCTGGCGCGTTCACACGGTTTGCACCTCCTGCACGGAAAATCGGTCATTGAGCTGGCGGCAACCCACCTGTCGAAGGGTCAAGCGGTCGCAAGAGTTGCGAAACGGGCGAATATCAATTCGATCATCTATTTCGGAGACGACGTCACCGACGAAACGGTCTTCGGGTTGCTTGGTTCGGGCGACTTGAGCGTGAAGGTGGGCCCGGGCGGTTCACTGGCCGCTTATCAGCTGGGTGATGTTGGTGATGTCGTCGAGTTTTTGCGGGCGACGTACCGGGCTTTGTCGTACCACTGATCGAGTCGTAACGCCGATACTCGGCAGCGGCGTATCGTGGGGACATGTCAACGCTGTCGGGAGTCAAACTGGCCCAACTTGTCGATCCGGCGCTGAATGCTCTCGGAGTGAAATACATGCTCGACCCCGGCACCGGCGCGATCGGCAAGGAAGCCGGGTACCCGCGTGGATTTCCGTTCTACACGGCCGGGCGCGGTGGCGTGCTCGGGGACGTCGATCCCGACGTCGTCTATGCGACGTTCATGTTCTTCGACAAGGAACTCATCGTGACGTCATGGAACCAGGGCATCGCGGTCGAGGGGTCCGCGGCGGCAAGTCGTCGCTACGCCGGTGCCGCCGACGCATGGGCTGTGGCGAACATGACGTCAACTCCGGAGTTGCCACGATTCACCGAGTTGGCCGCACAGATCGTCGAGCGCGTCGACTCGGCCGGACTCACGTTGTTTGCCGGATTGCGTGCACTCGGTCTTCCCGATGGAGAAGTGCAACGTGCCTACCGATTGGCGACGTACCTGCGCGAGTTGCGCGGTTGCGTGCACATGCATGCCGTCCGCGCACAGGGACTCACCGCGTTGCAGGCAATGCTTGCGTCGTCGCACGGCGAGCGCATGGCCGGATTGCACGGCTACCAGCCGCCGTACCCCGATTGCTCGCATCTCGTTGCCAAGCGCGAGCGCGCCGAGGAGCTCACCGACGAATTGATGGGTGACATTTACGAGTCGACGCTGAGTGGTGCGGAGCGTGCCGACTTTGCTCACGTCGTGGCTCACGTGACTGCTGCACAGCAGTTGGCGTGACTCTGCGTAAACAATCGGTACAAATGTTGATTCGTTCGTGAGAGGATGCACAAGAAGCGTCGCAATTCATTCACAACAGCAGTGATGCGGTCGTCTTGATTCGGCATCGCTCATAGGGTGACGCAATGGCGAGGGTGTTCTTTCGCTGGATGGTGGCCGCCTCAATTGCGGTGAGCGCACTGGCGTCGTTTGCGCCGAGTGACGCACGTGCCGAGGGGCCATGGAATGCCGTGCGCAACAAACGAGCGCTGGGCGGGTCCACGCTGCAAACCGCAGTCACCGGAGCCGTCGCAGGATTCGACGTTCAGGCCCGCACGTTCAGCGTGTGGTATCTGGCGGGACCGAAGAACGGGCGCGTTGCGCTGTACCTCAACGGTGCCCCTTACAAGGTGATCGATCAGTGGGCGCCCTCGCAGACGCCCAAGCCGTTCGTCGTGCGAAGTTCGCGGCCCGTGAACACCGTGATGATCGTTGCACTCGGCACGAGGCGGGCGAAGTCGAAGGGAACGCTCGTCAACGTCGATGCCATTTCTCCGCAACGTGATCGTTGTGCGAAAGGCTGCTTGCGCACACCGAACGCGGCCTTCGTACTCAACTCGTTGAGCGAGAT
>JBMTET010000047.1:0-9078 GCA_049433365.1 Ilumatobacteraceae bacterium | reverse complement strand
TCAGCGGTGATCCGTCGCATGTGCGCAACGGCGTGTGAGAATGACTGTTCGTGCAGCGATCAACGACGACGAACACATGGCAAGCGACCCTGCGCAGATGTGTGCGCTCGGCACGCCGAACGGCGCGCCCCGGTCGCGGCCCGGCAGCGATTGTCGTCGTCGGCCTGCTGGTTGCCGGCTGTGCCACCACCCCGCGTACCGCCACGAACCTCTGCCGCGTACTCGATGCGCGTCGAGCGGCGATCGCCGCCACCCCGGGCAACGACGGTGACATCAACCGACTTGTCAACGATTACGAAGCAATCGTCTCCGTCGCCCCCATCGAAGTCGAAGCGGACCTGCGGGTGTTGCTCGAGTTGTTCCGCCTCGCATCCAACGTGAACACCGACGATGCCGAGCAGGTACAGCGCCTCGCCGACCTGTCGTACGGTGCCGAGAAAGCCGCCGACGATGCAGCGACGTGGGTGGCCGCGACGTGCGGCTTCGATTTGTCGACCGGTTCGGTGATCACCGGGATCGCACCCGGCGACACGCAGGACGGTGGTTAGCGGATCTCTCCGCGGCGCACGATGACCTTGTCGACGAGCCCGTACTGCTTGGCATCTTCGGCCGTGAACCAGCGATCACGTTCGCTGTCGCGCTGAATCTCCTCGATCGGCTTGCCCGAGTGGAACGAGATCAACTCGGCCATGCGGCGCTTCGTGTACGCCAACTGCTCGGCCTGGATGGCGATGTCGGAGGCCTGACCGCGCAAGCCTGCGAGCGGCTGGTGCATCATGATCCGCGCATTCGGCAACGAGTACCGCTTGCCCTGCGTGCCCGCCGTGAGCAGGAACTGTCCCATCGATGCGGCAAGACCGACGCACACCGTGGCGACGTCGCAGGAAATGAACTGCATCGTGTCGTAAATCGCCATGCCCGCGGTGACCGAGCCGCCGGGGCTGTTGATGTACAACCACACGTCGGCCTTGGGGTCCTCGCCCTCGAGAAACAGCAGCTGCGCGCAGATCTGGTTTGCCACGTCGTCGTTGACGTCGGATCCGAGCATGATCACACGGCTCTTCAGCAGACGACTGAAAATGTCGAGTCGCGGATCGAATCCACCTTCGAGGGCCATGGGCACGCTGGGCAATGTCATGCGTCGCAGGCTAACGCTCGCCGCGTGCCGGACGCGGCGTTGAGCGGCGAACTCCGCTGAACACGACCGCAATTCGTTCATCGTTGCCAACCATGTGTCGCATGGCAAGTACTCCGGCGAGGCCCGCCGCACCCGTGGGGCTCACGTCGATGTCGGTATGGCGGTGCGCCATCTCGTACGCCTCGTGAATCTGCGCCTCGGTGGCAACGACGGGCGAACCCTCGCTGCGTTGCATCGCGTCGCACACCGACACCCAGTCGTACGTTTCGTCGTCGAGGATGCCGTCGGCGAACGAGTGCGGCGCATCCCACGGCCACATGCAGTCGTCCCAGTGGCGGGCCGCATCGGCAAGCGACGCAAACTTCGTTGCGGCGTGCCACGCGCGCGCCAACGGCGCACAACCCTCGGCCTGCACGGCGTGCAACTGCGCGTTCGTTCCCCCGGCGTGGAATCCGCGGGCGAGGCTCGCGGCGAACGCGCCGCCTCCGACCTGCACGAACAACCGCGACACGAGCGGCGGTGGTGCATGTTCGGCGACCCACGCCATTTCCCAACCGATCGTGCGACCGCCGTCGAGGCACCATCCGTTCTCGGTCCCCTGCACACCGAACGGCACCGCGCCATTGCGCACCGCCTCGCGGAACCGGTGCACGCACGGATCGCCGGGCGGATCGTCGTCGCGGCGCGGACACACGACGACGTTGGCGTCGAGTCGCGCGAGCATCTCCAGAACGTCGGGCTCGGCCGACGGCGGCACGAACACGCTGATCGGCCAGCGCTGCGACTTCGCCAACGTCGATGCGGCGATTGCGGCGTTGCCGCACGACGCGATTGCCAATGCCGGTCGTTCGTCGCGCGAAGGCCACGGGGCACGTCCGACTCGCTCGAGCGTGACGAGGTGCAGCAACTCGACGAACAGGTGCCGCGCCTTGTGCGACCCGGCGACGTTGTTCGTTTCGTCCTTCACCCACACACCGCCGTCGGGCGAGAACCCGAACGCGTCCGACAATCGATCGGCACGGGCGAACGGCGTGATGTGAAACCCGGTGCCCGCCACCGCGGCGACGCGCGCATCGCAGTCGCGCACGATCGCGACGCGGTCCTCCACCGTGAGGCCAAATACGGCGGCGAACGAGTCCCACGCGAGATACCGACGAAACGCGAGGAACGGATTGTCGTCGTCGTCACCCTTTTCGCGGCGCAACGGTGCGACGTCGGATTGCGGGGAGAGCACGTGGTGACGGTCGGCGTCGCTGCTTGCAGGGCACCGCCACGACAGCGGTGTGCCGACGTCGACGACGGTGCCGCACACGACGCACTTCCATGCGCGAACGATCGGCGGCGTGGCGTGCGGGTTCGCCGTGAGCATCAACGAGCGGTAGCGACGCGGCGGTTGAACTCGCCGATCATCTCGTCCCACACCGGCAGGTAGCGGCGCAAGCCGCGCCAGAAATCCTGCGAGCGACGCGCCTCGAACGTCTCGAGCGTGGTGCCCTGCTGCTCGACCCACGTGTAGTAGCCGAGATTGAAGATGCGGTTGCGGTCGTGCTGCGTGCAGTCGATCATCGCGTCGGTCGACACGTCGCCGAGATGCTCGGCGAACACCTCGGCAGCGTCGATCTCGGTGAAGTCGTTGTTGAAACGGCGCGCAAGCGTCTTGCGGCGCTCGCTCGGGTACAGATCGGCACCGTCGGTGGCGATGGTGACGAGCACGTCGTCCGGGCCGAGGTTGCGCAACTTCGCCGTCTTGATCGCGGCGATGACGTTGCAGATCGCCGAGAATCCGAAGTGCGGCAGTGTGGCAAGAACGTCCTCGGGAACGTGCTTGCGCTCGTGCAGGTAACGCAGGCCGACCTCGGTGTTGAACAGCACGTCGAGTTCGTCGGTGGCGCGGTCGGACACCGCGGCGACGACGTCGGTGTTCATGACGTTGTGGATGAGCGGAATGTGTTTGTCACCGATGCCCTGGATGTTGTGCTCGCCGAATCCGTTCTCCAGCATGGTCGGACACTCGAGAGCCTCGACGGCAACGATCGCCGCGCCGTAGTCGTCCTTCAGTCGGTCACCGGCGGCGATGGTTCCGGCCGATCCCGTGGCGCTCGAGAAGCCGGCGAGGCGCCAGTGCGCGTTGCCCACGGTCGTGCGCGCGTGTTCGTACGCGTGCGACAGCGCACGACCCGTCACTTCGTAGTGGGCGAGGTGGTTGCCGAATTCGCAGAACTGGTTGAAGATGAAGTTGACCGGGTCGAGACGCATCTCGTTGCACGCGTCGTAGATCTCCTTCACGTTGCTCTCGGTACCCGGCGTGCGCACGACGTCGCTCGGATCACTCGTCCAACGATCCAGCCAGTCGAAGCGCTCCTGCGACATTCCGGCGGGCAGCACCGCGACACCTCGTGCACCCATGATCTTGCTGATCGCCACGCCACCGCGCGCATAGTTGCCCGTCGACGGCCAGATTGCGCGGTGCTTGGTGGGGTCGAACTGGCCGGTGATGATGCGCGGTGCGAGACACGCGTACGCCGCGAGCACCTTGTGCGCGGTGATCATCGGGAAGCGGTCGCCGAAGGCGACGACGATCGGGCTCGCCACTCCGGTGAGCGACGACGGCAGCACGACGTAATCGGGAACCGCAACGCGGTCGCCGGCGAGGTCGTTGTACCAATGCACGCGGAACAAGTTGCGCGGATCGGCGGCGTTCTTGTCGACGCCCTTCGTCAGCGCCGGATCGATGCTCGTCGGATCGGCGAGCTGTGCGAAGGTCGGCAGCACGACGCGCGTCGCTGCACACTGGGCAACGGCGTTGGCCAGCGCCTTTTCGTCGACGATCGTGTCGGCCAAACCCAGCTGATCGGCGAACGACCCCGATTGCACGGACGACGTTTGCACTGAAGGTGCCTCGTGGGTTGCAGTCACTTTGACATTCTGTCAAAGGAACCGACCCGGGACTACCCTTTCGGTTCACCCGCCGGCGTAGCCCAATGGCAGAGGCACGGCGCTTAGGACGCCGCCAGTGAGAGTTCGAGTCTCTCCGCCGGCACGGTTTGCGACGCCACACGGGGCTGGGCGAGCTTCAGCTCAGCGTGCGACCCCTCTCATCGTTCGGCGGCGAGCAACTCGGCAAGCCGCCGGAAGGCCCGCCCACGGTGCGACATCGCGTGCTTGTCGGCGATCGTCATCTCGGCGAACGTGCGCCCGTCGCCGTCGCTCGGGGCAAACACCGCGTCGTAGCCGAAGCCCCGCTCGCCGCGTTCGGCGGCGGTGATGACTCCACGGCACTCGCCTTCGGTCACAACTTCGCCACCGTCGGGATGGGCAAGAACGACGACCGTGCGAAACCGTGCAGTACGTGCCGCAGCCGCGACGTCACGCAACGCGTCGAGCAGGTGCCGTCGGTTGTCGGCGTACGACGCGTCGTCGCCGGCGAATCGCGCCGTGCGCACACCGGGTGCTCCGCCGAGTGCGTCCACTTCGAGACCGGTGTCGTCGGCGACGGCGGGCATCCCGGTTGCAGCCACGAGTGCGCGGGCCTTCAACTGCGCGTTGCCGAGCAGCGTGTCGGCGTCTTCGACGACGTCGGGAACGTGCGCCGGACGTGGCAACAACTCGACGACGCCGACGAGCAGCTCCTCGATCTCGCGCACCTTGTCGGGATTCGCCGACGCGCACACCACGCGCAGCACGGCGTTACCGCGGCGACGGCTGCACGGTGAGCACGCTGCGCTGCAGGTCGACGATGCGCCCGATGCCCGATGATGCGAGCGTGAGCAAGTCGTCCAGCCGTCCGCGACCGAACGTTGCACCCTCGGCCGTGCCTTGCACCTCGACGAACGACGGCTCGGCACCATCCCACGGTGTGAGCATGACGACGTTCATGTCGACGTCGGCGGTGGAATCCTCGGCATACGGCAGGTCGAGCACCGGCACGCCGTTGTGCACTCCCACGCTCACCGCCGCGCACAACGAGTGCAGCGGATGCTTCGGCAACGTGCCGGCAACGACGAGTCGCGTGAGCGCATCATGCAACGCGACGTACGCGCCGCAGATGCTCGCCGTGCGGGTGCCGCCGTCGGCCTGCAACACGTCGCAGTCGAGCACCACCTGGCGCTCACCGAGCAGCTTCATGTCGCACGACGCGCGCAAGGCACGCCCGATGAGGCGTTGAATCTCGACGGTGCGGCTGCTCTGCTTGCCCTTGGCTGCTTCGCGATCGACGCGCTCGGGTGACGAACCGGGAAGCATCGAGTACTCCGCCGTCACCCAGCCGCTGCCGCGGCCCTTCATCCAACGGGGCACGTCCTCGTCGACCGACGCGGTGCACAACACGCGCGTGCGACCGAACGACACGAGCACCGAGCCTGCCGCCATTTCGGTGAAGTCGCGTTCGAAACGCACGTCGCGCAATTGGTCGGGCGTACGACCGTCGGGTCTCGTCATGATGTTGCTCCTAATCTCCAGGGTTCGACCGTTGTCACTTCGGGTCCGAGCAGCCGCCGCGCCAGGCGCGCGAACTGCTCGACATCGCCCGACGACATGAACCGGTGCCCTGCCGGCACGTCACCGCCGGCGCGCGCACCGCGGTGCTCCAACTCGTCGCGCACGGCAAAGGCCGTTTCGCTCGCGCTGCTCACGAGTACGACGCCGTCGCCCATGACGCGCTGGATGACCGGTGCAAGAAACGGATAATGCGTGCAGCCGAGCAGCAACGCATCGACACCCGCGTCGCGCACGGGCGCGAGCAGGCGCTCGGCGAGCACCGTCACTTCGGGCCCGTCGACGTTGTCGCGCTCGACGAACTCGACGAAGCCGGGACAGGCCGCAGTGGTGAGCGCCACCCGTGCACCGGTTGCCGCCACCGCCCGCTCGTATGCGCCCGACGCAACCGTGCCGACGGTGCCGATGACACCGACGCGCTCGTTGTGCGTCACCCGCACCAACGCTCGCGCACCGGGCTCGACGACACCGATGACGGGCACGGGAATGTCGCGCGACAGTTCGTCGAGTGCCACCGATGCGGCGGTGTTGCAGGCGACGACGATCATCTTTACGTCGTGGTCGCGCACGAGGCTCGTGGCCAACTCGCGGGCGAAACGGCGCACGTCGTCGGCCGGCTTGTTGCCGTACGGGTAGCGCGCGGTGTCACCGATGTACACGAGCGACTCGGCGGGCATGAGATCGATGAGCGCCCGGGCCACGGTGAGCCCGCCGACCCCCGAATCAAACACGCCAATAGGGCGTGCATCGTTACTCGTCATGCGCACTCAACAGTAGGCGCGCGGGTCAGAAGTAGATGATCTTCTCGGCCGCAGCCTCGGCGGCGTCGAGGTCGTCGGTGTACGCACCGGTGGACAGGTACTTCCACCCGCCGTCACAGACGATGAACACGATCGTTCCCTCGTCGATCTCGCCGGCAACTTTTACTGCACCGGCGAGCGAGGCACCCGACGAGATTCCGGCGAAGATGCCGCACTCGAGCACGATGCGCCGGGTCATCTCGATGCTTTCGCGCGGGCGCACAATGCGCTTGCGATCGAGCACGTTGCGACCGTTCCACTTGTCGAACAGCGGCGGGATGTAACCCTCGTCGAGGTTGCGCAAACCTTCGACGCGCTCCCCGAGCGGCGGTTCGACGGCAACGATCTTCACGTTCGGGTTCTGTTCCTTAAGATACGTGCCGACACCCATGAGCGTGCCGCTCGTTCCCAAGCCGGCGACGAAGTGCGTGATCTCCGGGCAGTCGCGCCAAATCTCGGGGCCCGTCGTTTCGTAGTGGGCGCGCGGGTTGGCCTCATTTTCGTACTGGTGCAAGAAGCACCATTCGGGATGCTGCTTCGCCATCGCCTCGGCGCGACGCACCGCACCGTTCGACCCCTCTTCACCGGGGGTGAGGATGATCTCGGCGCCGAACACCTGGAGCATCTGGCGACGCTCGATCGACACGTTCTCCGGCATGAGAATGGTGATCGGGTTGCCCATGACGCGAGCGATCGCGGCGAGCGCAATACCCGTGTTGCCCGACGACGGTTCGATGAGTCGCTGCCCCTTCTTCAGACGCCCGTCGCGGTACGCCGACTCGATCATCGCCTTGGCGATGCGGTCCTTCACCGAGCCGAACGGGTTTTGGCTCTCCAACTTGGCGATGAGCCGCACGTTCGGGTTCGGCGACAGCACACTGACGTCGACCATCGGCGTGTTGCCGATGAGGCCGAGCACGTTGGCGTGGGTGGCGGGGGCGAGAAGGGGGCTCATGGGAAGGGTGAAAATCCGATCGGATCAATCAACATTCTACCCACCCCGGCGGCGACTGCCAGACCGAGCGTGAAGGTCACACCCGGCGACCTTCTTTATCTGCGTGTCCTTTATCTGTGTGTCGTCGGTGGGGCCCGGACCGCTCGGTCAGTCGCGGACGAGACTCGTCTCGGTGATGTTTCCGTCGACGATGCGGAAGTTGCGCAGGCGCGGCGGGTCGTACTTCAGGCTGATGATCGAATAGTGCCACTGCGGGTCCGGCGCTTGGCGCACGTCGGTCGGGCTCGGGTAGGCCTCGGTGTGGGTGTGGCTGTGCACCACGCCGATGACGACGAGACCCCTCTTTTCGGCGTCGAGTTCGATGCGCAGGTGGTCCTTCGGATCGACCGTGTACACGATGGCCGATGCGGCGGCGTTGCGGCACGGATAGAACTCGCGCGCAACGTCGCTACCCCACTCGCCGACGAGCAAACCGCAGGCCTCGTGCGGTCTGCATGCAAGTGCATGGCTGGTGATTGCCGCTTCGATCTCGGGGGTGATGACGAGCTGCCCGACGAGCTCTGCTGACGATGCGTCGTTCTGTCCCGGCACGGTTCGCAACGCTACCTAGGGTGGAGGTTGCCGGACACGGCCGTGAACACCGAATAGTTGCCGACCCATGACCAAGCCCGCCGAACCGACGATTCTCGCCAGCAATCGCAAGGCGCGTCACGACTACACGATCCTCGACGTCATCGAGGCGGGAATCGTGCTCGTCGGCAGCGAGGTGAAGAGCTTGCGCGAGGGCCAGGTGCAGATCGCCGACGCCTACGCGCACGTGAAGTCGGGCGAAATGTGGCTGGAGAACATGCACATCTCGCCGTACCGCTTCGGCCACGGTGTGGGCGCCCACGAACCGGTGCGCCCGCGCAAGCTGCTGCTGCACGCCACTGAAATCCGCCGTCTCGCCGCGCGCGTCGCCAAGGAGCGCCTCACCCTCGTGCCGCTCGAGTTGCACCTGCGCGACGGTCGGGTGAAGGTGCAGCTCGCACTCGCCAAGGGCCGCGCCGCGCACGACCGCCGTGCTGCGATTGCGAAGAAGGAATCCGAGTTGGAGATGCGCCGCTCGCTCGGCCGCCAGAACAAGCGCGGCGAGTAGGACAGCTTCTGGGTGTCGCCGACCGCGACGGCCGCGGCAAACCGCCGCACACCCGTCCGTACACTGAATACGTACGACCAAACACGGGGCTGACAGGTTTCGACGTCAGTGTCGCTGGATGGGCGTGCGACCCGAGTTGCTCAGACTCGTAAAACGGGGCACAACAACAACTGCCAACAAGCAGTTCGCTCTCGCCGCCTGATCACTCAGGTGTCGTAGAGCATTCGTGAGCAGCAATGCCGCACGGGGCCGATCCACCGCAGCCCGGCAACAGAAGCGGAGGATGACAGCGGAAAAGACTGCTGACATCGGGAAAGACCGGTGACATCTCGAAAAGACGAGACGCGTTCCAGGTAACTGGATAGTCGACCCGCCGACGGCGTTGCGTTAGCGCCACAGTGGGAATGGTCGTATCACGTGCATTCACCGGCTGATGGACGGGGGTTCGATTCCCCCCAGCTCCACATGTGGCATTGCCACATCCGTTGGCATTGCCATATCGGCGTAATGTGCCGTCATGACACTCGAAAGATTCGCGGGTCCGATGCGACTG
>JBMTET010000046.1:0-9206 GCA_049433365.1 Ilumatobacteraceae bacterium | reverse complement strand
AGAAGTACGCCGTTGAAGCCCGTCGAGTGGAGATCCTCGAGGCCACGTGCGAGGTGGTGATCCAGCGCGGGTTCGCCGGCACACGTATCGCCGATGTGGCGAAGCGTCTCGACGTGTCGAACAGCCTCATCCACTACCACTTCGATTCGAAGGAAGCGCTTCTCGCCGCGGCCTTCGAGTACTACGCGCGCAAGGACCTTTCCGAGATGGAACGCGACATCGAGATGGGACAATCTGCAACCGCCCAGCTTTGGCGACTGATCGAAAGCTACGTTCCGGAAGGCAGCGACGATGTCGAGTGGATGTTGTGGATTGATGCATGGGGTGAGGCACTGCGCAACCCCCTGATGCGCAGCATCTCGCAGCAGCTCGACGAGCAGTCGATTGCCTTCGTGGAAAAGGTTCTGCGCCGCGGCAACGAGCGCGGGGAGTTCAATTGCGACGATCCGAGGTTGTCGGCGACACGGATCACCGGGCTCATCGACGGCCTGGCGATCCAATTTGCGGCGCACGAAGGCGTGCTTCGGCGAAAGGACCTCATCAAAACTCTGCGCAGCCTGGCAGCATTCGAAACGGGACTTGCTCCGGAGGACATTCGCGACGGCAAGCGGCCCACACGACCCGTTGCGACTGCCGCCACCATTGATCCTGCCGATCAGCCGGGCTCTCAACCGTTGACGGCCAACGACGATCTGGCGATTCGTGCGTTGCTGTCGCAACTCGCCGATGCCCAGGTACGCAGGGACGTTCGCACGTGGCTCGAATGCTTCGCCGACCACGCGACGATCGACATCGGCGACGGGGCATGCGCCACCGGCCGGGAAGCGCTTCAGGCCTTGTTCGAACGTCGGTTCGGCAGCGAGCGTTGGACGGTGAACAGTCTCGACATCGCCGTGTTTTCGTATGTGTCCGGCACGAATGCCGCCCGGGGTCGACTCACCGTCACGGAACGATTCGGACGACGCAACGGGTCCACTGGTAGCCGAGTCTTCGTCATCAATGACGAGTACGACCGCACACCGCGAGGGTGGTTGATCACCGGTCGGCGTTACACGCTCCTCGATTGACGCCCCTTCGGCGTGGCGATGGATACCCGCCGCGCCACGCGGGGTCATGGACAACCGCAAAGAGTAATGAACTCAGCACCTTGGGTCACGGATGCTCACTCTGCGTGGTGGCGTTTGCTGTTTGGGTGAGAAATTGCTGAAGTTGCCGCCCTGTGGGGCCGATCTTCCTGGTGGATCTCACCAAGGAGTACAGCAATGGTTCTCACCTCACTTGCCATCACCGTCGCCATTTCGATTGTCGGTGCCCAAGCAGCCCCCTCGTCAACGAATGCCTCGGGTCCCTCGGGTTCGGGTCGCGTCGTCAGCACTATCGAAGCCTTTCCCGCCGTCGGTGACCGCGGCGATTCCGTCGTTCGCTTGCAACGTGCAATCGTCGCGCGCGGCTTCACGTTGCGTGGTGGCATCGACGGCGTGTTCAGCGAAGTTACTGCCGAAACGTTGCGCAGTATGCAGCGCAGCGTCGGCTTGCGGGCCACCGGCAAGGTTGATTCGCGCACTGCGCGCTTCCTCGGACTGATCGGTACGGTGCGACTTGACTCAACGATGCTTCCGAAGTCCGGCGATCGCGGCGACGCCGTGTGGACGGTTCAGCAGGCACTCATCAATGCCGGTGTCGACGTCAAAGGTGGCGCCGACGGAGTGTTCGGCGTCGCCACCACCGTTGCCCTGATGTCATTTCAGCAGCGTGAAAAGCTGTCGGTAACCAAGGTTCTCGACCATGCAACGGCGGCTCGACTCGGCTTGATCCCCCAATCCGAGGTGCCGGCTCCGGTCGTCGTGTCTCGTCCCGCACCGGTTGTCGCACCGGTGGCCACTCCCGTTGCGACGCCTGCCGCAGTGGGTAATGCGCCCGTTGCAGCCGCGGGTCCGTTGACGATCAGCAGTCTGCCCCGTCGTGGCGAACGCAGTGAGAACGTTCGCACCGTTCAGAATGCACTCATCGGCAACGGTGTCGAAGTGAAGGGCGGCGCCGACGGCATCTTCGGAATTGCAACGGCGATCGCTCTCGGCAATTTCCAAGCATCACGTGGCCTCCCCCAGACGCAGGCGCTCGATTACGCAACCGCCACGGCTCTCGGCATCATCGCCACGAACGAGGCGCTCGGTCTGCCCTCGATCAGCGTGTTCCCGGTACAGGGTCGCTGCAGCTATACCGATTCATGGGGTGAAGCACGCGGATCGCGTCGCCACGAAGGTGTCGACATCGTCGCACCGCGGGGCAACCTCATCTATGCGGTCGTCGACGGCGTCATCACCAAGAAGTACATGGACGCAAGCCTGAGCGGCAATGCGCTGCGTCTCACCACCGGCGACGGTACGTACTTCTTTTACGCGCACCTCGACACGATCGCTCCCGGTATCGACGTCGGCACCCCGGTGCGTGCCGGCCAGGTGCTCGGTACCAACGGTTCGACCGGCAACACTTCGACGCCCCACCTGCACTTCGAAGTTCACCCTCGCGGTGGAGCCGCCATCAATCCGTTCCCGATCGTCAAGGCAGTCGACGCCTGCCACGTCACGGAACCTCGCGGCTAGCCAACTCAATCGCCCGATGCGGGATCCGGAGCATCGGGCCAGCCACGGCACGCAGGTGACGCGATGTGAGAACCACGTCGCCTGCGTGTCGTGGTTCAGTACTTCCAATGATCGTTTCGACAGTGGCAGTTGATACGAACGTATCAATGCGTATCAATAGGTTCGATCATGCGGCTCCAAATGCGCATCGTCGGCGAGGCTGAAGAGGCTGAACCCCCATCCGTCACCCATCTTCAGCGTCTTCAAGCGGCTGATCGACGCGTGACCGAGGACGAACCGTTCCCACTCCCACGGTGTCGGATCCAATCCCAACAACACGCAGATGAGCACGCTGTTCGTTCCGGCATGGGCGATGAGTGCAAGACGTTCACCGGGGTTCTCGATATGCCACACCGGCAGAGAATCTCCCACCCTGTAGATACCCCGTTGCGCAAAGAAGTTCGTTGCTCCGGCACGAATGCGATCAACGAAGTCCCGCACGGATTCGCCGCCTTCGAGGCCTGCCCATCGTTCGGTGGATCGTCGTTGCTTCTCTTCCTGAAACGCTCGCTGCGCCTTGTCGGCAGGTGAACCGTGCCAAATCGGATTTCGAATTTCCTCCAACCACGACTCAATCACTTCACCGCGGCGCTGGGCATCGAGCACGGGTGCGGCGGTTTGGCGTGCACGGGTAAGCGGTGATACGTAGACGCCGTCGTACGTATCCGTCTCGAGCGCATCGGCAAGCCGGCGCGCCTGGCGATGTCCGCGCACCGTCAGCGGAGGGTTGTCGACACTGAATCCTTCGCGCACCCACTCGGGTTCGGCATGACGAATGAGAGCGATCTCCACGGCGGCGAACTCTACCCTGCCGCAGTATCGCCAACGGTGCTCGGCACCGAAGCTACCTCGCAGAGTGCAAACGCTTCGACGAACCAGGTGTGCGACTGATTCTCGTCGGCGCTATCGAGCACATCGGTGGTGGCCACGAGCTCACCCAGGCACTGCGCTTCCTGCGCAGTCACTGCAATGCCGTAACGCTCCGCAACGAAAAATCCGACCGCCGACAAAACGTCCTCTTCATCGGTGTCGGGCGCGTCCGCGGCGGGCTCCTCGCTGAATGACGGTAGGGGCAACGTGGTCGGGACGAGCAACTCGCCCAACTGCACGGGATCGATTTCGCTGGCACACTCCGCTGCCACGAATGCGACGAAGGATTCCCGGGCGGCAAACACCGATTCCTCCGTGAGCAAAGCTCGCGCGGCATCGACCGACGGGTCGGCGACCGCAATCTGTGCGTCCCAATCAACCGCCTCGTAGGCGACGGCCAACTGTCCGTAGGCTGCCAGGAGCGTGCCGATATCGCCGCGCATCGTTCGCGGCGCGGCCTCGCGCATCAGAGTCAGGCGCTCGATGAGCGAAACGAACAAGCCCCGGTTGTCACTCCTGGTCGCAACGCCTGACGACTCGCCACCCACCAGCCTGTCAACGGCGCGTAGCGACGAGTCCGTCGCCGGCACCGCACGGCAGAAATCGTCGAGCGACGCGCACGCAACCATGCTCGCTGTCAGCAGCACGACGAGTAACAACCCGAGTCGCCGACCAACTTTCTTCATCGACTCACCACGGGTTTGTGCACCAATCTCGTTGATCACGTGTCTCTGCCCGCGTCCCGTTGACCGCGGATCACCCCGGGATGCTCGCCGGCCTCGGTGGCCCGTACCCATGCGTCGTACATTCGCCGGTAATCGGAGTTGTTGGCCAACAAGTCAACGTGCGATCCGTCGCCGGCGATGCGGCCGCTCTCGACGACGATCACACGATCGGCACGTGCAGCGGTAGACAAACGATGCGCAATCGAAATGGTCGTACGACCCTCGGATAGGCGGCCCAGTGCGCGCGACAACCGCATTTCGGTGACGGGGTCTACCGACGAGGTGGCCTCGTCAAGTATCAGCACGTCGGGATCGACCATCGATGCGCGAACGAGCGCCACCAGCTGACGCTCACCCGCGGACAACCCCGCCCCCCTCTGACCGACGAACGTATCGAGACCGGCCGGCAGCGAATCCAGCCAATCGGTGCAATCGAGCACGTCGAAGATCCGCCGCAAGTCGGCATCCGATGCGGTGTCGTCGACGAAGCGCAGATTGTCGGCAATCGATCCGGCAAACAAAAACGGTTCCTGCGGTACGACTGTCAGTCGACGTCGTAATTCATCGTTGTCGACCTTGGTGAGACTCACTCCTCCGAGCGTGATGCGACCGGCGGTCGGATCGGCGAGTCGGGCAATGAGGCGAGCGATCGTTGTTTTGCCCGAACCTGATTCACCGACGAGTGCGACGTTGGTGCCTGCAGTGATGGTGAGGTGGAGTCGGGAAATGATCGGTTCCTCCAATTCCCCTCCCTCCCTGGCGGGATATGCGAACGTGACGTCCTCGAAACAGATGTCGAGATCCCCCGTCGGTAGCGACACGGGGTCGAGCGGTGGCGGTGGTCCGATGGGAGTGTCGAGCACACCGAGAACACGGCGCAATCCCGCAACGGCGGTTTGCGTGTGATCAATGATTTCGGTGAATTCAGCAATCGGCTCGAGGAATCGGTACGTGAGGAAGAGAAAACCGATGAGTGCACCCGCCGACAAACCGGCCGAGGCGCCCCGCGCCACACCAACACCGACCACTGCAACGACCGCCAATACGGAGAACACCTCGCCGGAGGGGAAAAGGAAAGCACCGATGACACCGGCGCGTATCGACGTGCGGGCGCGCTCCTTCGTGCGTATAGCCACCTTCTGGCGCTGTCCGTCGATCGCGTCGTAGGCCTGCAGCGTCTCGACACCGGACACCGCTTCGCCGATCGTCGACAACATCTCCGCATTTTCGCGGCGGACGTTGTCGTACTCGCGCACGAGACGGCGTTGGAGGTAGCGCAATACGTACAGCAACGGGGCAACCACGGCAAACACGACAACGGCAAGCACCCAGTCGTAGGCCAACATGACTCCGGCAACGACAACCATCAGTGAGAGGTTGAGCAGCCATGACAATGCACCCCACGCAAAGAACATCGTCAGCGTCTCGATGTCGCTGGTTACCCGGGACACGAGGGCGCCCCGCTTCTCTTCGTTGTGGTCGGCGAGGCTCAGACGGTGAATGTGATCGAACAAACGGACGCGCAATGCGTACAACCCCTCCTCGGCGCGCGAGCCGAGACGGTAAACCGCGGCACGTTGGGCAGCCGCAGCAGCGACGACCACAATTGCCGCCATTGCCCCGATGACACCAATGAAACCCAGCCGCACCCCCGATGCGTCGATGCCGCGGTCGATCGATTGCTGCAACAGGACGGGAATGGTGACCCTTCCTGCCGCTCCGACAACTGCGAGTCCGAACGTGAGCATCAAGCCCCGACCGAGAGCGGGTGCCTGTTCGAATCCCGCCCGAATCGTCCCGACAGCACCTCGCTTCACTCGTGAATCGAACGGCGCCGAACTGCGGCCTTCGCGATCGGATGGAGAGTCGCCCATCATGCCACCGATCCGTCATCTCGGCGAGCAGCCGTCGAGCGATCGTCTGCGAATGCGCCGACCAGTGCGCGGTAAGCGGCAGACGTACGCACGAGGTCCTCGTGACGACCGCAACCTGCAACGTGGCCATCCTCGAGAAACACCACCTGGTCGGCGAGGGCGATCGTGGACGGTCGCGAAGCGACAATCACCATCGTCAACGGCTGCGAGCGATGACGCAGATTGCCGACGATGCGCGCCTCGGTCATCGGATCCAATGCCGATGTCGTGTCGTCGAGCAACAGCACGCTGCTGCCGAAGAGCAGAGCCCGAGCGAGCGCAATGCGTTGGCGCTGTCCTCCGCTGAGACTGACACCCCGCTCACCGAGCGGGGCATCCAGCGAGATGCCCATCTCGGCAACGAACTGCTCGGCATCGGCCATCCGCAGGGCGGCGATGATGTCGGAATCGGGTAGGTTGCGGCCGAGGGTGAGGTTGTATCGCAGCGAATCGGCGAAAATGAATGCTTCCTGAAAGACGAGTCCCACCCGCGACTCGGGCACCGCAATCGTCCCGCTCGTCACCGGTACGAGACCCGCGATGGCGTGCAACAGGGTCGTCTTGCCGCTGCCGACCGCACCGACGATTGCCGTGATCGAGTCGTGATTGACGCGAAACGATACGTGTTCGAGAACCCCCTGGCCGTCGTGCAACACCGTGATGTCGTCCACGACGACAGCCGAGCGATCGCTCTCCCGGCTTGCCTCCGAAGACGCAGCGTTCGTCGCACCCAAAGCAGTGACCGGATGCACGAGTACCGGTTCGCGAAGAATTTCCTGCACCCTCGTCCAACCGGATGCCGAATGCGGCAGCTCGGACAGCACGTAACTGATGATTCGCATCGGAAAGGCGATGATCGTGAACAGAAACACCGACGACGACAACTCCCCGATCGTCATCCCTCCGACCGACAGCCTCCAAGCTCCGACGATGATGAGGACGACGTTGACGAGCGACGGCACCGCCTCGACGATTGCCTCGAACGTCGACCGCAGCGAGACTGCTTGCGTACGGGCGTTGCGCAGACGCTCGGAAATGACGGCAAGTCGCCTCGTCTCGCGCTCCTCTGCACCGAAGGCCTTCACAACAAGAACCGCATCGAACGATTCGTGCACCGCTTCGGACAGCGATCCCAGTTCGTTTTGCGCCACTGTGTAATGACGCTCAACACGTCGCTGGTAACGAACGTTGAACACGAGAAGCAGCGGGAGAACGACGAGCGCCACTGCGCCCAACCACACGTCGGTTGCGAACAGCCATGCAACGGCAAGGATGACGAGCATGACCGCCGACGTGGCAAACGGCAGGGGCGCCAGTACGGAAACGCTCGCGTCGGCATCGACACCGGCACGTGCAGCAACGTCACCGGTCATGCGACCCCTGTGCCACTGCGGCGGTTGTCGAAGGACGCGATCAATGACGCGATCGGTGATGGTTCGGGCTGCCTGCCACTCCGTTCGACCGGCAAAGCTGCGCCGAACGACGACACCGGCGGCGCGCACCAACGCTATGACGACGACGATCACCGAGGTGACGACGTACGTGGACACACCCGTAGCTGCACCCGAAAAGCCGGGGACGATCACATCGTCGATGAGCAGGCGAACTCCGAACGACGATGCCACCGTTCCGACTGCAAACACCATTGCACCCGCAACCGCAGCAACGAACGACCACGGATGCAGCGACACCAAACCGACGAGCAGCCGACGGGCCGCACGCACCCGACCGATCGTGTTCACCAACCCTTTTCTACCAAAGTCGCAGTACGAGCCCCGGTCACCGTTAGCGTCGTGCGCGGATGAAAATCGTCGCTCGCTTCGCATTGGGAACGATCATGTTTCTCATCACGGCGATGTGGATCTACGGTCTCTTCTTCGCCTCCAAGGAATCGATCAACAAAATCGGGGACGAGGAATGGGCGGCTCGGGCACAGTCGCGATGCGAAATCTCCAAGCAGCGACTTCGTGACCTCGCCGATCTGCGACGCATCGACAGTGTCGTGGGCGACGCCCTCGCGCAACGTGCCACGATCGTGGAGCGTGCCACGGACGAGTTGCAGGCCATGCTCGACGACATCGTTGCGGCTGTGCCGTCGGACGACAAGGGACGGGCCATCGTTCCATTGTGGGAAGCCGAGTACCGCCGCTACATCCTGGACAGGCGCGAATACGCCGAGGACCTGCGGGCGGGCGACAACTCACCGTTCGCCGAGTCCACCTTCGAGAATCTTCCGCTCAGCGAGCGGCTCGGCACATTTGCGCGGGACAACCGCATGCCCAGTTGCGCACCACCGATCGATTTGTCGGTCTGACCGGCGTGCAGCAGTCGGCACCGGCGCGGACGCGGAGTCTCAGACCCGAGGAACGTCGATCCAACCCTGCTGCGCGTCATAGGCACGAATGACCCGAGCCGGCGTTCCGACGGCAACGCAATAGTCGGGCAGCGTGCCGCTGACGACGCTGTTCGCTCCGACTGCGACGTGGCGACCGATGTTCGCACCGGGAAGCACCACGACACCGTGTCCGAGCCACGATCCGGCGCCGATCCGAACCGGTCGCTCGGGCTGCGATTGTGACGAGATCGGTCGCGCGACGTCCCTGTAATCGTGGTTCTGGTCGGTGATGTACACGTGGTGACCGGTCCACACGTCGTCTTCGATGACGATCGAAAGATGACCGACTATTCCCGAACCCCGACCGATGAGGCAACGATCACCGATTTTCACCACGGGAGTGGTCAAGCATTCCTGCCCCTCCACCATTCCCGCCGATAGGGCCACGTACGGACCAATCATCGTGTTCGCGCCAATTTCGATGTAACGCTCGTTGTACAAAGTGACGTGCGGATGCGCAATCAGCGAACCGGGCCCGAAAGCGGCGAACTTTCGTCCCCTGCGTGTCGTTGCTGTCACCGCCGCGGTCAATTGGCGATCCTCGCTTCGCGACATCCGCCGCTCGGCGACCTCGTCGCGTATCCACTGCCGAATTCCACCCTCCACTGCGCCAATGTAAGGCCTCACTAACGTTGTTTTGGTCCGATGTCAAAGTCTCAGA
>JBMTET010000045.1:0-9349 GCA_049433365.1 Ilumatobacteraceae bacterium | reverse complement strand
GCGCGGGTGATGGTCTTGGCGCCACGATCGTGGCCATCCAGGCCGGGTTTGGCGACGACGATGCGGTAAGGGCGCTTCACGAAGACCGGAGCCTACGCAGGCTCGGCCCCGGGGCTGAAGTCCGCGCCGGTGTCCCCGGCCAAAGACGAGCGGACTAGCGGCCGAGCAGTCGGGCGAGGAAACCGCCCGAGCGGCCCGAAGCGGCGCGTTCTTCGCGGCAGCGGCAGCGCTCGGATACCGGCACACCGGCGAGGGCTTCCTCGATGTGTTGGCCGCAACCGGCCCATGTGGGCTTGGCGCAGCTGGGGCAGGTAACTCGTGAACACATGGTGATGGTCCTTTCGTGGGTAGTTGCTGTGGTGTTGAAACTGATCAGGCGAGGGCGAGGAACACCCGGCGGAGTCGTTCGGTGGCATCGTCGCTCGCCTTGCCGCCCTGCGTGATGCACTCCTCGAGGCCGGCCGATACGAGGGTGAAGGCCGCGCCGTTGATCGCTTTGTTGGCGGCGGCAATTTGCGTGACGATGTCCTCGCAGGCCCGACCTTCGTCGAGCATGCGGATGACCGCACCGAGCTGACCGTGGGCCCGCTTCAGGCGGTTGGCGATGTCGCGACGCGCATCGACGTTCTCGAGAACGTGTCCGGCGGCACGGCGGCGCGCAGGCATCTTTACTTCGCCTCCTCGTTGGCCTGTTCGGCGGCAATTTCGCGACGAACCTCGTCCATGTCGAGGTCGCGCACGGCGGCAATGAGTTGGTCGAACGCATGCGCCGGCATCGCGCCCGGTTGACGGAACACGAGGATGCCGTCGCGGAACGCCATGAGCGTGGGGATCGAGGCGATTTGCAGCCCGGCGGCAAGTGCTTGCTCGACTTCGGTGTTCACCTTGGCAAACGTGGCATCGGAGTTTTTCGCCGCTGCGGCATCGAAAATCGGGGCGAACATGCGGCACGGACCGCACCACGAAGCCCAAAAGTCGACGAACGTGATGCCGTCCTTCGTCACGGTTGTTTCGAAGTTTTCGGCGGTGAGTTCGATAGTGCTCATGTGAGTGTCCTTTCGACGTCTACATAATACCCCCAGGGGTATCGGTTGTCAACCCCGGGTGATGTCGGTCGGGGGTTGCGGCGCGAATCGGGGCAGACTGTGGGCGTGAGGCGACCGCAGTTGCGCACCCCTTTCGCCCGGGCCGTCGTGCCGGTTGTCGGCGGACTCGTCTTTTTTGCCCTGCTCTTTGCCGTGACGTGGCTGCTTGCCGGCGTGGCAACCGACCGCCGCCAAGCGGCACCGCGCCCCGGCGACTACACCTTCGAAGTTGGACCTGTTGGGCCCATTGCCGACATCATCGAACGCGACGGACCCGTGTTGTACCCCGACTTGCGCGACACCGAGTACAAGCGATCCGTCGTCGTCGATCACACCGGCGACGATCCGACGCGCGGCTGGCAGGTGTACTACGCGTATCCCGCCGACCGCGATCCGACCTGCCTCGTCGAACACGTCGTCGGCACCCGCGAATTCACCGACTGCGACGGCCGCACGCTCGAGGTCGAAGCGCTGTATCGCCCCGTTGACGCTCGACCGATCGTCGAGAACCGCACCACCCTGCTCCTCGACCTGCGCACGTTGACTTCATGAACGCTTCCCGAGCCCGCACGGTCCGCCGCGCAGTCGTCACCGCACTCATGGTCGCCACCTTCGGGTGGGGCACGCAGCTTGTCGATGCGCACTCGGGCCTGAAAGAGTCGTCGCCGCGGGCGGGACAACGCGTCACCACCCCTGTCAACGTCGTGCGACTCACCTTCAACGAGACGGTGTCGGCTCCACGCCTCGTCGTGCGCGACTCGCAGCAGCGCCGCGTCATCGGTACGACTACCGGCAAGGGTGCCCGCGTCGAGTTTCGGCCGCGCACTCCCCTGCCGAACGGAAACGTGTCGGTGACGTGGCAGGTACGCAGTCGTGACGGACACACGGTGAGCGGAAAGTTCGCTTTCGTGGTCGCAACGAGCCGCACCGGCAAGTCGACCCCATGATCAATCTGATTCACCCGGCGACGGTGCTCGGACACGCCGCGGAAACCGGCGGAGGTCCGACGGGAATCGGTTGGGCGAGTTTCGTCACCTTCGCGGTGGGGGCAGTCGTTGTGTCGTATTCGGCGGGACAATTGGCCAAGGTGCTGCACATGCGTCGCACCCGACGACACGATTCGCACACCGACACCACCGCCGATTCATCGCACCGACACTCGCTCGATTCGCCGTCTGCACCATGACACCCGAGCAACCGTCGGCCGAAGTGCACCTTGATCGCTCACTGCGATTCCGGGCGGCATGGCGGTGGCACTTCTATGCGGCATGGTTCGTGCTGCCGATTCTCGTCACCCTCGCGGCAACCGGGTTCATCATCCTGCTGAAGCCGACGATCGAGCGCTGGGCATACGGCGACATGCTTTACCTCGACTCCGTAGTCACCGAACCGCTGCCCACCGCACAATTGATCGACAGCGTGTGGCTCACCCACCCCGACGCGATCATCGACAGCGTCGTGCCACCCCGTGACGCGGGTCGAGCAACGCAAATCGACATCACCGATATCGAAGGTCGCAGTCTGTCTGTGTACGTCAATCCCGAGACTGCGGACGTCCTCGGACACATCGACAACGCCACACGTATCGACTACGTCGCCACGCAGATCCACGGAACACTGTGGATGGGTCGATGGGGCGACTACCTCGTCGAGATGGCCGGTGGATGGGCCGTGATCATGGCGCTCACCGGAACGTATCTGTGGTGGCCGCGACGCCGCCGCACCGCGTTACGCACCGAGTTTCCCATCGAATCACACGGCGCTTCACACACCGGACCGTCACGACGCAAAGTTCCCCGCAGCGTGCACCGCCGCTCGGGGATGTTGCTCGCACCGGTACTCGTGTACCTCGTCGTCACCGGCCTGCCGTGGTCGGGCTTTTGGGGCGAGGAAATCTGGGGAACGGTGCTCGAACGCTCGGGGGCCGGGTACGAGACACCTCCCGAGCCGCGATCGAATCACGTCGCTCTCGGCGACCAACACACCGCCGGTTTCCCGGTGACATGGGCGACGAAGCGGACCGTCATTCCCACCTCGACCACCGATTTTGGTGCACAAGTGGCGTTGAGCGAGCCGCTGTCCGTTGACGAAATCGCCGCGATCGCCCGGGACAACGGAATGCTTCCGGGATTTTCCATCGCCCTGCCGTGGGACGAAGTCGGCGTGTACAGCGTGGTGAACGCCTGGCCGTCTCCCGCGCAAGATGAGCGCACCTTGCACATCGACCAGTACTCCGGAGAGGTCGTGCAGGAACTCGGATGGAACACGACCTACGGTTCGCTCGCCCGCGCCACCGTATGGGGAGTGAATTCACACATGGGGCGACAGCTCGGCGTGGTCAACGGCTTCATTCTCGGTGTCGCGTGCGTCGCTGCGATCGTCTCGTCGTTGTCGGCAATGGCGATGTACTGGCGGCGCCGACCGCGACGAACGCTCGGATTTCCGCGCCGACCCGTTGACGTCCGACTCACCCGCGCGGTGATCGTCACCGCGATCGTTCTCGGCACTGTCATGCCGTTGCTCGGGTTGTCAATCTTGCTCGTGCTCGCCATCGACCGTTGGGTGGTGCGCGAAGTGCCACCGCTGCGCACCGCCTTCGGCATGCACGACCGTTAAATAATCAGCGCTTCGTCAACGAAAGACGTGTTCATGGGCTCCGTTGACGAAGCGCACTAGCGCTTCGTCAACGGAGCCCATGCCAAAGCAAGAACTTTGGTGCCGGCGCCTTGGAAGCGGACGGTTGCTTCGGCGTTTTCACCCATTCCCGAAATGTCGATGATGACGCCTTCACCAAAGACCGGATGATGCACGTCGTCACCGATGCGCAAGCCGTGCTCACGACGCGGTTCACGGGCAGCCGCAGCACGCACGGCATCACCCAAGGCGGCACTCACGCTGCGCTGCTTGCCGCGGAACGTCGGAACTTCGCGATCGCCCCACGTGTTGGTGTCGCGATGGCGACCGCGACCTTCGTCGGCGCCGGTGTCGACGTTGCCCTGACGATCGAGCAACTCGCCGGGAATCTCGTCGAGAAACCGTGACGGCGGGTTGTACTGGCTCGAGCCGTACAGGTTGCGGCTCCATGCGTGCGAGAGATAAAGGTGCTCCTCGGCTCGCGTGATACCGACGTAAGCGAGGCGACGCTCTTCTTCGAGTTCGGTCGGATCGGCAAGGGCACGGTTGTGCGGGAATATTCCCTCTTCCATGCCGATGATGAACACCACCGGAAACTCGAGACCCTTTGCCGCATGCAATGTCATGAGGTGCAGGCGATCATCACCGGCGATCTCGTCGGTGTCGGCAACGAGCGACACCTTCTCGAGGAAGTCGTTGACGTCGACGAACTCCTCGGCCGCACCGACCAACTCGTCGAGGTTCTCGAGGCGGCCGGCCGCCTCGATGGTGTCCTCGGCGCGCAACTCGGCGAGATAGCCGCTGCGATCGAGCACTTCGCCGAGCACGTGAGCCGGCCCCTCGGACAGTTCGTTGCGCAACGCATCGGTGAGGGCGATGAACGACCGGATGCCCTTCAGCGCCGCACCACCCACACCGGCCTCGGCTGCCATCCGCAACCCGACCGACAGCCCGATGCTTCGCTCGGCACAGAATGCGGTGATCTTGTCGAGGCTGGTGTCGCCGATGCCGCGCTTGGGCACGTTGATGACGCGACGAATGCTCACTTCATCGGATTCGTTGGCGATGCAGCGCAGGTATGCGACGGCGTCCTTCACTTCGCGGCGGTCGTAGAACCGCGTGCCACCGATGATGCGGTACGGCGCATCGGCATCGATGAGGTGTTCCTCGATGACGCGGCTCTGTGCGTTGGTGCGGTAGAACACCGCCATCTCGCGCCAGTTGCGGGCGTCTCGCTTGTGCAACCGCGACAACTCGCCGGTGACGAACCGTGCCTCGTCGTATTCGTCGTCGGCGTAGTAACGCACGATTTTGTCGCCCGTGCCAACCTCGGTCCACAGTTCCTTCGGCTTGCGTTCGACGTTGTTCATGATGACTGCATTGGCCGCATCGAGGATGGTTTGCGTGCTGCGGTAGTTCTGAGCAAGCACCACCGTGTACACGTCGGGAAATGCCCGCTCGAACTGCAGAATGTTGCGGAAGTCGGCCCCACGGAAGCGGTACACCGACTGGTCGGTGTCGCCGACGACGCACACGTTGTGATGCTCCTTGCCGAGCAGCAACACGATCTCGTTCTGGGCGATGTTGGTGTCCTGGTACTCGTCGACGAGCACGTGCCTGAAGCGGTCCTGGTACGACGCGAGCACGCCCGGGTGCTCGCGGAACAACGTGACAACGTTGACGAGAAGGTCGTCGAAGTCCATCGCCCCCGCGCGCTTCAAGCGGTGCTGGTACTCGGCGTACACCTCGGCATATTTCTTGTCGAACGGCCCGAACGCGTCGTCGTTGGCTCGTGCCGGTGACACGAGTTCGTTCTTCCACAGGCTGATCCGTGCCTGCGCCGCACGTGCCGGGTAACGCTTCGGGTCGAGGTTGAAGTCGCGGATGACGTAACTGACAAGGCGCTGCGAATCGGCCGAGTCGTAGATGGTGAACGCACTCGGGTAGCCGAGCCGTTCGGCGTTGCTGCGCAGGATCCGCACGCACGCGGCGTGGAACGTACCGACCCACATCTTGTCGGCAACTTCGCCGACGAGGCTGCGCACGCGGGTGCGCATCTCCTCGGCCGCCTTGTTCGTGAACGTGATCGCGAGGACGTTCATCGGGTGCACACCACGACCGATGAGGTACGCGATGCGGTGCGTGAGCACGCGGGTCTTGCCCGAGCCGGCTCCGGCAATGATCAGCAGCGGGCCCCCGTCGTATTCGACGGCGTCGCGCTGGTCGGGATTGAGTTGCGAGAGGTCGAGGGACCGCGCGCGAGCCGCCGCGCTCACCGCAGTGATGCCGGGCGTGCGGCGCGACGCTCGATGCGAATCGGCAAACTGCGCGGCCCGCGTACCTGCCCCACGCTCCACGTGACGGCGGTGGGGTCGGCAAGGTGAAACGCCGGGAACCGTTGGGTGAAGGTGTCGAGTGCGACGCGCATTTCCATACGCGCCAAGTTTGACCCAATGCAGCGGTGAATTCCCAACCCGAACGCTGCGTGGCGGTTGATCTCGCGGTCGATGATCACCTCGTCGGCACGATCGAACGCGGCGGGATCACGGTTGGCTGCGGGAAACGGCAGCAGAGTCCAGTCGCCTGGCTTCATCGGGCAGCCGCCCACCTCGACGTCTTCGACGACGATGCGTGCCATGGTGACCGGAGCGTACGCGCGGAGCATCTCTTCGATGGCCGTGGGCAGCAAGTCGGGTTCGGCGGTGAGCCGCTCGAGGTCGTTGCGATGCCCCGCGAAGTGCCACAGCGTGCTGCCGATGCCGCTCCACGTGGTGTCGATACCGGCGACGAGCATGAGCACGATGGTGCCGCGCACGTGTTCGTGCGACAGGTTCTTGCCTTCGACCTGCACCGACAGCAGATAGCTGAGCAGATCGTCACCGAGGTTCGCCGCACGCGCGCGCATGTGGCCGTCGATGTATTCCTCCATCCGTTTCCAACCGGCTTCGCGTGTCTCGATGCTCTCGGCCTGGCTCTCGAGTGCGGTGTGCACGAAGTCGCGGAAGATCTCACCATCTTCGAGCGGCAGATCGAGCATGTGGGCGATCACCGCCGGCGGAATGTGCTTGGCGTACTGGTCGGCGGCATCGACGACGTCGGCGTCACCCATGCGGTCGATGAGGTCGTGGCAGAACTCGCGCACCTCGTGTTCCATGCGCGACACCTTCTGCGGCGCGAACGCGGGCAACAACACCCGGCGGGCATGGTGATGGAACGGCGGGTCGGAGGTGATCGGCGGCGCCCCGCCCATCGGGCGTAACTCCCCCGTCGGCTTGATCGGGCTGACGACGACGGCCATCGACGAAAAATGGGTGGTGTCGTAGGCGATGGCGCTCACGTCGTCGTGTCGCACGGGCAGCCAGGTACCGCCGTAACGCTCGGTGCGGGCAACCGGACACGTGCCGCGCAACTCGTCCCAGATGGCATGCACGTTGGCGTTGTACGCGGGGTGCAAATGATCGAAGTCGCGCGCCCAGTCGGTGACCGGCGCGGGTCCGTCATGGCCGGCGTCGTGTCCACCATGCTCAGCCATCGATTGCCCCGAGATGACCTTAGTTGTCGGATGTACGGGGTGGGAATGCCTCTTGCGTGAACCCGGTCGGCTCACCCTGCAGTCGGTGAAAGTTTGTCCGCAAGGAATGCGAGCACGGCGGCAACGCCCGCGTCGCGGCGCTGTTCGGTGAGCACCGAGTGGTCCGCGGCGCGACTCGAGGGAAACTCAACTGCGATGAACGCCTCGCCGAGCAGATCGGTGAGCGTGTCGAATCGGCTGCCGACGAGTCGATCGTGAGAATATTTCAGTCCGAGTACTTGGCAACCGTCAGCGGCGCGTTGCGCAACACGCTCACGGTCAGCTGGTGACAACCCGACGTCGGCCCGCCGCGTCGCACCGAACGCAAACGGCAACGACGGCTGCGCCAGGACGGGAGCGACCATCGTGTCGTCGAGCATCATTGCGAGGGCAAAGCCACCGGAAAAGCACATACCCACTGCGCCGATTCCGCAACCGCCGACATCGGCGTGCAATCGTCGCCCGAGTGCCCGCAACCAAGCGACGATCGGTGAGGTACGTGCCGTGGCCCACGTGGTGAATTCACGTGAGATGCACACGCGGGCCGCCGATGTCGCCATGTACGTACCACTCGGCTCGCGACCCACTTCGCCGACGAGCAGCGGCAGCTCCACCGTGTACCCGGCTGCGACGACTTCTTCGGCGAACGTCATGACGGTCGGGGTGATGCCGGGAATTTCGTGAATGACGATGACCCCGGGCCCGTTGCCTTTGCGGTAACTCACGTGCGTGATGTTTTCGGCCGTGAACGAATGCGCATGCCACCCGGCAAGGGTTGCGGCATCGGACGGTGCAGCCACGATGCCGAATGTAGTTGTCGTCAACTGCGCAACGTTTGCACCCGCTCAGCCGTGGCGGCGGGTGCTGCGGCGCAGATCATGCCGCACCGATTCGTGACTACTTCGGACGCCCCACTCCGAGCACACGGGACCACGTCACGGTGCTGATCTTCACGACGTCGCCGGTGCGCGGTGCGTGGATCATCTGGCCGTTACCGAGGTAAATACCCACGTGGAAGAACGACGTCTGTGAAAACAACAAGTCTCCGGGCTGGGCCTGCGACGTTGGCACGCGGGTGAGGCCCGCGTACTGCGACCGTGACACCCGCGGGATCGACACACCGGCTTTGCTCCACGCCCACTGCGTGAGACCCGAACAGTCGAAGGCGTTGCCGGGACTCGACGCACCCCAGCGGTATCGCACGCCGAGCTGCGACAGAGCGGCCTTGATCGCCACGCCTGCCTGCGGTGACGGAGCCGCCACCTTGATCGAGTTGCGCAACTTGTCGGCTTCGCGCTGGGCTGCGGTTTCGGCCTCGGCTGCGCGGCGACGCTCTTCCTCGGTGAGCAGCGAACCGAGCTGGCGCAATGCACCGGCACGCGTCGCCTCATACTGATCGACGAGCGTTTCGGCGGCGGCAAGGCGAGACTCGAGGAAGGTTCCGAGTGCAGCAAGTTCGCGCTTCTGCTTTTCAAGGCCGGCCTTTTCCTTGGCGATGTCGTCAATGAGGCCCTGGAGGCGGTCGGTGTTGGCCGCCCCCGAGTTCATCGCCACCGACCCGAGGTATGCCCGCTTCACGGAATCGGCCATTGAGCCGGTGCCACCGAGGATGCTCGACAAGCTGCCCGCCGAACCCCCCGAGACGAAGGACCGCTTGGCGGCGTTCGACAGGTCGGCCTGCATGACCGCAAGTTCGCGCTGTTTGTCGAAGATCCGCACCTCGGTCTCACGGATTTTGCCTTCGATGGTCTCCTGCTCGGCCAAGGTGTCGGCATAGCGCTCGCCGAAGGTGTCGGCCTGAGCGGCGATGCGCTCGAGTTCGTCGACGATCTGCTGGACCCTGCGCCGCTGGTCGTCAATCGAGTCGGCGCGCACCGACCCCGCCGGGGCAATTGCCAGCCCCGTCAAGGTGAGCCCCATCACAGCCGCGAGGCGACCGGTGCGGGAGATGAGAGTGCGCCCAATGGCGGACCAAAT
Organism: Ilumatobacteraceae bacterium; assembly: GCA_049433365.1. Classification (GTDB taxonomy): domain Bacteria; phylum Actinomycetota; class Acidimicrobiia; order Acidimicrobiales; family Ilumatobacteraceae; genus F1-60-MAGs027. The sequence goes on along the minus strand of JBMTET010000045.1, from coordinate 82 downwards.
CACGATGCTGAAAGTCTAGGCGATTATTACGGTTTGATAACAAGCCCCTCACCAACCCGTTTCACATGGGGACAAACGCCCG
>JBMTET010000044.1:0-10114 GCA_049433365.1 Ilumatobacteraceae bacterium | reverse complement strand
CGGCATGATCCCGTGGTTCCCCGGTGGGCATTGCGATCCGTGGAATCACGTCGAATCGGTGATGGCCCTCAGTGTCATGGGTCGCCACGACGCGGCCCGCGCCGGATTGCGGTGGCTTGCCGACACCCAGCGCGCCGACGGCTCGTGGCACAACTATTACGCGAGCAACGGTGCGGTGAACGACGCCAAGCTCGACTCCAACGTCACCGCGTACGTCGCCACCGGTGTGTGGCACTACTGGCTGACGTCGAATCGCTACGACGACATCATGCATTTCTGGCCGATGGTCGAGCGCGCAATGCGGTTCGTACTCGGGATGCGGCGCAAGGACGGCACCATCTTGTGGGCCCGCGAGGTTGCCGCCGAACCGTGGGACTACGCGTTGCTCACCGGCTGCAGCTCGATTCGTCATTCACTGCACTGCGCCGCCAACGTTGCCGCGCTCGTCGGTGAGCCGCGACCCTTGTGGCGCGCCGCCGCCGACGCACTCGACGCCGTCATTCGTTTCGCCCCCGATTCGTTCGAGCCGAAGGATCGCTGGGCGATGGACTGGTACTACCCCGTTCTCGGCGGATCGCTCGCCGGTGACGCGGCCAAGTTGCGCCTCGCCGAGCACTGGGATCGTTTCGTGCTCGCCGACCACGGCGTGCGCTGCGTCGACGACGAACCGTGGGTGACGGCTTCGGAAACCGCCGAATGCGCCCTTGCTCATACGGCCATCGGTGACCTCGCCACCGCCGAGTTTCTTCTCGCCACCACGTCGCGCCACCGTCTCGACAACGGCGCGTACCTCACCGGTCTCGTGTACCCCGATCGCATCGTGTTTCCCGCCGACGAAGTGAGCAGTTACACCGGTGCCGCCGTCATCCTCGCCGCCGATGCGCTGCACCGCATCTCACCGGCTCACACAATCTTCGCCCCGCCCATCATCGACTGAGCGCAACGAGCGGCCGTCAGCGCAGGCGTTGAAGGACGCGCAGTGAGCCGGTGGCCGAGATCTCCTCGTAGCGTCCCGAACGCAGCGCAGCCAAGTAGATCTCGTCGTGCGGCGCCTGCCCGCCGTCCTTCGGATCGGCGAACACGTCGTGCACGATGAGTGAACCGCCGATGCTGACGAGCCCGGCCCACGCCTCGTAATCGGCGCGTGCCACTTCGCGCCCGTGCCCGCCGTCGATGAAGCACGCCGCAATCGGCAACGTCCAGCGCGCGGCAACTTCGGTCGACTCGGCAACGAGTGCACGCACGACGTCACTCACCCCCGCGCGCGCAACGGTGCGGCGAAACTCGGGCAACGAATCGAAGCGACCGTGCGCATCGACGAGCTCCGGGTCGTGCCATTCCCAGCCGACCTGATTCTCTTCCGAACCGCGATGATGATCGACGGCGTACACGACCACACCGGCCTTGCGCGCCGCATCGGCCAACCACAATGTCGAACGTCCGCAGTACGTGCCCACTTCGACGATCGCACCGCCCGGCACGCGACGACACGCCGCCAGCACCGCTGCATGCAACGCATCGCCCTCGTCGGGCGGCATGAAACCCTTCGTTGCCAGCGCCATGTCGCGCAACGCCGGATTCATCGGCTCGCTCGTGGGTTCGGCGTGCACGATCTGACACGATAGAGCCATGCCCGAATCCCGCGCCGCGCTCGATTCCCTCGTCGATCTGCTCGACCTCGAAACCATCGAACGCGACATCTTCCGTGGATCGAGCCCCGACGAGAACCGTCAACGCGTGTTCGGCGGTCAGGTGGCCGGGCAGGCTCTCGTCGCCGCGGCGCGCACCATCGAAGACGAAGACCGCCGGGCACATTCGTTGCACGCTTACTTCCTGCGCCCCGGTGACCCGACGGTGCCGATCCTGTACACCGTCGACCGCATTCGTGACGGCAAGAGCTTCTCCACGCGCCGCGTCGTTGCGTTGCAACACGGTCGTGCCATCTTCAACCTGCAGGTGAGCTTCCACATTTACGAGGAGGGCCTCGACTACCAGATCGAAATGCCGCGCGACGTTCCCCCGCCCGAATCACTCCCCGACATCAAGACGCTGATGCTGCCCTACAAGGATCAACTCGGCGACTGGTTCGAGCGTCCGCGACCGATCGACTTGCGATACGTCGACACGAATCCGTTCGCCAAGCGCGACAAGCCGCGCCAGGGACAACGCGTGTGGATTCGCGCCAACGGCTCGTTGCAGGCCGACCCGTTGTTGCACCAGTGCATCGTCACGTACGCGAGCGACTTCACCTTGCTCGACACGGCGTTGCTGCCGCACGGCCTCGGTTGGACCGACGGCACCGTGCAAATGGCCAGCCTCGACCACGCCATGTGGTTCCATCGTGACTTCCGTGCCGACCAGTGGTTGTTGTACGACCAGTCGTCGTTTTCCACGTCGCATGCCCGCGGTCTCGCCGGTGGCGCGATCTTCACGCAGGAAGGTGAGCTCGTCGTCACCGTCGTGCAAGAAGGTCTGCTGCGCGGCGGTTTGTAGAGTGATTCGCGCCATGGACCGGTTCGCCGACACCGCCGTGTTCCTCGCCGTTGCGACCGCTGCGTTCGTCGCGATGGAACTCGTCACGTACGCCGCGCACCGCTGGATCATGCACGGTCCGCTCGAAAACCTGCACAACGGCCACCACCGCAACGCCGCGCGGAGCGTCCCCAAGCGGGGCCTCGAGTCGAACGACGTCTTCCCGCTCGCCTTTTCAATCGTCGTCATGGCGGGGCTGTGGGTGGGCTTCAACGTCGACGGTATGTCGTGGCTCGTCGCCGTGTGCGCCGGCGTCACGATGTACGGCGTCGCCTACACCCTCGTGCACGACGGCGTCATCCACGGTCGCATTCCGGGCATGTCGCGCATCGCATCACCCACCGCCGAGCGACTCACCGCCGCGCATCACACGCACCACCGCACGAACGCCGAGCCGTACGGAATGCTCTGGCCTCAGTGGTCGATGCGCACGGGGTCGCGACCGTCCCAGGTTCCCGCCGAGCGATAGGGCACGAACCGGGCGAACATCTCCTCGCCGTACCAGTTCTCGGTGCGCGTACGGGCAACCACATCGCGATGATGCTCGGTACCAACGGCGAAGTCGCGCATCGCCGCCATTGACTCCCACACCGACAACGTCGCCAGGGTGCCAACGGGTAATTCACCCACGCCGACGACGGCGCGCAAGCCCGCCGCCTTCTGCAACTGTTCGTCCACCGCAACGCCGGCACGGTGAAAACGCCGCCATGCGGTGAGTCGTACGTTGGCCCGCGTGAGCACGATCATCGGTCCGCTCGCCACACGTTGCGCATCGGCAGCGACGATCATCTCCGGCACCGCTCGCCTGCGCCACGATCCGTGCCCACCTGCACCGTGCAACTCGACGTGCCACGCCTCGCGCACCGCCTGCGCAAAACCGACGTCGGCGAATCGCTTGTCGACGAAGCGCCACAGGTCGTCGCTCGAGTTCCACACGCAAAACAGGGCCGTGCGCTCGGGCTGCACCGACGCCGTCGTCAGCGAACCGCGCCCCGTGCCGAGCACCCGCACGAACTCGAGACCCTCGACGTGCTTCAACGCGAATCGTCCGGGCCCCAACGCGGTGAACGCCCGCAACGGCGACGACCAGCGCACGAGATGAAAGGAAGCCACGCGCGCCACGACTCCATCGTGCCACGCACGCTCAACTCCGTCACGCCGCACAACCCGTCGCGCTGCATCCACCCAAATCCAACCGACAGGTGTGACGGCGTCGTACTGACTAGGGTCGCGAGCAATGGTGCAAGTCGTCGCCGCAATACTCGTTGCGTATCTCCTCGGTGCGTTGCCGATTGCCAATACCGTCGCCCGACTCGGTGGCGTCGACGATCTGCGTGATGTCGGCGACCGCAACCCGGGTTTCTGGAATGCGCGCGCCAATCTCCGCCCGCGCCTTGCCGTACTCGTCTTCCTCGGCGACACGGCCAAAGGTGTCGGTGCAGTCATCGTCGCCCAACAGGCGAGCACCGACTGGCGCATCCACTATCTCGCCGGCGCCGCGGCGATGATCGGTCACGCCTGGCCCGCGACGGCGAATTTCCGCGGCGGACGCAGCGTGCTCACGTGGGTCGGCGCAACGCTCGTGCTCTCGCCTTGGCCGGCTGTGTTCTGCATCGCGATTCTGTTGCTGTGGTGGATGTCGACGCGGATGTTCTCCTATTCGGTGCGCGTCGCAATCGTCGTGTTTCCCTTCATCCAGCTGTACCGCGACGGCCAGTGGCGCACGGCCGCATCCGGTGCACTGATGACGCTCATCGGACTGCGTTTCCTGCTCGCCTGGCGTGCGGACCGCGCACGGAATTAGCGCGTTGATCGACGTGTTTGTTTGCCGTTCAACACAGCAATTTCTATTGCCGTGTTGAACTACGTGTTTGTTGGCCGATCAACGCTGACGCGTTGATCGGCCGCGCCACATGCGGCGGGGAACGATGACGTTGCCGAGCACCGCAAGAACGGCAATCGGGTCGGCGAGTGGCGACAACCAGTAACCCGCACCACCGCGTTCGTACGCCCGACGCGTGCCGAACAACGTGCCGAGTCGCATCACCACGATAACGATCGACACCACGCTCGGCGCACCGAGCACGATCGACACGGGCGCGAGCACCATCACCACGCCGAGCACGACCACCTGAAGAATCTGTCGCCACATCGGCTCGACACCGGGCAACGCGAGACTGCGTCCCCACCCCCGCCACGTGTCGCCGAAACCGTCGAACATCTCCACCACGAGCAACCGCGACGCATCGACGAACCCGACGCGCTTGCCCGCGCCGTGCACGTGTCGCGCCAGCGCAACGTCTTCCACGATGTCGTGCACGACCACGTCGAACCATGCACCGTCGGTCGCGTCGCGTCGCGTGAACGCCAAACATTGCCCGTTCGCCACGCCGCGTTTGCCGGGCGCACCACCCGCACCGAAGCGGTACACGAGCGTCGTGAGCATCGCCGCGTGCAACCACCGCCCCGCACCCGTGCGGCAACGGAAGCGTCCTCCGGCGCTCGCCAACGCCAGATCATCTCGAATCGCCCGCGCCACCAACGCCATCGGCAACTTCGCATCGGGCCGCGTGTCGGCATCGAGCGTCACGATCCACTCACCCACTGCAGCGTTCACTCCGCAGCGCAACGCCCACGGCTTGCCCATCGCCCGCTCGGGTCTGCCCTCGGCACGCAACACGCGTGCACCGCCGGCAGCGGCAATGCGCGCCGTTGCGTCGCTCGAGTCGTCGTCGACCACGATCACCTCGGTCACTCCGGGTGCTCCGCGCAACGCCTCCAAACATGCTCCGATGCGCAACTCCTCGTTGCGCGCCGGTATGACGACGCTGATCGTCGGCACACCCGACGGCGCATCGCGCATCGCACTACCCGCGGCGATCGGTTCGCGCTTGCGGGCCGCGCGCACGACCGGCGGCACGATGACCGCCAGCGCAAGCGCCTCCACCACCCATTGCCACGCGAACAACATGGCGTTCCTAGGCGTGAATCACCGGGCGGCGGTGCACCCACGGCACGGCCGCTTCGACCTGCGCCGCGAGGCGCAACAACACGTCCTCACGGAACGGCGCACCGACGCACTGCACACCCATCGGCAACCCGGCTGCGTTCCAGAACATCGGCAGGCTGATCGCCGGCTGACCCGTCATGTTGAACTGCGCGGTGTACTGCATCACTTCGCGCAAACGATCTGTCGAATCTTCGCCGCTCAACTGGCCGATCTTCGGCGGCGGCCCGGCAATCACCGGGGCAACGAGCACGTCGAAGCCGCGCTTGCCGTCGCCGGGCAACCACCACTCGATGACGCGTCGCGACCAGCGGTGCATCCAGTACACCGCACCGAGATAGTCAACGACGTTCGTCGCCTTGCCGAAGGCGTGCATCACCCAGTTGCTCGGTTCGATGTCGTCGGTCGTCAGCTCGCGACCCAATCGCTTTTCCAACTCGCCCACGTCGGCGGCCACACCGGCGATCACCACCGACAGGAACTTGTCGGCGAACTCCGCTTCGTTCAGCGCCACCGGGTGCGTCACCTCCACGTCGTGCCCCAGGTCGCTGAACACCTTCGCCGCGGCGGCGATCGATGCACGCGTGTCGGGGTGATCCATTCCCGTCGGCAGCAACGGTGCATCGAGCACGCCGACGCGCAACTTCTCCACCGGTGCACCCACTTCGTCGCTGTACGGGCGCACAGGTGGCGGTGCCACGTTGGGGTCACCCGGTTCGTACCCCTGCAGGATGTCGAGCACCAGTGCGGTGTCGCGCACACTGCGCGTCAGACATCCCTCGACCACTCCACCGAGCCACGTTTCGCCGAGCTGCGGCCCCACGCTGATGCGCCCGCGGCTCGGCTTCAATCCGACGAGTCCGCACTCGCTCGCCGGCACGCGAATCGATCCGCCGCCGTCGTTGCCGTGACCGATCGCCACGCATCCCGCCGCCACCGCGGCGGCAGATCCGCCGCTCGATCCGCCGGTCGAATGCTCGAGGTTCCACGGGTTGCGCGTCGGACCGTACGCCAGCGGTTCGGTGGTGATCGTGCTGCCGAATTCGGGCACGTTTGTGCGCCCGATGACGATGCACCCCGCGCGACGCAAACGTGAGTACACGTACGAGTCACCCTCGGCGCGGTACCCGAGCTGCTTCAACACGCGCGTACCCAGGTGGTACGGCTCGTCGTCCATCTGGCACAGCAAATCCTTCGCCACGATCGGCACACCCGCGAGCGGCCCTGTGTTCGCACCGGCAGCTTCGGCCCGCGCCCGGTCGTAACGCGTGTGAATGACCGCGTTGATCTGCGGGTTCACCTTCTCCACGGCGTTGATTGCCGCGTCGACGAGTTCGCGCGCGCTCACCTCGCCGCGTCGAATCGATTCCGCCTGTCCCACACCGTCGAGCGCCAACGCATCGGTCATGCGCGCCACACTAGGCATCGCCGCGATGCACGACGTTTAGCCTGTGCGCGTGCGGGTGGTGGCGGCAGTCGACAAGTTCCGCGGCACCGCAACGGCCGCCGAAGTCGCCACTGCGATCGGCCATGCCTGCTGGTCCGAGGGTCACGACTGCGTCGAGATTCCCCTCGCCGACGGCGGTGAGGGTTCGCTCGCGGTGCTCGGAGGGGCGAACCGCACGCAACGCGTCACCGGTCCGCTCGGAAAACCGGTCGATGCGCAATGGCGATTCCACCGCGGTGTCGCGGTCATCGAAATGGCAACGGCCGCGGGGCTCACGCTCGCCGGCGGCGCCCAACGCAACGACCCGATCAACGCCACCACCACGGGTGTTGGCGAGCTCATCGACTCGGCGCTCAACCTCGGCGCGAAGAAGATCATCGTCTGCGTCGGTGGTTCCGCCACGACCGACGGTGGTTGGGGAGCCGTACAGGCGATCACCGCGCCCGCGCGTCTGAAAGGCGTCGAGTTCGTCGTGGCGTGCGACGTCGACACCGCCTTTCTCGATGCCGCCCGCATCTTCGCGCCGCAAAAAGGTGCGACCGCAACGCAGATCGATTTTCTCGAATCGCGTCTTGCCCGCACCGCGCAGCTGTACCGCGACAACTTCGACGTCGACGTGACGACCATCCCCGGTGCCGGAGCCGCGGGTGGTCTTGCCGGTGGTCTCGCCGCACTCGGCGCGCAACTCGTGTCGGGTTTCGACGTGATCGCCGACGAAGTCGATCTCTACGACGCGCTCGATGCGTGCGACCTCGTCATCACCGGCGAAGGCAAGCTCGATGCCGAAAGCTTCCGCGGCAAGGTCGTCGGCGGTGTTGCATCACTTGCGGCAAAGCGCGGCATTCCGTGCGTCGCCATCTGCGGCGATGTCGACCCCGATGCCGCGCGCGACTTCGTTCGGTCACTGGCAGCGTCAACGAAGCAAGCCGCGAGCACGCAATTCAGCGCCGTGAGCCTGGTGGAGAAGTTCGGCCACGAGTTGGCACTCGGCCAACCGCGCACGTGCATCGAAGATGCAGCAGCCGAAGTGTTGCGCGCCGTCGCGCGCTGATCAGCCGCCCGTCGTGGTCGGAACGATCACTGCCGGAACCGTCGGTGCGGTCGGCACGGCGTTCTGAATGATCGCCAACGACTTGCCGGCGATGTCGGTGCCGAGCAATACGAGCACGCTCGCTTCACCGAGGTTGCCGGTTTCCGTCGGGATCGGCGCGGGCATCGGCGCGGTTGATGCGCCACCCAACTCGGCGGCAACGGCGGCGGCCGCTGCTTCGCTACCGAGCAGGTAGTACACGACCGTCGAAGTCTGGCGCGGCGTCACTTCGCTCTTGTTCAACGCGGGCTGCACGATGTAGCCGCGACCCTGCAGTTCGGTGGTGAGCAAGCCCGCGCTGCCCGACACGCCCGACGCGTTCGCCACCTGCACCTTGAACGCGGTGAGCACGACGGCCGCCGTCGTCGGCACTGCCGGCAACGTGTCGACCGATTCCTCGGGTGACAGAGTGGTCTGGGTGACGGCCGGCGCGGTGAGGCTGCCGCCACTGTCGCCACGGATGTCGCGAAGAATGAAGAAACCGAGCAACACCGCCAGCACCGCCACGATGATCGACAGGGTCGAGTTGACGTTGGCACCCCGCGGCTCGGGCTGCGGACGGGGGCGACGCTGTTCCTGGCTCATGAGTGACTCGCTTTCCGGGTGCTCAACACCGTGCATTTCAGGGTAGTTACCCCGCTGCTGCGCGCACGTGCACACACATCTGAACGTCACTACATGGTCACAACGTCATGCCCCAGCACTGCACTCGAGAGCGTTGTTCCTGTTGGCTCACGAACCAATGGGAGGTTACAGTTATTTCACTTATTCGGATAGTTTGTATTACCCCACGGAGGTGTCAGCCATGAAGAAAGCACGCTTTTCGGCAACACCCCGCTCCCGTGTTCCGGCGACGGTCGTGTTCGCCGACGGTTCCAAACACAAGCTCACGCCCGACGAGGCCGAACGAGTCCGCATCACTCTCGCAGACGACATCACCCTCACGCCGGGTGAGGCAGCCGTCCTGCTCGGCGTCTCGCGTCCCATGGTCACCCGCTGGGTGAACGAAGGGATTCTCCCCGACGCTCCCGTTGGCACCCATCATCGCATTCCTCGACGAGCAGTTCTTGCTCTCCAGGAACAGCGACTTGCATCCGGTCGCGATGCAATGAAACTCGTTCGAGCCGCAAAGACCGACCGCAAGAGTGCACGCCGAGTCTCGATCGCCAATGCAGCAGCCATCGCGCACGTTGCAGAACGCGATCGGTGACCGACGAGTTTCTTCCGGTCAACAACACCTACGAACTTCGATTCACGCTCCGCGCACTCGCTGATCTGGGTGTCAGCGGCGACGTCAGCCCCGCAGACATTGATGAGATCATTCGCTCCACCAGATATCGATCTCTCGTCGCGAAGTTCGTGGAGCTACGTCACCGGAATCCGAACGGCACGGAAGCACCGATGCGCAATGTCGGTCGGCCGGACATTTATTCACTGCACGGACGCGATGGGGTGCGAGCATGCACATGGTTCGATGCTGCCAACGGTGTGTGTTGGTTTCTCGGCTGCGTTGATCAACACGACTACGGGGCATTCGAAGCTCGCGCGGCAAGTGGCGACCTCTTGCCCTCGGTCATCGATATCGAGATTCTGTACGTACAGCGCAATGACTTCGACTCATTGGTCGAAACAGGGGTTCATGAGCTGGTTTCCCGAGCGCTGGCACGGCCGGGGAACGCCGCGAGAGGGGTGGTCGGAGGCTTCCTACGACTCGAGGTGGTCGTACTCGCGATCGCACTTGATGGTGATCAGCTAGTCGACCTGTTCATCGTGGTTCGATTTCCGCTGATCCCACCCGACAAATCACGTCCCGCGGGATGGCCCGGCGAGGCACTTCTCGAACGCCTCGTCGAACTCGCAACGGGCTTGTCGGCAGACGATCTCTCAATATCGCGCCCCACGGAAGTACCCCACAAAGGTTCAATGCGCGCGGTGAATCCCGCGCGGGAGATGGCGATTTGTGCCGAAAACTTGCGGATACTCGGAGCCGAGGGTGGGGATTGAACCCACGACCTACCGCTTACAAGGCGGTTGCTCT
>JBMTET010000043.1:0-10123 GCA_049433365.1 Ilumatobacteraceae bacterium | reverse complement strand
CCTGGCCCCGCCGTTGCATGGAACTCAGTTCACCGTGTAGGTGAAGCGCAAGTCAAGATTCTTCGTGACGATCATGTCGCCCTTCGAGCGCAGCGCGAGCGAGCACTCGCCGGCACGCAGGTAGCGCACCGACGTCTTCGACGAACCCTTCGTCACCGAGCACACCCTGGGTGTGAGGGACCGCAGGTTCACCCGCACGTCGTCGACCGTTCGCAAAGCCGTGTTGCGCACGGCCACCGACGAGCCGGCCTTCACCGTGCTGCCGTCGGCGGCAAGACCGAGGGGTCGCAGCCGAAGCGTCGGGTCGACGAGGAACATCACGGGCACGACGGTGTCGAGCGATGCATCGAACAAGCCGCGGTGGTCGCGGTACACGAAGATCGAGCAGTCGCGTGCGCCGCACGGGTACGACACGCCGCCGACGGTGACGCTGTCACGAACGGTGAGGGCGATCGGCGCGGTTGCCGGCTGCGAGCCGCGCGCACCGTCCATCGTGGCCCATGCCATGAGGTCGGTTTGCTGGATGCTTCCGTTGCACTTCAGCCCGGTCGTGTCTCGTTGACCACGAGAAGCTTGGTAGCACTGGCGAACGTAAACGCCCTGGCCGGCGGGAACCCCGGTGAGGGTCACGGTGATCTTGTCGCCGTCGACGAGCGATGCGGACTTGCTGACGCTGACGCCGACCGACGCCGACGCAGGAACGGCTCCGAAGCCGAGTCCGACGATGAGGGATGTTGCAGCGACGAGCGCGACACGACGAGCGCGACGCAACCCGAGGGAGGTGGTGAGTGAGTTCATGACGTGATGTCTTATCCGAAAGTGACCGGGATGAACACGTCTTGTGTTCTGTCGTCGGATCGCGTGTGATCGGCGAAGGCGACGATGCCGCAGGATTCCCTTGTGCAATCAATGTTTGGTGACGTCGCCTTGGCAAGAAGCGTGACGGAAAACACTCCGTTGTCCCCGTACGGCAGCGGCAAACCGGCGGCGTATCCGGGAGGGTTCGACGAGATCCAAATTGACTGTGCAGAAGAGCCGTCGATGTTGACTCCACCCACGCATCGCCGTCCGATCACCTGCGGCTGATTGCACACGGCGACATAAATGCCCTTCGTCACGTCGAATCCCGCGCCGCGCACTGTCACGGTGGAACCGTTCGGATCCAATTGACTCGTCGCACTCACGACGAGTTGTGGCCGAGCCGACGTTGCAGAAGTGGTTGTAATCATTGATGAATTCGTTGTATTCGGCGAAGCGACCCCCCGACCCGAGGGACTCGTCGTGGGTGCGGCTTCGGCTACCGGCACCGACGAGATCGTCGACGGAGTGGTCGTCTCGACGGATGTCGACACAGCCGGGAACACGTTGGTCGTCGCGCCCGGGGCGTCACTCGCTGCCACAGCTTCGGTTGCCCGTGCCTCGTTGGCCGCAGCGTCGTCAACGGCATTTTCGGTCGACGAGCAGGCGGTTGCGGCGAAGTACATCCATACTCCCGCTGCGCCACGCAGAAATACGCGACTCGCACGCCGATCGCCGCGAATGAACGCCATGCCCTTACTCTTATCACCGATGCAACGACACTTACGACGTCTCGTTGCACTTTGTGCCGTCGCATCGGTCACCTTCGCCGCGGCGTGCACCAACGGCAATGATTCCGCGGCGATCGACGCCGAACCGGTGGCAACCGCGTCGCCGCCTGCAAGCAGTGTCGGCACTGATGCTCCGCTGCTCATCGACTCCGACGACGTCGAACTGCCGATTCTCCCGCCACGGACACCCGCACTGCCGGCACGAACGGTCGGTGCCGACGGCGTGGAAGTAGTCGTAAACGACACGTCCCGAATCGTCGTGCTCAACGGGGCGATTGCCGAGATCGTCGTGTCACTCGGCTTTGCCGACTCGATCGTCGGACGTGACGGCACGACCGTGTTGCCCGCACTGCAGAACGTCACCAAAGTGAGCAACGGTCACGACATCACGACCGAGAGCATTCTCTCGCTTTCCCCAACCGTCGTCATCGGCGACACCCGCAGCGGCCCACCGGAATCCATCGAGCAGTTGCGCAGCGCCGGCGTCGCCCTGCTCGTCACCCCCGAGGCGTGGACGCTGTCGGCGATGCCGGCACGCGTGACGATGATCGCCGAAGCTCTCGGCGTTCCCGAGTCGGGACGGGCACTCAACGACGCAACCGATGCCGCCGTTGTCGCCGCCCTGCGCAACACACGGGCTTTACCGGTCGCTCCACGGGTTGCGTTTCTGTACGTGCGCGGTACCGCGTCGGTCTATCTTCTCGGTGGCGCAGGGTCGGGTGCCGACGAACTCATCGCCGCCGTCGGCGGCATCGACGTGGGCAAGGAACGCGGCCTCGGCAACTACACACCGCTCACGAGCGAGGCGCTGGTGAGCGCGAACCCCGACGTGCTGCTCGTCATGAGCAACGGCTTGTCGTCGGTTGGCAACCTTGACGGATTGCTGTCGCTGCCGGGGATCGCCGAAACCGACGCCGCACGCCGACGCGCCGTTGTCGCAGTTGATGATGATCTGTTGTTGTCGTTCGGTCCGCGCACGGCGGCACTCATCGCACGACTCTCCGACGCATTTGCAGCGGTGGTTCGACAATGACCGTCGCGCGACGCCCGAACGCCGTGATCGTCGGCGTCGCCCTTGCGGTGCTGCTCGTTGCGGTCACGCTCGTGTCTCTTGCATCGGGTGCGTACCGCATCGGTGTCGGCGACGTTGTGCGCATCCTGCTCGATGGCCCGAACCGCTCCACCACCGACTCGGTTGCCCACGGGGTGTTCTGGCAGGTACGTCTGCCACGCGTCGCACTTGCCGTCGTCGTCGGCGCATCGTTGGCCGTTGCCGGCGTCATCATGCAGGGCATCTTCCGCAACCCGCTCGCCGAACCCGCCACCGTTGGAGTGTCCGCCGGTGCATCCGTCGGTGCAGTGGTTGCGATCATCATCGGCGCGAACGCGCTGCCTCTCGGGGTTCAAGTTGCCGCGTTTTTCGGCGGAACCCTGGCAACGGCTCTCGTCTACTCGCTGTCGCGCCACGGCGGACGCACCGAAGTCGTCACCCTGATCCTCACGGGAATTGCGATCAATGCGTTCGCAGGTGCCGTCATCGGCTTTGCGGTGTTCATCGCCGACGATGCACAGATCCGCTCGGTCACGTTCTGGAGTCTGGGCACCCTCGGTTTGGCGACCTGGCGCACCGTTGCCGCAGTGCTTCCACTGGGCATTCTCGGAGTGGTCATGAGTGCGCGGTTCTCACGCGTACTCGACACGCTCGCATTGGGTGATCGCAGTGCCGGCCACCTGGGCGTTCGCGTCGAAGTGGTTCGACTGCAGGCGATCGCCGTCGTTGGATTGCTTGCGTCGAGCGCGGTGGGTGCGACCGGAATGATCGCTTTCGTCGGCCTGCTGGTGCCGCACATCATGCGCATCATCGTCGGACCGCAACACCGTCATTTGCTGTGGACCGCGGCACTGCTCGGTGCGAGCGTGACCATGCTCGCCGATCTCGCCGCACGGACACTTCTCTCACCGGCCGAACTGCCCCTCGGAGTCGTCACCGCGCTCATCGGCGCCCCTTTCTTCCTCGTGTTGCTGCGCACGACCCGCCGTGCCGAAGGTGGTTGGGGATGAGCACGATCGCGCACGGCGAATCATCACACGGTCGCATCGCCTTGTCGGCGAGGAGCCTGCACGTGGAACGCAACGGCAACGCGCTGCTGACCGATGTGTCCGTCGACGTCGCCCGCGGTGAACTGTTGGCGATCATCGGCCCCAACGGTGCGGGCAAGTCGACGCTCATCGGCGTGCTCGCCGGCGACGTCGAACCGGATGCCGGAACGGTTGAACTCGACGGCCGACCGCTCGACTCACTTTCTGCCCGCGACGTTGCCCGCCTCCGTGCCGTGCTGCCGCAACAGCTGACCATTGCGTTCCCGTTCACTGTCCGCGAGATCGTGGCGATGGGTCGCAATCCGTGGCTCGACGATCGCGACGATGACGTCGTCGACGCCGCGATGCGTCGGCTCGACGTCACCCATCTCGCCGAGCGCACGTACCCGACGCTGTCGGTCGGTGAGCAGGCGCGCACGTCCCTCGCCCGGGTGCTCGCACAGGAGTCGCCGCTTTTGCTGCTCGACGAACCGACGGCCGCGCTCGACATCGGTCAACAAGAGAAGATGCTGGGTATCACCCGCAGCCTCGTCGACGAAGGTCATGGCGTGGTCGCGGTGTTGCACGACCTCAACGTCGCCCGTCGACACGCGGACAAAGTGCTCGTCATCCACAACGGCCGCAGCGTTGCCTACGGATCACCCGAGGAAGTGCTCGTTGCCGAGCGACTCTCTGCCGTGTACGAGCACCCGATTCGGGTCGTCAGCACGGCCGATGGCGTGCCGTACATCACCCCGGAGGGTTGACGAACCTCTCAGCTCGGAACGACGACGATCGGGCACTCGGCGTGGTGCACGACCTGCTGCGCAACGGAACCGAGCAACAGCCCGAGGAACCCACCGTGACCGCGACGCCCGATGACGAGTAGATCGACCCTCTTGCTCGCATCGAGAAGTGCCGATGCCGGAGCACTGCGCACGATCTTGTACGTCACCTTCACGACACCGGCTCCACCTGCCTGCTTCACGACCTCGTCGAGCAGCTTGTTCGCCGATGCAGTCATCTCGTCGGCGGCGGGCAACATTGCCACACCCATCGGATCGATGATCGGCGGGAAATCCCACGAGTAGATGAGCTCGACGTTGGAGCCGTGTGCCGCCGCTTCCTTCAACGCCCACTTGAGTGCGTTGACCGAATTCTCGGAGCCATCCGTTCCGACTGCAATGGTGCTCGACATGTGTGACCCCTCCCGAGGTGCGTCGTATCTCTGCGACGATCCCGAGCGTACTCCTCGGACGATGTGACGGTTTGCGCACCGTTTCGTCGGGCCACCCTGCACGGACCGTCGTGGATAATCTGAAGCCATGACCCGACGCTCTGCGTTCTTCATCGCCGTTGCCGCCCTCGCTATTGCCGCGTGCTCCGGGGGTGGGTCGGGGCCGAGCACCGCAGGCCTGTCGGCATCGGAATTGAACGGACTCGAACTCATGCAGGCGAAGGGATGCGCTTCGTGCCACGGGTCGAGTTTCGGCGGCGGCACCGGGCCGTCGTTGCAGAACGTCATGGGCACCACCGTCGCGTTGCGCGGCGGATCGTCCGTCGTGGTCGACCGCAACTATCTCACGGAGTCGATCGTTGATCCCGACGCAAAGAAGCGCGTCGGCTACGCGGCGCAGATGCCCAAGGTGAACCTCACCGCCGACGAGGTCGCGGCCATCGTCGACTACATCGAAGCCCTGGCCCGCTAGCCGCCGGCGCGGTGCCGACGCTCACGTTTCTCGGTGCCACCGGCACCGTCACCGGTTCGGAACCCGAGCGAATCGTTCCGCCCAGCCGGGCGAACGTGCACCATCACGTGCGGCGCGGACAGCACCATCACATGCACCGAATCCACGAAACGGAACCGGAGTTTCTCGAATCAATCGCCGCCGCTCTCGCCGACGCAGGGACGATCCTGCTCATCGGTCACGGCAAGGGCAAGGCCGACTCGCTCGTGGCCATCGTGCAACACCTCGAGCGCAAGCACCCCTCCACCGCGCACAAAGTTGTCGGCGCAATTCACGCCGACATTCCGGCGATGTCCGAAGGCGAGATCCTCAAGCTCGCTCGCGAGTGGTTCACCACCCACCCGCGCTGACGCTCGCCGTCAGTTGATGATCGCGAGGCTCGTTGCCTTGGCGGCGTCCTGCACCGAACCCAGGTCGACGATGTTGGAGAATCCTGCTGCGGTCATCTGCTCGACGGCAACGGCCGAACGACGACCGGTACGGCAGTAAACAATGTACGAACCGCTCGGGTCGAGACCGGACAGCGCACGCAGCAGCGTTCCGTCTTCGACGTTGTAGTTGACGGCGCCCTCGAGGTGCCCCGAGTTGAACTCCTGCACCGTGCGCACGTCGATGATCGTTGCGCCGGCAACTTCGGCGGAGCTGATGGTGGCACCGCCCGAGCATGCCGTGGCAGCAAGTGGAACTGCTCCGAGGGCCACCGCGACGAACAAGGCACGAATTTTTGGACGAATCATCACGGTTACTCTAATTGTCGGGATGTCAAACCAACCGTACGCATACATTGCCGGACCGCTGTTCGACGAGGGTGAGCGCTGGTTCATCGAATCGATCGACGCCCTCGTGCGCGACGTCGGGTTCGATACGTTCCTCCCTCACCGGGACAATCCTCCGAAGACCGCCGACAACGTGAAATTCATTTACGAAAACGATCGCTCGGCAATCGATCGCTGCGACATCGTCGTCGCCAACCTCAACGGCATCACCACCGACGACGGAACGGCGTGGGAGCTCGGCTATGCGTATGCGCTCGGCAAGTACGCGATCGGATGGTTTTCGGATTGGCGGGGACGATTCCACAATCCGAACGAAGTCGTCAACCTCATGATCCAGTGCTCACTCAACGAGCTCGTCGGATCAACCGACGAGCTGCGTGCGTCACTGCGCTCCTGGCTCGCGCGGCGCTGAGCACTGCGTTTCACCGCCGACCGCGACCGCGCGTGGCCGCAGCATTCCACCCACTTCGAGAACGGCACGGGCATGCATCAACGCGTCGCCGACGAACAACTTCGGGCCCAACTCGACGACGAAGGCCATCGAGTCGGGGACCCGGTTGCGTTGCCAAGTTGCGGCAACCCCCGTGTACGTACCACCCGTGATCGTCTTCATCGGCAACTTCGTGAGTTGCGCGTAACGCCGGCGGATGGCACCTTCCAGCCCGACTCCCGGCGCGACGAGATTGAGGTCCTGGTGGTACCAAATGGCGAGTTGCGGACGCACCCGGCGAATGAGTTGCACCATTGCGCGGGTCTCGATCTCCGATGCAGCACGTGCGCCGGAAAATTGCCAGTAGCCGCGCCGACCCATCGGAGCCCAGCGATACGGAAAGTTGCGGTTGAGATCCACCCCGTTCGCGTTGCCGCGACGTTGCGCGGCCGTGCCGTCGGGATTCATCGTCGGCACGATCCACAGGTCGATTCCCTCCGGCACGTCGATGGCGAGCAACTCGTCGACGATGTCGAGTCCGGCGTCCTCGTCGCCGTGGATGACGCCAACGACCATCACCCGCACTCCCCCCGCCGTACCGCGGCGAACGACCTCGAGCGGGCGACCCTGCGTACTGCGCGCAAACGAGCACTTCTCGTTCACCGCGAGTGCACCTGCCGATTCGCCCGGCACGGCGATCACCAGCGCACTCATTGTGACTATGGCAAGGAAAAGGACACCGACACGAGTACCGGCACCAGTACCGACAACTTTGGGAAATCTGCGCCGCCCCGTCGGCCCCCTGAACACCTCGCTCACGGCGTGTCACTCAGCGCCGTCTCGGCGGCGAGTTGTCCGAAACAGAACGCATCGGAAAGATTCGCTCCGTCGGCCGGGTACAGCATTCCGAGCACCTGACCCAGCTCTCCCGCCGCGTACAACCCGGGAATGGCTTCGCCCCACGGATTGAGCACCCGGCCACCGGCGTCGCGACGCGGACCACCCGACGTGTTCGAACCACCGGGGTACAGCGGCACGCAGTAATAGGGAGGGTTCGCCAGCTCGATCATCGTGTCGGCGGGACGCCCCTGCCAGTCGTTGCCGTCGCGACACGCCTCGTTGTACCGCGTAACCGTTGCTGCCGCCGCTTGCGGATTCGGCATACCAACGGCCCGCGCCGCTGCTTCGATCGTCGCTCCACGACCGATCCAACCCCGCTCGATTTCATGCGAGTTGTCGGCACTCCAGTCGTACAAACCGACCCGCACCGCGCCGATGTGCGACAGCGTCAACGGTCCCGCCAGTCGCCGCGACTCGTCGAAGAACCAGTAACTCGGTACGCGGGGGTATTCGGCCTTCTCCGAATCGAAGTGCAGCATCTCGTAATAGAAACCGTGCAGAAGTTGCGCCTGCATTTTTTCGTTCGCGTACCGCTCGCCGTTCTTGTCGGTGATGACGTAACCGGGCGGATCAATCGCGATGATGAAGTTCAGCCACTCGTCACCGAGCGGGAAATGGCCGATTGCACGGCCGATCATCTGGTTCATGTGCCACATATCGGCGCCCACTTGCTGGGCCATCTTCACACCGTCACCGGTGTTGCCGGGATTGCCGTAGAAGTGCACCGGCCATGCCCGCAGATGGTTGAGCTTCAACTGGTCGTCGTACTCGAATCCACCGCAGGCGAGCACGACTCCGTGTCGCGCGCCGATCGTGGTGACACCCGCCGGCGAGTCGATCTCCACCCCGGTGATCCGACCGGCATCGGTAACGAGCCGCCGCACGGGCGAGTCGTACACGACAGGTATGCCCGCACGCTCCACCGCACCCGCCAGCGCATCGAACAACATGACGCCGCCGCCCGCCCGTGGATCGAGGCGAAACGTCGCACCGCCCGACTGGTACACACCGACCGAATCGGCACCGTCGAATTCCGGATGCTCGGCACCATTCACCCTGTCGAACGTCAGACCCGTGTGTTCGGTGAGCCAGCCGAGCAGGCTCCCGGCGCGCTGCGCCCACGCCGCCGACACGTCGCGCGGCGTCATTGCCCCCGCACACCGGTCGAGATAGTCGGTTGCCGCCTCGACATCGGTGACGGCCATGACGAGACCGCCCGACATTCGCGTGCTCGGAGTGTGATGGTTGCGGGATTGCTTCTCCACGACGAGCACCGACGAACCGAGCTCGTGTGCTCGCAGTGCCGCTGCGGCTCCGGCACCGCCGAATCCGATGACGACGACATCCACGAAATCCGGCACATTCCCCATGTCGATGAGTCTGGCAAAAACCGAACTTCCACTCCGTGCCCGACTTCGTGGGTGCGGGCGGTGAACGGCCGGTCAGTTGATAGTGCACAACGCCATCCATTACGGTCTGCGCATGACGACCGACGTGCTTGGGCGGGACCTGCCCCAATGGTTTCGCGAACTCGAACATCTCTCGACGTTCGGCGAAATCGACGAAGTCCTGCGATCGCCGAAGTTCGTGCAGGGTCAGCACCGCCAATCGTTGATGTTCCTCGGCGACACCATTCTTCTCATCGACGGCGAGGCCCACTTTGAGCGCCGCCGCATGGAATCGGAGTTGTTCGACCGGTCGGCATTGCAGTACTACGAAGGTCGCTCACTGCGCCCGGTCATCGACCGTTTGATGGCCGACCTGAGTTTCGATTCCAGCGGCATTGCGCGCGCCGATCTCGTCGACATCACCCGCACGGCGCTGTACCGAATTTCGGCGAACGTCACGGGAATCGACGGCATCGACGAGGCAGAAGCGACGGACACGTTCGTCGAGTGGGTGAACCTCCTCGGCGAAGCGGCAACCGTGCAGTGGTCGACGCGTCCGAAGGACGTCGTCATCGCCGAGGGTCTCGAAATCAGGCGTCAATTCTTCGATCGGTTTCTTGGACCGTCGATCGAGCGCCGGCGCGGGTTGCTCGCCGATTTCACCGCCGGGAAGATCGGCAAGGAGGACCTTCCGCGCGACGTGATGATGACGTTGCTGATGAAAACGAACGGAACCTTCGATCCCGACATGCTCGTGCGCGAGGCAACGCTGTATCTCATCGCATCGACGCGCACAACGCTGCATGCGGTTCCACACACCTTCCACCACCTCAACGAGTGGGCACTCGGCAACGGGTGGTCACCTGAATCGCTGGCCGACACGACCCTGCTGCGGGCGGCTGCGAGCGAGGCATTGCGACTTCATCCGCCATCGCCGGCTCTCGTTCGCCAGGCCGTGGAAGACGTGACTTTGCAATCCGGGCGCTCGTTCACGGCGGGCCAGTTCGTCGGCCTGCTCTTCGGCCCCGGCAACAAGGACACGGCCGTATTTGGTGCCGATGCACACGACTTCGACCCGTTCCGTACGTTGCCCGAAAGGGTGAAGGGTTGGGGTTTGTCGTTCGGTGGTGGTGAGCACCTGTGCATCGGCCGCAGCCTCGTCACCGGTCTTGCTTCACCCAAGCCGCACGAAACGACCAACGGCACGATCGTG
>JBMTET010000042.1:0-10233 GCA_049433365.1 Ilumatobacteraceae bacterium | reverse complement strand
CGCGACTCTACGAACGCGGCGCGAGACCCGACGACACCGCCGAACCGCAGCGCATCGCCACGAGTTTGTACGACGCCTACGTCACGTATCCAATCGTTCTCGGTCGAACCACCGCGTAACGACGCCGCTAGTCGGCTTGCTTCACTCCCGGGCGCGGCAGCAAGCGAATCATCATCTGCATGAGTCCGCCGTCAACTTCGATGTTCTGACCGTTAACGTACGACGAGGCATCGCTGGCGAGAAACGCCATGAGTGCAGCGGCTTCGTGCGCCTGACCAATGCGTCGACTCGCCGTCATCGACTTGCGCTTCTCGAGCGCATCGGTGTCGGTCATGAATCGCGCACTCATCGGTGTCATCACCATTCCGGGACTCACGCAGTTCGATCTCACACCACGCGAACCCCACTCGACGGCGAGTTGTCGTGCCAGCACGATGACTCCGGCTTTCGTCGCCGCATATGCACCCGCTGCCGGTTCAGGAACCGTTCCGGCCACCGACGACACGCCGATGACGCTCCCCGAGCCCTTGTCCAGCATGTGTCGGCCGAAATGCTTCGCGCACAGGAACACTCCGCGCAGGTTGATTGCACACACCCGCTCCCACTCGTCGAGCGCAAGGTCCTCGAGTGGCGTCCAGCTGATGACACCGGCGTTGTTGACGAGAACGTCGGACGGGCCGAGGCGGGCAGCAACTTCGGCCGCCGCTGCCGACACGGCGGCCTCGGACGACACGTCACAATCGATGTAGATCGCCTCGCCACCGTCGGCGCGAATCGCCGCGGCGACGGCTTCACCGACGTCGGGCTGGACGTCGAGAATGGCGACCTTCGAGCCCAAGCCGGCGAACACGTGCGCCGCCACTTCACCGATGCCCTGCGCCGCACCGGTGATGACCGACACCTTGCCGGTGAGGTCGAACGAGGGAAGCTGGTGCGCCGCCATCAGACGACCACCGGCTTGCCCACCCACGGTGTGATCGGACCTTCGTCGCGAACCGTGTACTCACTCGGCAGGTAGTCGACGAGATCGAGCGACGCAGCGAGGCGCCCGAATCCGACGCACAGCGCCACGTTCATGCCGAGCTCGATGATTTCCGGCTCGGAGAAGTACCGCTTCAGACCCTCGATTGCGGCATCGTCGATCGACAGGTGATTCGTCGCGAAACGATCGGCATAGTCGAGCGCCGCTTTCTCGGCGTCGGTGAGGTCATCGGCGGTTTGCGGGCTCGACAACTGGCACACGAGGCCCTCGTCCACCTCGTTGCCCTCGGCGTCGCGATAACGAATGGCCATGCACGAGCGGCACTGGTTGTGAAAGGCGATCCGCAAACGCACGAGTTCGACGAGACGCCGCGGCAGTACTCCATGTGCCCGCAAGGTACCGGTGAAGCGCGCATAGGCGGCGGCGATGTCGGGCACCTGTGCGTACACCCCGACCGGGCCGAGCTCGAGTTGCGTTTTGTTCGGTGCATCGACGACCGAGCGCAACGGTTCGGCCACATCGTTCGGCGCAACGTACTTCAACCGTGCCATGTCATCCCCCTTGCCGTCATCCCCTGATGACGTCTCGTGTATTCGTTCTCCGTCTCACGACTGTAAAGTCGCGCGACGCAAGCTCCGCGTCAGTCGGCGAGGAGAATTGCCCGCGCCGGGCACAAGACCTCGGCTTCACGGGCAGCTACTTCCAGATGTTCGGGAACCGTTTCGGTTTTCACGCTGACAATCGCGCCGCCGAGTTCGAAGAGATCCGGCGCGACTCGCACGCAGTATCCCGTTCCTTGGCACGCAGCCTCGTCGATCGACACTTTCATCCGATTCCCTGCATCTCCCTCGCTCGCATGACCGCGGGCTTCTGCCGAGACGTTACCATCGTCGCATTGCACGGGCAACGGCTCGTGCGACGACATCAGCGAGGGGGCAGTCATGAGCAAGCGCATGGAGGGAAAGGTCGTCGTCATCACGGGTGCGGGTTCGGGAATCGGCCGACACACCGCGATCCGCTGTGCCGAACAGGGTGCGGCGGTGACGTGCGCCGACATCAACGACAAGGGTGCGCACGAAACCGTCGACATCATCACAAAATCCGGTGGCAGAGCCATGGCCGTGAAGGTCGACGTCACCTCGCCCACCGACAGTGCCGCGATGGCGAAGTTGACGATCGACGCGTTCGGACGCATCGACGGAGTGTTCGCCAACGCCGGCGTCACCGGTGAGGGAACCGTGGAAAATACCCCGCTCGACGAGTGGAACAAAGTCATCGCCATCAACCTCACCGGCGTGTATCTCACGTGCCAGGCGGTACTTCCCGCAATGATCCGACAGGGCAACGGTGCCATCGTTGCCACGGCAAGTGTGGCCGGCATCGCGGGAGTGCCGAGCACCGCGTCGTACAGCGCCGCCAAAGCGGGAGTCGTCGGACTCGTGCGACAAATGTCCGCGGATTTTTCGCATCACAACATTCGGGCCAATGCCATCTGCCCGGGCACCGTACCCACGCCCCTCGTCGTCAGCGCCTACGAGCAGCGCGGCTTCATCAAGGACAACGACGTCGACGCTGCGTTCCGCCAGGCAGGCGATCGTTTTCCGATGAACCGCGTCGGCGGAATCGACGATCCGGCGTTGCTCACGCTGTTTCTTCTCAGCGACGAGTCCTCGTGGATGACGGGTCAGGCGATCGCCATCGACGGCGGTCTCACCCAGGTGGCGTGGAAACCGGGGCGTTGAGCCTCACGAATTCCACAGGTCGCGAAACTGCGACCACGCGCCGCCCTCGGCGCTGGCACCTCCGTCCATAACGAGCACGTGACCCGTCACGTATGCCGCGGCCGAGCTGCACAAAAACGCCACGGCGTCGGCCACTTCGTCGACCGTGCCGAGGCGGCCGACCGGAGTTCCGTGCACCATTGCCGCACGCGCCGCATCGTCGCCGCGGAAGTACGCATCGAGCGAGTCGGTGTCAATTGCGCCGGGTAACACCGCGTTCACGGTGCAGCCCCGCGGTGCGAGTTCGACAGCCCACGACCGGGTGAGCGATTCGAGAGCGGCTTTTGCTGCCCCGAGTGCGCCGTGTCCCGCCTGCGCGAATCGCGCATCCAGTCCACTGACGGCAACGATTCGCCCCGACCCCTGCAGCAACGGCACCATGCGCGACACCATCTGGTGGTAACTGAGCACCACGGCGGCAAGGGTCCGCTCGAGGTGTCGACGCCGGGTGTCGGTCATCGTTGCGAACTTCGTCGCCGCGGCGCTTGCGACGAGCACGTCGAGGCGGCCGAATTCGCTCGTCACGGCGTCGAACATCGCGTCGATGTCCGCCTCCGAATCGATGTCCCCGGCAACGGTGATCGCTCGCGTGCCCCGTTTGCGCAGCGCCGCCGCCACCTCGTTGGCCGACTCCGCCGAGGTTCGGTAGTGAACGACGCAATCATGCGACTCGGCAAGCCGTTCGATGACCGCCCGCCCGATTCCCCGTGACGAACCGGTTACCAAGGCCACGGGTCGCTGCGTCACCCCTTGAACTGTAAACGACACGGCGGTCGTGGGTCGCAACGATCAGCTCCCGCCAGCGGTCGGTTCAGCGCCGAAGGGTACGATCGTCGCAGACATCGCACGTGCCGAATCGAGGGGGCGAAGCACAACATGCCGAGCGTCGCACTCACCGCCGATTTCTGGGCCGCTTGCAACGAGCGGCGCCTCGTGCGACCCGTGTGCGACGACTGCGGCACGAACTTTTTCACGCCGCAGTGGTGCTGTCCGTCGTGCCATTCCGAATCGTGGTCGTACGTACCGAGCAATGGCCTCGGCACCGTCTATTCGTTCACCGTCGTGCACCGGGCACCCACGGAGGACTTCGCCACGCCGTACGTGCTCGCCGTCGTGCAGATGGACGAGGGGTGGCACTTGATGACCCGGCTTATCGTCGAGGGCGACGACGTCGCCGTCACGAACTACATCGCACGGCAAGTCGAGGTCTCGTTCAGCCCCGATCCGCGTGATTCGTCCCGACTACTTCCCACTTTCACCCTGAGGAGAGACCAGTGAACCTTGGAGTTGCCGTATCCCGAGAAGCCCGCCGACGCCCCGGTGCGCTCGCACTCTTTTCCACCGAGTACAGCTGCACCTACGCCGAACTCGACGAACGCACGAACCGTCTCGCCCGCTGGTTGCGCGATGCGCACGACGTGAGCACCGGCGATCGACTGGCGGTGTTGCTGCCGAACAGATGCGAAGTGGTCGAGTACCTCGTCGCCGCGCACAAAGCTGCCCTCGTGTACGTCGGATTGAACTTTCGCATGGACGACAGCGACCTGCGCTCGGTGTTCGAAAATGCCGAGCCGCGACTGCTTGTGACGTGCGAAGAGTTTCGTGCAACGGCCGAAATGCTGCAGGAGGCGTTCGGCGTTCCGTTCGTGATGATCGAGGATCTCGTCGGAACGAAGTCACCGCTGAAGAATTCTTCCGCCGAACCGCTCGGGCTGTTTCCGGCCTCCGGTGACCACGCCTGCATCGTGTACACGAGCGGCACCACCGGTCGACCCAAGGGTGTGCTGTTCGACCACTCCGCCATGTCGCAACACGCAACCGTCGCATGTCTCGAGTACGAGATCACGCCCGACACCCGCTATCTCATTCAGATTCCGCACAACTCGAGTGTGAACATCACGATTGCCCCGTGCCTGATGATGGGCGCGGCGATCGGTTTCCAGGACAGCCGGTCCTTCTCCCCCGACACGTTCGCCTCGGTCGTTGCGCAATTCGCGGTGACGCACTCGTTCCTCGTCCCCACCCAACTCATGCGGGTGCTCGACCAACTCACCGACGACGACCGGCGCATGTCGACGCTCACCACGCTCGGCTACGGATCGTCACCGATCTCGCCCGATCGTCTGCGCGACCTCGTCGCCCGATACGGTCCGATCTTCCTGCAGTTGTACGGCATGGCAGAGATCGCATCCATCGGCACGATCCTGCGGAAGGTCGATCACGAACGGGCGTTGGGTGACAAACCGGCACTGCTCAACTCGTGCGGCCGTCCGTCGTACGGTGTCGCGGTGCGAGTCGTCGACGACAACGGCAACGACGTTCCGGTCGGCGAACGCGGTGAGGTCGTCTTCGCCGGACCGCACGTCATGCTCGGTTATTACCGCGACGAGAAGCGCACGTCGGACGCCCTGTACGACGGGTGGATGCACTCGGGAGACATCGGCGTGTTCGACGACGAGGGCTACCTGTACATCGTCGACCGGTTGAAGAATCTCATCATTCGCGGCGGACTGAACATCGCCCCGGTGGAGATCGAAAACGTCATCTACCGGCACCCCGGGGTGCTCGAGGTTGCCGTCGTCGGCGCCCCCGACGAAGAATGGGGTGAGCGCATCGTTGCCGTCGTCGCCCGCACCACGAACGGAACGGTGACGGAGCAGGAAATTCTCGACCTGTGTCGCAACAGTGAGCTGGCGAGCATCAAGCGCCCGGAGGAAGTGCGGTTCGTCGACAGCCTCCCGAAGAACGCGGTGGGCAAGATCGACAAGGGTTCGGTGCGCAATCAGTTCTGGACCGGCACGCGCCAGGTCTGAGCGAGCACGCATGACTTCACCGCTTCACGACGTCGCCATCGTCGGCATTGGCGCGACCGAGATGGCACGGCGCATCGATCGACCAACCGTGTCGACGTGTCTGGAGGCGGCACGTATCGCACTCGCCGATGCGGGGCTCGGATTCGACGACGTCGACGGGATGTGCGCGCGGTGGCCGGGACCCGGGGGCACGGTGTTTCATCCGGGCTCGCAGGACTGGTTGAAATTGTTCGGACACGGTGCCCGCTGGGTCGGCGACACGTACCCGCAAGGTGTGCCGGCGGTGCTCGACGCCGCTGCGGCAATTCTTGCCGGACAGTGCACGACGGTACTCATCGTCGGCGGCCAATCAGGTGTTCTCGGCGGACCCAACGTCGCGTCGTACACCCGGCCGGAAAACGAGTTCACCGAATGCTGGGGTGCCTTCACTTCGGCACAATTCGCTCTCGTCGCGCAGCGTTACATGCATCTGCACGACGTCGATCGCCTCGGAATGGCCCGCATCGCCGCGGCGATACGCAACGCCGGTTCGGCAAATCCGAACGCAGTCATGCACGGTCGCGGACCATTCACCGCACAGGACGTCCTCAACTCCGCGATGATTGCGTCACCGTTCCACCTGCTCGACCTATGTCTCGCCAACGAAGGCGCTGCTGCCGTCGTCGTGACGAGCATGGATCGGGCGCGCGATCTCCCCCAGGTGCCGGCCCGGATACTCGGTGGCGGATGCGAGTGGTACCGCCAGCAGTACGTCGATCCACCGATGTACGACGAGATCATCGACGTCGGCGCCACGGCACTGTCCGATGCGTTTCGTCAGGCCGACGTTGGTGCGCGCGACGTCGACGTTTTCGAGGTGTACGACATCAACACTTTCGAAGTGGTGCGTCAAATTGAGATGACCGGGCTGTGCAAGCGCGGCGAAGGAATCGATTTTCTCAACGACGTCGGTATCGGCCCGGACGACGGTTGCCCGGTGAACACCGACGGCGGACTGATGTCGTACAGCCACATCGGCTGGGGCGGACCGCAACTCAAACTCGTCGAGGCCGTGCGCCAGTTGCGCGGTACGGCCGGCCCCGGTCAGGTGACCGATGCCGAGATAGCCGTCGTCATGGGGGCGGGCTCGGGGGCCCAGTACCACAACTCGATGATTCTCGGCCGGGCGTCGTAGCTCCTACGAACCGCCGAGGTAGGCGCGCGTCAATCGAGCGTTGTCCGAACTGAACGATTCCACGTCACCCTGATCGGCGATCTCTCCGTTGCGCATTACGTACACGTAGCGACTGGCGGCAAACGCCATGCGCGCGTTCTGCTCGACGACGAGAAACGAGATTTCCGAGCCGAAGAGGGTGTTCAGCGTTCCGTAGAACTGCTTGATGAGAATCGGTGCCAAGCCGAGGGACATTTCGTCGAGCAGGAGAAGCTTTGGCCGCGCCACGATTGCCCGACCGAGAGCAAGCATCTGCTGTTCGCCTCCGCTCAACAGTCCGGCGCTTTGGGTGGATCGCTCCTTGAGAATGGGGAATGCGGCGTAGATCCGCTCTAGGCTCTCGTCGAAATTGGCGCGCTGGAACGTTGCCGCGACGCGCAAGTTCTCGAAAACCGTGAGGTTGCGGAACACACGTCGACCCTCGGGCACTTGCACGAGCCCGCGCTCGACGATCGATCGCGGGGCATTTCCGCCGATCGACTCACCTTCGAACAGAACCTCACCCGACTTCGGGGAGAGGATTCCCGAGATCGTTCGCAGCAACGTGGTCTTGCCCGCACCGTTGGCGCCGAGAAGTGCCGTGTTGTTTCCGCGCTCCACGCGCAGCGACACGCCGTGCAGCACTTCGTTCTTGTCGTAACCGGAGCGGACCTCCTTCAACTCGAGGATGGCTTGCGTCATGTCAGTCCTCCGCCCCGAGATAAGCCTCGATCACCGCAGGGTCCTTCAACACGTCACCGGGCAGACCCTCGGTGAGCAATCGGCCGTGGGTGAGTACCGCGACGCGTTCGGCGTACTTGGCAACGACTTCCATGTTGTGCTCGATGAGCACAACGGTGATGCCCGCCTGCCGGGCGATCTCGATGGTTCGTCCGATGATCCGGTCGGCTTCGGCGGAGGGGATTCCCGCTGCCGGCTCGTCGAGCATCAGCACCCGCGGGTGCCAACTCACTGCTCGCGCAATCTCCACGCGCTTTTGCAGACCGTACGGCAAGTCCGACACGAGCCGATCGGCGTACGGCTGCAGTCCCACGAGTCCGAGGGTCTCCATCGCTTCGTCGTAGATCTCTTTTTCCACACGCCGGACCTTCGGCAACCGCAACACTTCCGCCATGGTTCCGTAGTCGACGAGACGATTCATGCCGATCATCACGTTCTCGACCACCGTGCGATCGGAATGCAGCGACAGGTTCTGGAACGTGCGGCTGAGTCCCAGCCGGGAGCGGCCTTCGACGTTCAGACCGGACATTTCGACGCCGTCGAATTTCACCGAGCCCGTGGATTTCACCACGCCACAGATCGCATTGAACATCGTCGTCTTGCCGGCGCCGTTCGGTCCGATGAGCCCGAACACCTCGGCGGGTTTCACGGAGAACGACACCCCGTCGACGGCGGCCAAGCCGCCGAACCGCACCCCGACGTTGTCCACGACGAGGCTCGCGCCCATCGCCCCACCCTGTGCCGCGACGGACAGACGCCGCGAGCCCAGCGGTGCGAGCTCGAGGTTTTCCAGCGAGATCGAGTCGACGTTCGGCGTCTTGCGCAACTTGGCACGCACGAACTGGGGAATCGAACGCAACGCTCCAACGACTCCGGTCGGTGAGTACAGCACCAGAAGCAGCAGGATGCTGCCGTAGATCACGCCTTCGTAGCGCTGCAGGCTGCGGAAGAGTTCGGGCAAGCCGCGCACGAAAAAAGCGCCGACGATCGCCCCGGCTATGCGGTTCGATCCGCCGATGATCAGCGTGAGGATGAGCGCAATCGACAAATTGATGTCGAAGTTCTCCGGGTTCACGAACTTGATGGCGTGCATGTAGATCGCGCCACCGATCGCCGCTATTCCTGCGGCCATGCCGAACACCCACAACTTCGTGCGCTTCACCTCGATTGCCGCCACTGCAGACGCGGCAACCTCGGAGGTGCGCACCGCATTGAGCACTCGACCGGTGCGGGAGGCAAGGAGGTTGGCCACCATCCACGCGATGATCGCGAACACGACGATGCTCGTTTGGGCGATGCGACCCCTGGCGGAGAAGTCCATGCCGAGAACTTTCAGTGGCGCGATGCCGACACCGGCCCCGCCGCCCGAGATGTATCCCCATTCGAACAGCAACTGTTGGCCGGCAAAGGAGAGCGCGAACGTGGATATCGCCAGCGACAGCCCGCCGACCCGCACCGACGGAAGTCCGACGACGATCCCAACCGCAAAGCCGACGATGAACGCAACGACGATCTGCAACTCCAGGCCCCAACCGAGCCGGGTGGACAGATTCGACGCCGTAAAAGTTCCCGCGGCGAAAAAAATTGCCGAACCCAGCGACAGCTGACCGGCTGTACCGAACAGCAGGACGAGACCCAACCCGACGATCGCGTACGACAAAGCCAGCGTGATCGCCAGTTCGTAGGAAGTGACCAGCGGGATCACGAACCAGCCGGCGACGGCCAGGGCAACGGTGAGCAGATCGCGACGCTGCAACGCCGAATGCCGGTCGGCAAGGGCGAGCTTCATACGCGCTCCGCTGACTTCGTGCGGGTGAACAAACCACTCGGTTTCAGCAGCAAGATGAGCAGCACAGCCGCCAGTGGCAGCGATGCCTGAATTGCACCGGGCGCATAGCGAATCGCAAAGACGTCCACACCGCCGATGAGCAGGCCGCCCAGCACCGCCCCGCCGATGCTGTTGAATCCTCCTAGCACCGCAGCGGCCAGCGCGAGCACGAAGGTGTTCGCCATGTACCCCGTTTGCAGGAACAGAATCGGCGCCAGCACGATACCGATTACGCCACCGACCGTGATCGACAACGTCCACGTTGCCCGCGACACCGTCGCGTCCGAAATGCCCATCAAGCGGGCGGCATCCTGGTCGTCGGCAAAGGCGCGCATTGCCAAGCCGAGGTTGCTGCGGATGATGAGCGAGACTGCGCCAAGCAGCACCGTGGCGGTGCCGGCAATGACGATCGACCATTTGTTGATCTGCACCCCGAAGAACGTGAACGCGACTCCGGTGAGGGGCGCGGGAAACACGAGCGCGTCGGCCCCGAAGACGATTTCGATGCCGTTGACGAAGAACTCGTCGACGGCGAGAGTGGCCACCACGATGGGGAAGAAGCCGCGGCGCAGCAATCGCCGCACGGCGACGCGCTCGATGATCAGCGCGAGAACGAACGTGGTTGGCAGTGCCGCTAGCGCTGCCAACACCCAGGGAAACCCGGCGTTGGCGTAGAACCAGTAGGCGATGAAACCCGAGGCACTGGCCAGGGTTCCTTGGGCGAAGTTGAGAACGCGCGCCGTCTTGTAGATGATCGTCAGCGCGACGGCCACCATGCCGTAGACGAGACCGCTCTCCACCGAGACGAGGAGCAGCTGAATGATTTCCGACACGAGTCCCCCGATGTCATTGATTACTGCGTACACCCCGGATGCGGGGCGCAATCGCGGTTGGGG
>JBMTET010000041.1:0-10326 GCA_049433365.1 Ilumatobacteraceae bacterium | reverse complement strand
TGGTTGGGGAGCAAGGAATCGAACCCTGAATAACAGAACCAGAATCTGCTGTGTTGCCAGTTACACCACTCCCCAGTGGTGCAATCAGTGTACCCAGCGGTCGAGTCGTTCAAATCCGACGATGCGTCCGACCATCACTCCGATCGCTTCGCGCGCGTTGCGCAATCCGGCATCGCCGCCACGTGTCACTCCGGTACGCGTGGCCGAGACGTGCACCGTCATGCCGAGCTCCCGAGCCGACGACGCCGCGCGCAACATGTGGTACGGGTCGCTGACGAGGAGCACCTCGGCGTCGTCATCGACGACCGAGCCGAGAACGTATCGCACTCCGCGCAGTGACTCCACCGTGCTGCGCCCGAGCGACTCCTCGAGGATCGCCGCCGCCGGCACGCCGCGGGACTGCAGGTACGTGCGCGCCGCTGCGGCTTCGGTGAAGCGGTCGGCGGGTTGTTTGCCACCGCTGACTACGACGTACGGAGCGAGATCCTCGCTCCACAACTCGACGACATGGTCGAGTCGCGCCATGAATTGCGGCGACGGTCGGCCGTCGTACTGTGCGGCGCCGAGGACGACGATTGCATCCACCGTTCGCCTTTCGTCGCTGCGCCCCGTCAACCACACCTGGTAGAGCGTCGCCCCGTAAGCCGCAGTCACCGCGACCGCAACGACAACCGCAACGCGAACGGCGCGTGCAACTGCAATCATCGCGTCGTTGCGTGCACCAATGCCGCGTCGATGCGTTCCTGCACGCGGCGCTCCCCGAGAATCTCCATCGACTCGAACAAGGGCGGACCGACGGTGCGGCCCGTCACGGCCACGCGCAAGGGTGCCTGCAGCTTTCCGAGCTTCACGTCGTAGTGACTCGCGACGTCCTCGACCACCGCCTTCAGAGCATCTGCGGTCCACGAGCACTCGTTCAGTCGTTCACGGATGTCACGCAGTGTCGGCACGGCCCACTCGACGGAGAACACCTTGTCAACGACCGATTCGTCGACAACGACCTCGTCGACAAAGAAGAAGTCAACCATCGCAGGAACTTCGGACAGCAACGCAACTCGGGTTTGTACGTGAGGGGCGATTGCACGGAACGTTGCCCGGTCAAAGTCGCCCTCCGCCCACGACGAGTGCGGCGCAACCAACCACGGTTCGCACGCCGCAACGAAGTCGTCGAGCGACAAGCGCCGCACGTACTCCCCGTTGAACGCATGCAGTTTCTTCACATCGAAGAACGCCGGGGAATGATTCACCGCCGCGAGAGAAAACCGGGCAACGATGTCCTCGAATGGCACGATTTCGCTGTCACCTTCGGGCGCCCAACCGAGTGTCATGAGGTAGTTGACCATGGCTTCGGGCAGCACACCCTCGTCGCGGTACTGCTCGATGGCCACCTTGTCGCGACGCTTGGACAGTTTCTTTCGTGCTTCGTTGACGAGCACCGGGACGTGCGCCCACACGGGCGGCTCGCTGCCGAGCGCCTTCCACAGCAGTTGTTGTTTCGGCGTGTTCGGGAGGTGTTCCTCGGCGCGCACGACGTGGGTGATCCCCTGCGTCATGTCGTCGACGACGTTGGCGAGAAGGAACACGGGCGTGCCGTTGCCGCGCAACAACACGAAATCCTCGATCGCCGTGTGCGCAAATGACACTTCGCCGCGCACGGCGTCGTTGACGACGACAGTTCCCTCCGGCACCCGCATGCGCAAGACGCGTCCCGGGCCGGGACCGAGTCCCCTGTCGCGCGAGTATCCGTCGTATCCGGGAACGCCGAGGCTCTTTGCCCGCTCCTGCACCTGCTCGCCCGTGAGATCGCAGTAGTACGCCATTCCTGATTCGTACAACCGTTGCGCAGCGGCAACGTGTGCTGCGGCATTCGCCGATTGAAAGTACGGACCCTCGAAATGCGGATCGTCACCCGAAATGCCGATCCATGCAAGTGCGTCGATGATTCCCTGCGTCCACTGCGGTTCGTTGCGCGACTCGTCGGTGTCTTCGATGCGCAACACGAACACGCCACCGCTCTGACGGGCGAGAATCCAGTTGTACAACGCCGTGCGCGCACCACCGACGTGGAAATAGCCGGTTGGTGACGGCGCAAAGCGATATCTGGGCGTCACGGACATCGCGCACGCACACTACCCACGCACGGCCCGAGAGATAGGTTGAGTTCATGGCCCGTGACAGCTCGCTTCCCGAACCCGCGTCCGCCGAGAGTCACGACGACCCCGGTCACCGCGCGCTCGCCGGCGGTTCGGCGCGCGCGGGAGTCTTCGGATTCAGCGACGGACTCGTCACCAACGTCTCGATGATCATCGGTTTTGCCGCGAGCGGAGTCGGACCGGGCGTCGTACGCCTCGCCGGCATTGCCTCGGCCGTCGCCGGTGCGGCATCGATGTCGGTCGGCGAATGGGTGTCGGTGCGGGCCCAGAATGATCTCGTGCGCCGGGAAACCGCACTCGAGTTGCGCGAACTCCTGCACAACACCGGGGCCGAAACCGCCGAACTCGTCGGGATCTACCGTGCCCACGGTATGTCGAAGGAACAGGCGACAGCGGCGGCCCACGAAGTCATGAAAGATCCGCAACGCGCCCTGCTCGTGCACGCGCGCGAAGAATTCGGCATCGACCCGACCCAGTTGCCGAACCCGATGTCGGTGGCAACGATCTCACTAGTCACGTTTCTCGTCGGTGCGTTCCTGCCGATCATCCCGTGGATGATGAGCGAAGGAAACGGTGCCCGTGTCGCGTCGATTGCCATCGGGGTTTCTGCAGCGGCGCTTGCCGGCGGCGCCATTGGTCGCCAGGCACATCGGTCGGTGCTGCGCAGTGCACTGCGACAAGTGGCCGTGCTCGTTCTCGCCGTCAGCGTGACGTTTGCGGTGGGCAGCATCGTCGGGGTGAACGTGTCGTGACGCGCCAGACGAACGTATTTGGCGAACCGCTCGTCACGTGCAGTTCGGCGCCGATGACCGGCTGGTTCCGCAACGGCTGCTGCGAAACCGACGGCAGCGACACCGGGGTACATACCGTGTGCGCCGTGATGACTGCCGAGTTCCTCGAGTTTTCGAAGTCGGTGGGCAACGACCTGTCGACACCGATGCCCCAATACGGCTTTCCCGGCCTTCAGCCCGGAGATCAGTGGTGCCTGTGCGCAGCGAGATGGCAGGAAGCTTTCGAAGCGGGCATGGCGCCGCACGTGCTACTCGCAGCCACCCACGCGCTCACCCTCGAATTCGTCAACCTCGCCGACCTCGAGCGATTTGCCCTAGACGCACGTTGACGAATCGCCGCGAGGCGAGAAGTCGCCCACTCAGGCGCCGGTGAGTGCCCGCCACGAACCCGGTGACGCCTTCGCGACGGCTTCGGGTGTCATGAGAATCGTCGACTGAGGAACCATGTCGACGATGCGGCGCGCCTCGGCGTAGTGATGCACGACGTTGGCAACGCCCTCGAACAACTCGCGACGTACCGCAACTAACTCGGGCGGCGGCACCGCGAGAAGATAACCCCAGATCGTCAGGGCAATCGTCATGTCGTGGATCACCGGCGCACGCCCGAAATGTGCGGCGCGACGCAACGCAATTCCGATGCAGCCCTGAATCGCGTCATCGACCGATTCGCCGTCGGTGACGACGATCCGCGGTCGGAGTCGCTCGGCGAGCAGGTACACGTACCCTTGATCCGGACCGGGATGTCCGAGTCGCTTCCCGTGCGGCTGACGCGTGTGAATCGCCGCCGGACGATCGTTCTCCCACGATCCGGGTACGACGTCGGGCGAGCTATACGCACGCGGTGTGTCGGCCGGCGATACGGGTGCGTATTTTGGTGCAGCCATCGAACTCAGTGTACAAAACCCGCGGTACGGCCCCCGTCTCGCAGGCGCATCACGACCATTCGCATCTCGTCAGCACGACCCCTTCAGGTGAACACGGTGATCCGCACGCGGCCCGACACGCCACTACGGAGAAGCGGTTATCGAGCGCGCAGTCGTGCAATGAGCTCGCGTACGTCGACGATTCGAGCATCGGCACCGAGATCGTCCGCCTGTGCGTCGGATCCCACCGCGGCACCGCCGACGAAACACGGCACGTCGGGTCCGGCGACACGTCTCACCGCGGCGATGACCTCGCGCGCCGCGGGGAGTGCGTCGGCATACGTCACGCCGACGCACACCGCCACGAGGTCGGTGGCGTCCGCCACGGCGCGGGCAAACGACTCCGCGGGAACGTCGGCACCGATGTCGGAGACGGCATAGCCGGCACTGCGCAACAAATCCGCGACCATCGTGATCATCAGACCGTGGTGCTCCCCCGATGGCGCACCGATGACGATCGTGCCGCGCTGTACGCCACGGTGCACGAACCGTGGACTCGTTCGCCCCATCAACCGGGCAACGATGTTGCTCGCACGATGCTCCTCGTGGATCGCCAACTTCCCCTGCGCCCAACGTTCACCGATCGAGTGCATCGCCGGCGCGACGACTTCCGAGTACAGCGAAAACAAATCGTGGCCGCTGGCGAGGGCGTCGTCAACGACACCTTGCGACCCCGCCTCGTCGCCGGCAACGAGGCGATCCTCGAGGCGCTGTGCCCAGTCGGCTTTCTTGCGGCCCCCGTGTTTGGCCCGCAGCGCCGACTTTGCACCGACCGGCCGTTCGCGCTCGGCGAGGTATTCGCCCAGATCGGCACGCGTCACCCGCCACTCGCTGCCGTCTCGGTGGGCTCGCAACCTGCCCATGCGTACGGACCGGTACACGGTCATGTAGTGCACGTTCAACTCCGCAGCCACTTCGTGGAGGGTCAGCGTGGTCGTCGGCACTCCTTCAATGTTGCCGTGATCACCGGCATCCGCCCGTTACCGAGCGGGCAACTCAGCCGACCTTGGGCACCATTCCCGGCTGCCAATGGCGGTACAGCTCCTCGACGAGCGGAACGAGCGTCGTTGCGTCGACCCCGGCGGCGAGGTCGACGGTGACGGTGTTCGAGTAGACGTGCACCGCTCGCACCGCGCCGCGACCGAACAGTCGCCGGGCAAGTTCGGCGCCCGGTGTCGCACCGCGCGCCTCGTCGATCGAGGCGTATCGTTCGTGACCCATGCCGGTGAGCGATCGGTTGAGGTCGAACCGCACCCGTCCGGCAGTCGCGGTCGGTCGCAGGGTGACGGCTACTGGTTGTCCCACGCCGCGATCGTACCGCAGGTCGGGCCGACGCCTCGTACCCGTCGCACTACCCTGACGAGCGTGTTGCACACCCCGTCGCTCGAGGAATTCACGGTGGCAGCGACGGCGTTTCTCGATGCGAACGCGCCGCGCAAGGAGGCGGCTCGTGCCTTCGTGTGGGGCGAGGGATCCGACAACGTGGCGATGTTCGAGGAGCGCAGCCGCGACGACGAGGAGCGCACCGTTGCCGAGGCAAAGCGTTGGCGTACGGCCAAGTTCGATGCCGGCTTCGGATGGATCACCGGACCGACCGAGTTCGGTGGTGCCGGGCTCACCGGCGCGCACGAGCGGGCTTGGAATGCTCTCGAATCCCGCTATCGCGTCGCATCACAGGGCATCTTCACCATCGGCCTCGGCATGGTCGCACCGACGATCCTCGCGCACGGCTCGCACCGCGCCAAAGAGACGTACCTGCGCGCCATGTGGCGTGCCGACATCATCGGATGCCAGTTGTTTTCCGAACCCGGTGCGGGCAGCGACCTTGCCTCGCTGCAGATGAAAGCCGAACGCGACGGCGACGAATGGGTGATCAGCGGTCAAAAGGTGTGGACGTCGGGTGCGCAGTTCAGCGACATCGGCGAGATCGTCTGTCGCAGCGACACGTCCCTTCCCAAGCACAAGGGAATCACTGCGTTCATCGTCGACATGCACGCCCCCGGCGTCGACATTCGACCGTTGCGCCAGATGACAGGGGGTGCGTCGTTCAACGAAGTGTTCTTCAACGAAGTGCGCATTCCCGACTGGTGCCGCCTCGGTGACGTGAACGCCGGATGGGGTGTCGCACTCACCACGTTGATGAACGAGCGGGCCGCAATCGGCTCCCTCGGAGGTGGTGACGTGTCGATGTTCGCCCGGGTGCTCGGCATGGTGCGACATTTCGGTCGCGACAACGACCCGGTCGTGCGCGAGATGCTCGCCGATCTGTACGTTCACAACAAGGTCGCAGCGTTCACGAACAAGCGGGCACTCGACAAGTTGCGCGCCGGACAAACACCCGGCCCCGAAATGTCGATTTCAAAGATGGCACTGGTCGAAAATCAAAAGCGGATCATCGACCTCGTTGCCCACGTGGCCGGACCGCGGCTGCAGGCCGATACCGGCGAGTGGGGAACGTACGCGTGGAGCGCGTACCTGCTCGGAGCCCCGGGGTTGCGCATTGCCGGCGGCTCCGACGAGGTGATGCGCAACATCGTCGCCGAGCGGGTTCTCGGCCTGCCCAAGGAAACGGGCATCGATTCCACGTCTCCGTTCCGCGATCTCAAGGTCGGTACGCAACAGGCGCACTAACGGGGTGGTTCGATCCCCAAACGTTGCATGTAACCCCACGTCACACGATGCTCGCGGGACACGCCGTGTGCCAGCAGACCGGCGAGATGCCGCGGACACGAGTACCCCTTGTTCGTCGCAAAGGACCAATGCGGCAGTTCGTCGGCCAACGATCGCATCATCCGGTCACGCGACACCTTCGCGAGAATCGAAGCAGCCGCAATCGACATCGACACCGACTCCCCGCCGACGAACGTCTTCGTGTCGGGCACGAGCGGAGTGACGAAATCCCATCGTCCATCCACGAGTGCAACGTCGGGAACGCAGTTCCCTTCGGCGAGGCGTGCCAGTGCCCGCGACGTCGCCAACTTCTGAGCTGCACTCATGCCGAGTCGGTCGCACTCGCCGGCCGACACGACTCCCAGACTCCACGCCCGGCACGCGGCGGCAACCGAGTCGAAGATTGCCTCTCGGCGCTTCTCGCTCAGCGTCTTTGAATCCCGGGCCGGAATCTCGTCGTGGGGCACATCGTCGCGCAGAACCGCCACGCCGACGACCAGCGGGCCGGCCCACGAACCCTTGCCAACTTCGTCGACTCCGCAGATCACTCGCCCTGCTCCGTGCCCGAGAGCGATTTCGTGGGCGAGCGACGGCACCGTGCGCGCGGCGGTCTTTGTCACGCCTGTGCCCCGATGTCGAGCAGCGCATCGCCGCTCGTGCCGGTGACGCTCCACGACTGGTCGAGTTGCGGCGCAACGAGCGTGACCGGTCCCGGGCCGGCCGACTCCCACAACACGGCAAGACGCGCGCCGTGCCACCGGAGGGCAAACGACAGAGTGTGCCGCGGCCCGACGCACACGTCGTGGACGTTTCCGTCCAATCCGCGCCATGCGTCGGGAATCCCCGCGGCGAACAGTTCGATCGTCGCAACGCTGCCGTCGTCGCCGATTCCACGCGCACAGCGGTGTTCGATTGCAGCCGCGACGTCGATTGCCGTCGGCAGGGCGAATCGTTGCGGAGCGGCAAGATCGTGGCCCGCCAACGGATCGTCGGCGCGACCTTCGGAACGCACGAACGTCACCGTTCGTGA
This sequence comes from Ilumatobacteraceae bacterium, assembly GCA_049433365.1. Taxonomy (GTDB): domain Bacteria; phylum Actinomycetota; class Acidimicrobiia; order Acidimicrobiales; family Ilumatobacteraceae; genus F1-60-MAGs027. The sequence goes on along the minus strand of JBMTET010000041.1, from coordinate 2,759 downwards.
CCATGCCGCAGCGGCATCGTCGGCGGCACGCAGCTCTCCCGATGCGCGCAATGCATGGGCCGCCTGTTGCACGGCGCGATGCGCACGTCCGTGCGGTCCCGGCGATCGGTGCATCCCCCGCGCGACTCGCGCCACCGCATCGGCAACGGGTCCGACCCACTCATTGAGCATCTCCCCCATACGCGCGCGCTCGGCGAGGCCGAGCAGGGCCAGATCGGGAGCCGCATCGAGCAACGCCTCCCATTCGTGGGCATGGGCGATCGCGATACGTGCCCGCGCAGCAACGAGCGCCGAAGCGAACGGCAACGTCGGGATGTCGACGCGACTTGCCGCCTCGCTCACCGCCACCCACCCCGCTGCAACCCGGTCGGGCGACGGGTGGTTGGCACCGTCGATTCCCGGCCGTCCGACTGCAAAGCGCACACTCGCCCGATGCGCAACGGGATGCGAGCGAGCCGTTTCCGGCACACCGGCAATGCGCACCGGAGCCGGCTCGGCGCGTCCCCCCGCCATCGCCGGACCGTCGAAGATGACGGCGCAGGCCCGGGGCGAGTCGTTCGTAAACTCGACCAGCACCGTTCCGCCGTCATCGGCAACCATCCAGCAGGTGAGTACCGCGTCGCCACCCGGCAATGCGATGCGTTGCACGACGACGGGTGCACCGTCGACGTTGCTCACCCGCAGGCTGGGCTCGCGCTCCGGTACGTGGAGTCGCTCTTCGGACATGACGAACCAGCGCAGCGGTTGCGGCTCACCGTCGATGTGCACCGACGAGTCGGCAGCGACGCGTGTACCGTTGCCACCGCCACGCACACCGAGTCGAATCGAACCGGGCACGTCATGGCCGTCGGCGGCACCATGATCGTGATCGCTGCGCCCCGTGGCCCGCTGCGCACGCAGCGCCATCACTCGTCTCAGCACCGGCTAGCTGCGCTCCGACTTGTACGCCCGGGTCATCAGTCTCGACATCGCGTCGCCGGCACCGACGCGGCCGTCACATACGTCGGCAACGGCTTCGCAAATGGGCATTTCAACGGCGACCTTGCGGGCCAAAGCAACGATTGCCGCTGCACTGCGCACACCTTCGGCAACCATTTGTCCCGTCGAGGCAACGGCATCGCCGAGCGAGTCGCCGCGACCCAAGCGGACACCGACGGTCGTGTTGCGGCTGCGCATCGACGAACAGGTGGCGACGACGTCCCCGACACCGGCAAGGCCGGAGAACGTCAAAACGTCGGCCCCGAGCGCGACGCCCAGGCGGCTCATTTCGGCCAGACCGCGGGTGATGAGCGTTGCCCGGGTGTTGTCGCCGAAGCCCATGCCATGGGCAATTCCCGTCGCAATCGCAAGGACGTTCTTCACGACCCCGCCGATTTCACAGCCGACGAGATCGTCGTTCGTGTACACGCGGAACGTCGGTCGCGCAAACAACGCCTGTAATCGTTGCGCCACTGCATCGTCGTTGCATGCGACGACGCTTGCTGCCGGCTGACCCTCGGCAATTTCCCGAGCCAGATTCGGACCCGACAACGCCGCGACGGGACGCTGCGGAAGAACGTCGGCGAGCACTTCGCTCATCCGCCGACCGGTGCCGCGTTCGAGACCCTTGGTCACGCTGACGAGTGGCACACCGTGCGCCACGTACGGCGCCATGTTGCGCGCAACGTCACGGAACCCGCCCGACGGAACCGCCATGATCACGACATCGGCATCGGTGAGAGTCTCGGCGTAGTCGTCAGAGAATCGCAACTCGGGGTGCAGGTCGATTCCGGGCAGGTACGCCTCGTTGCGCCGCGTGCGGCGAAGTTCGGCAACGAGATCGCCGCGTCGCGCCCACAGAACGGTCGGGGCGTTGTTGGCGACGAGCGATGCGAGTGTCGTCCCCCAAGTGCCCGCACCAACAACGGCAACGCGGGCAAAGGTGGCGTGCACGCCCGAAATCGTAGGCTCAACTCGTGGTGGCAACTGGCGTCGGGGAGCGCACGCTGGTCATCGTTCCGGTGAAAGATTTCGGCGCAGCCAAATCCCGGCTCAACGACACCCTCTCGCGCATCGACCGGGAGCTGTTCGCCCGGCACTGCGCCGGGCGTGTCGTCGCCGCCGCCGGGGCGCACCCCGTTCTCGTCGTCACGGACTCCCCAGTCGTTGCATCCTGGGCCCGCAGCGCCACGCTCGACGTCGTCGAGCAACGCCGCGACGGGTTGAACGGTGCCGCCCACGACGGACGCGACGAAGCGCGACGACGGGGGTTTCGACGCATCGCCATCGTCCACGCCGACCTGCCACGAGCACGCAGCCTGGCCGACGTTCTTGCCCATCCGGGCGACGTCGTCATCGTCACCGACCACCACGGCACCGGCACCAACGTGCTCGTGGTCGACTGTGACGTCCCCCTTGAGTTCGCCTACGGCCGCGACAGTTGCGCCAACCACACACGTCAGGCCCGCGCACTGGGACTCGCCGTGGCGTGCCTCGAACACCCCGAGTTGTCCTTTGACGTCGACGATGCCGACGATTACGCGCAGATGTTCGCCACGCACTCACCCGACCCCGCCGACCGGCTTCCGGAAGCGGGGGAAAAATGAATTAGCCGGGAGGCTTGCGCCCCCCGGCTAATTGGTACTCCGAACCGAAATATGACTTCGCCCAACGGGCGAGAGTCGTTATTTCTTGGCGGCCTTCTTACGACGACGGCGCTTCGGGGCAGCCTTCTTGCCCTTCTTCGCGGCCTTCTTCGGGGCCTTCTTTGCAGCCTTCTT
>JBMTET010000040.1:0-10449 GCA_049433365.1 Ilumatobacteraceae bacterium | reverse complement strand
GTTTTTAAATTCGGTTGGCCAGCTTTCATTTTCCAACAAAAACAAATTAATTACTTGAGCTTGTATCGAAACATCTAGAGCTGCAATTGATTCATTGCAACCTGCACCGCGGCGATCGAGTCGACGGCAACGTCTCTCGAGGAGATCATCGCCGAAACGGCAACCGCCCGGGTGACCGAGCGCGGCGCCACCCGGGCAGACGACCGCATCTCGGAGGCCGGCATGGAAGACCGCAAGAAGCAGGGCTACTTCTGATGGAGCGGCTTCGCTTTGCCACGGTGGGCTCGGTCGACGACGGAAAGTCGACGCTCATCGGTCGATTGCTCTACGACTCAAAAAGCATCTTCGAGGATCAACTCGAGCACATCGAGAGCGTGAGCAAGCGCCGCGGCGACGACTACGTCGACCTGTCGCTGCTCACCGACGGCCTGCGCGCCGAACGTGAACAGGGCATCACGATCGACGTTGCATGGCGGTACTTCGCCACCCCACGCCGCAATTTCATCATCGCCGACTGCCCCGGCCACATCCAGTACACGCGCAACATGATCACCGGCGCATCGAACGTCGATCTTGCCCTCGTTCTCGTCGATGCGCGTACCGGGGTCGTCGAACAGACCCGTCGCCACAGCCTTCTCGTGTCGCTGCTCGGCGTACCCCACCTCGTCATCTGCGTGAACAAAATGGATCTCGTCGACTACTCGCAGGAGGTGTTCGAGCGGATTCGCGACGACTTCGGCACGTTTGCCTCGCGACTATCGCTGCGCGACGTCACGTTCCTGCCGATCAGCGCACTTGCCGGTGACAACGTCGTGTCACGATCGACGAACATGCCGTGGTTCGAGGGTTCGACACTGCTCCATCACCTGGAGAACGTGTACACGGGCAGCGACAACAACCGCATCGACGCCCGCTTTCCCGTGCAGTACGTCATCCGCCCGCAACGCACCGACACTCCCGACTATCGCGGATACGCCGGTCGGGTTGCCGGAGGTGTATTCCGGGTGGGTGACGACGTCATGGTGCTGCCGTCGGGCCTCACGAGCACCGTCATCGGAATCGACTCCCCCGACGGACCGGTGTCGGAAGCCGAGCCCGGTCGCGCGGTCACGCTGTTGCTTGCCGACGATCTTTCGATCACCCGCGGCGACATGATTTGTCGACCGAACAACCGCCCGCGCCAATCGCAGGAACTCGAGGCGATGATCTGCTGGATGGACGATGCCGCACCGCTGACGATCGGCAAGATCTACTCGATCAAACACACCACGAAAGTGGCACGAGCACGCGTGAACGACGTGCTGTACCGCCTCGACATTTCGACCCTGCATCGCGAACCCGCGGTGAAGAGCCTCGCGTTCAACGAGATCGGTCGGGCCACGTTGCACACCACCACACCGTTGTTTTTCGACGACTACCACCAGAATCGATCGACGGGTTCGTTCATTCTCGTCGACGAGTCGAGCGGCCAGACCTGCGCCGCGGGGATGTTGCTGTCGCCGCGTACGTAGGCGGTCTAGGGTCTTGGCGATGAATGTCCCCGTCTGGCACGAGCCGGCCGTCCACCGCGATGAGCGCTGGGAGAAGCACGGAATCCACGGCGCGGCGGTGTGGCTGACCGGGTTGTCGGGATCGGGCAAGTCGACGGTGGCCAATGCGCTCGCGACGGAGCTCCTGCAACGTGGTTCGTTGGCGTACGTACTCGACGCCGACAACCTGCGCCACGGTCTCAACTCGAATCTCGGCTATTCGGATGCCGATCGCAGCGAAAACGTGCGCCGCGTCGGCGAAGTGGCACGCCTGTTCGCCGACGCGGGAGTCGTCGCCATCGTGCCGATCATCAGCCCTTTTGCCCGTGATCGACGCGCAGTCCGCGTGGCCCACGAGGGAGACGGTCTGACGTTCGTCGAGGTGCACGTGGCAACGCCGCGCGAGCGGTGCGAAGAGCGTGACACCAAGGGTCTGTACGCCAAGGTGAAGCGCGGTGAAATGTCCGGCGTGAGCGGAGTTGACGCACCGTACGAAGAGCCGACGAATCCGGACATCGTCATCGGGCGCGGTGACGAAACCGTGACCGAGTCAACCATGCGAGTTTTGGCTCACTTGCGTACTCTCGGCGTCGTCGCCGCATAAGGAGTTGTCAGAATGATGAGTACGCCCAGCCCCTTTCCCCATGCGCGCGGTTTGGCAGCAATTGCCGGCACCACCCTTATCGCACCGTCGATCAAGGTGCTGTACACACCGACGACAAAGGTCGCATGCAGCACGATCAAACTCATGCTCGCCCAGGCCGAGGGCACCCACCGCCCGGAGCTCATCGAAAAGCTCATCACCGCGAACATCTCGCGTAGCCAAACGATTCACAATCCGGTGATCAGTGGGCTCACCCGGCTGATCGATCTGCCCGAGCGCGAGGCGCAACGCATACTCCACGACCCCGAATGGGTGCGGATCGCGGCGCTGCGCGACCCGTTGGCGCGGTCGTACTCGGCTTGGGAAAACCGCATCTTCATGCGCGCTCCGGGCAAAACCGATCGGGCAATCGAACTCTGCCAGGACGTCGTGGTTGACGGGCGCATCGACATGGCCGGAAGCTTCGCCTTGTTCGCCAAGATGATCGCCGAATACACCGACGATTTCACCATCGACCACCACTTCCTGCCGCAGTGTCATGTGGTGCGCACCGACATCATCGACTACAACGTCCTGATTCGTGTCGACGTTCCCGGGGAAATGAAGAAGATCGAAGACGTTCTCTCGGAGCGCTCGGGCAAGGTGATCACCGCTTCGCGCCTCAACGAAGGCACCGGCATCAAGGTTCACGACGTGTGCGACGTGCACTCGGCGAACCGACTCATGGCGGTGTACCACATGGACTACGACGCCTTCGGCTTCGAACGCAAGAGCTATCCCGCCGAGGTGGCTCCGCACCTGCTCTCACCCACCGAAACGCAACTCGTCCATCTGCTGCGCAATTCGGTCGAGCGGCTGCAGGGCATTTCCGTAGCGGCCCAGATGCGCATAGGAATCCGCTACGGACTGCGCCAGATCCGCAAGTCACTCATGCGACGACTCACATTCGGACGGATGTACAACAACCGCCGCAAGATTTACTGGTGACGCCGACGATGCCGCCGTCCATGCCCGCTCCGGCGCGCATCGGCATCGTCACCGTGTCAGACCGCGCATCGGCCGGGGTCTACGAAGACAAGGGCGGGCCCGCCATCGGCGATTTCCTCACCCGTCATCTCACTTCACCGTGGGAACCCGTTGCACGGGTCATCGCCGACGAACGTGACGTCATCGCCGCGTGTCTGCGCGAGCTCGTCGACGTCGAGCGGTGCTGCCTCGTGGTCACCACCGGCGGAACGGGTCCGGCGCCGCGCGACGTCACCCCCGAGGCGACCGAAGACGTGTGCGAAAAGATGATGCCCGGTTTCGGGGAGCTCATGCGTACCGTGTCGCTGCGCGTCGTCCCGACAGCGATTTTGTCGCGCCAAACGGCCGGCATTCGCGGCTCGGCACTCATCGTCAATCTGCCCGGCAAACCATCGGCGATTGCCGACTGCCTCGACGCCGTGTTGCCGGCAATTCCCTACTGCGTCGACCTCATCGGCGGACCACGGCTCGAGCTGGGTGCCGGAATGACCGCGTTTCGCCCGAAAGGCGCGTGACGGGTTTTCCCGCGCGCTCGGGCACCTCGCTCACGAGATGCCGGCAGACGACCAATCGCGGGTAATCCGCGCGCCTCGCGCTACAACTTGGTTGGATTCGGTGCGTCGCCGTACACGACTTTCGGATCAAACGTCTTTTCCGTGATCGTGTACGTGAGCGGCAGCGGTCCGTCGACATCGGCGTCATCGGAAACGGGAACGCTGCGGTAAAAGCACGAGCGGTAGCCGACGTGACAACTCGCCCCACCCTGAACGTCGACGCGCAACCACACCGCATCCTGGTCGTCGTCAATGAGCAATTCGCGCACCTTTTGCACCAGTCCGCTCGTTGCACCCTTGTGCCACAACTGGTTGCGGCTGCGGCTGTAATACACGGCCTCACCCAGCTCGATCGTCTTCGCCAGGGCCTCGGCGTTCATGTTTGCGACCATGAGCACCTCGCCGCTGTCGTAATCCGTCGTCACCACGGGAATCAAACCGCGATCGTCGAACTTGGGGGCAAGCTCGCTGCCCTCTTCAACTTGCTCGACACTCGTGCGTGCCGCGTACCAACCCTTTGCCGAAACGTCTGCCATGCATTCAAGGCTACGAGGATGCGAACGCTGAGCCACCGGGTGCGCGTGCGCACCACCAAGACGCGAATCGAGCCGAGCGACACACGGCGACTATTGCTCGTCGTAGGGCTGACCCGCTGCCTTCGGCGCGCGGCTTGCGCCGATGAAACCTGCGACGACGACGAGCGTGACGATGTACGGCGCCATGATGAGAAACTCGCTGGGAATCCCCGTCTTGAAGTTGCCGATCTTCAGTCGCACCGCTTCGGCCAGAGCGAACACGAGGGCACCCGTGAACGCTCCCACCGGGTGCCAGCGCCCGAAAATCACCGCGGCGAGCGCAATGAAGCCGCGACCACCGGTGATGTTCTGATCGAACCGGCCCACCGTGCCGATCGGCCACCATGCGCCGCCGATTCCCGCAACCGCACCGGCGAGCATCAGGTTCTGGTACCGCAACCGCAGAACCCGCACACCGAGCGTGCCCGCAGCCTTCGGATATTCGCCCGCCGCCCGCGTGCGCAAACCCCACTTGGTTCGGTACAAGGCCCACGTCACCACCGCCACCGCCACGTACGTGAAGTACACGAAGATCGTCTGCACGAACAGCACTTCACCGATGAACGGAATGTCGGAGAGCAGCGGCAAACGGATCGGCTGTACCGGACGCACGCTGTTGAGCTTCGGGTTGGGCACGAGAACGCGGAAACTGATGAACGACGTCATGCCGAGGGCGAAGAAGTTGATGGCGAAACCGACGATCACCTGGTCGACCTTGTACCTGATCGACAGAACCGCGAGCACCGCAGCCAGAGCGACGCCGGTGGCGATACCGACGAGCACTCCGGCCCACAACCCCCACAACGATGCGCCAATTGACGATGTGCACGCCGACCCCAGCAGCATGCCCTCGATCGAAATGTTGATAACGCCGGATCGTTCGCTGAGAATGCCTCCGATCGCTCCGAGCGTGATCGGCACGCACCTGGTGACGGTGTCCTGCAGCATGCCGACGAAGCTGAACGACTCGCCGGCCGCCGCCCACGACAGAAACGACATTAAGAACAGCGCCGTCATCAACGCCAGGACGACGTTGGACAGTCGCCCGAAGCCCCGCCACAGCTGACCCACGGCCACGGCGACGAGAATGACACCGAGCGAATATCCGAACGCCTGCGCCGGCAACGACAGCGTCGACGTGGCGGTGAGCCGGAATCCCGCGTTTCCCGATCGCTGCGTGAACAGGAACAAAGTCACCGCCGCAAGAACGAGATACGCCACGCCGACGTTGCGGGCCCGCTTGCGCTGCTCGGCCGACTGAACGATCGCCGTCATCCGCCCCACCCCCGGAAGGTTTGGCCGTAGCTGTGTGCTTCACCGCGAATGCGGAAGATCGCCTTGACGAGCAGCGGAGCAGCGATGAACATGACGATGAGCGAGCGCAGCACCACGATGAGATCGATCGGGACGTCGGTCTTCACCTGCATCTGTCGCCCACCGGCCTGAAGCGCACCGAACAAGATCGCCGACACCGCCGTGCCGAGTGGCGACGAGCGCCCGAGCAAGGCGACGGCAATCGCATCGAAGCCGATGTCACCCGCCAGACTCGCCGACGCAAATCCGTACAGCCCGAGCACCTCCGATGCGCCCGCCAAACCGGCGAACGAGCCTGCGAGAGCCATTGCCACGACGACCATCGTTTTCGTGCGGATGCCGGCGTACCTTGCCGCATCCTGGTTGAGGCCCGTGGCTCGCAATTCGAATCCGATCGTGGTGCGGTTGAGAATCCACCAGAAGAGCACGACCGCCAAGACGGCGACGATGAAGCCGGAGTGCGCGAGGAGGTCGATGCGTCGTTCGAGGAAGCCGAACAAGCGCGGCAGGCGCGCGGTGTCGTTGACGAACTTCGAGATTGCATCGCTGCGACCCTCGCGCTTGAAGGCTTCGGTTTTCAGCAGCCACAGCACCGTGAATGCAGCGATGTTGTTGAGCATGATCGTGGTGATCACCTCGTGGGCACCGGTACGAGCCTTGAGGACACCGGGAAACGCCCCGTAGAGACCGCCACCGATTGCACCGGCAAGCAGTGCAAGCGGCACGTGAACAATGCCGGGCAAGTTGAAGGCGAATCCGACCCACAAGCCCGCCATACCTCCGGCGAGCATCTGGCCCGTCGCACCGATGTTGAACAGTCCCGCCTTGAACGCCAGCGACACGGCAAGACCGGCCAGCATCAACGGCGTTGCGCCGGTGATCGTGTTCGAGATTGCGCGCAAGCTGCCGAACGAGCCGATGAACAACGATCGGTATGCGGTCCAGAGAGTGTCGAACGGCTTGGCGAAATCACCCGAACCCAGTGCCTTGATGTCGGTGATGACGATGATGAACGCACCGACGACGAGCGACGCAAGAACTGCCAGCAGCGTGTAGCGCAGCGACGAAAGGAACGACTTCACGCCTGCGCCCCCGGGCGGGATCCCGCCATGTACAACCCGACATCCATGTGCGACACCGTGGTCGGGTCGAGATCGGCGACGATTCGCCCGCGGTACATGACGAGCACGCGGTCCGACAACGCCATCACTTCGTCAAGTTCGGTGCTGACGAGCAATACCCCGGTTCCGGCATCCCGCTCCTCGACCATCTTTGCGTGGACGTATTCGATCGATCCGACGTCGACACCGCGCGTCGGCTGCGAAGCGACCGCAAGGCGGATGTCACGACTCAGCTCACGGGCAACGATGACTTTTTGTTGGTTCCCGCCCGAAAGAGTGCTGGCTGCTTGCTGCGGATCCGGTGTGCGAATGTCGTAATCGGAAACGAGTTTAGCCGCCGCGGCGCGAGCCCGCGGCCAACTCATGCGCACTCCGTTGGAGAACTCCGGTGAGTGGTACCGCGTGAGAACGAGATTTTCGGTGATCGACATGTCGACAACGAGACCTTGGCGCTGACGATCCTCGGGAATGTGTCCCATTCCCGCTTCGTGCAACTCGCGCGGAGTGTCGCCGGTGACGTCGCGATCGGCCAACGTGACCGAGCCGGACGCCACGCGTCGCAATCCACTCACCGCCTCGACAAGTTCGGTCTGCCCGTTGCCCTGCACACCGGCAATTCCCACGATTTCACCTGCACGAACGTCGAATGACACGTCATCGACCACCGTTCGGCCGTCAGGGTCGACGACGCGCAGATTCTTCACCTGCAACACGGGGGCCCCGGGCGTGGCCCGCGCCTTCGACACCGTGAGTTGCACGGCGCGACCCACCATCATCTCGGCAATCGCGTCCTCGGTCGTCGCATTCGGATCGGCCGACCCCACGACCTTGCCCCGCCGCAGCACGTTGATCCGGTCGGCGATCTCGAGCGCCTCCTTCAACTTGTGGGTGATGAAAATGACCCCCCGACCCGCTTTCACCAACGTGCGCACGATCTCGAAGAATTCGAGAATCTCGCTCGGGGTGAGCACCGCCGTCGGTTCGTCAAAAACGACGATCTTGGCGTCACGTAGCAACACCTTGACGATCTCCACCCGCTGACGCACTCCGACGGGCAGGTCTTCGACGACCGCGTCGGGATCGAGGTTGAGGTTGTAGCGGTCGGATACTTCCTTCACCCGACGTCGTGCCTCGTCGATGTCCAACGAACCGAGCACACCCGTCGGTTCGGCACCGAGGACGACGTTTTCGGCAACCGTGAACACCGGGACCAGCATGAAGTGCTGGTGCACCATGCCGATTCCCGCAGCAATCGCATCGGCGGGTGACTCGAATTGCGTCGCCACACCGTCGATCAGCAGCTCGCCCTCATCGGCGCGGTACAGGCCGTAGAGAACGTTCATCAGGGTGCTCTTGCCCGCACCATTTTCGCCGATGAGTGCAAGGACTTCACCGGTCGAGATTGACAGGTTGACATCGTCGTTCGCCACGACGCCCGGAAAGCGCTTCGTAATGCCCCGAAGTTCGAACTTCATTACGCAGTGACCTTAGTTCACACCCGCGAACCGCCTGGCACGGTTCGCACACGGTATGCCACTCTCGCACCCGCCCGCTTGTGCAGTGTCGCGGCCGGCACCCGTACAAAGGAAAACGGGTGGGCCGCTTGCGCGACCCACCCGTTCGTCAACGGATATCTAGTGCTCAGCTGAGCGAGATCGACCCGTCGATGATTCCTTGACCGACTCCCTCGACTTCGGCCTGCAACTCGGCAGGAACGTCGGTGAAGGCGACGCCGACGCCACCGTTCTCCAGCGTGCCGACGTAGTTGTCGGAAGTCGCGCTGCCGTCAACGGTGTCGCTGATTGCGGCGAACACCGCGGCATCGATGTTCTTCAACACCGAGGCGATGTACACCGAGGCGGCATCCGGGTTGGACACGCTCATGTCGACGTCGACACCGATGATGCGAACCGCACCGTTCGACTCCAGCGCGAACTGCGCCGAGCCGAGACCGACGGGGCCGGCCACCGGGAAGATGATGTCGGCACCTTCGTCAGCCTGGCTCTTGGCAATGTTCTTGCCGTCGTCGAGGCTTTCGAAGTTTCCGGCGAACGTGCCGTCAGTGCCGTCCCAGCCGAGAAGCTTCACGGACGCACCCTTTTCGGCGTTGTAGTACTCAACGCCCTTGCGGAAGCCTTCCATGAAGATCGTCACCGGCGGAATGTTGACACCACCGTACGTGGCAACCGTTCCGGTCTTCGTCATCGCGGCGGCGAGGTAGCCGGCCATGAACGAAGGCTGGTCGGTGGCGAACACGAGACCGCGGGCGTTGGCCACCGGCGGGTCGTAGGCGTAGTCGACGATCGCGTAGTTGAGACCAGGGTTCGCTTCGGCAGAAGCCTTCGTGGCATCACCGAGGAGGAAACCCACCGTGACGGTGATGTTGCAACCATTGTCGGCAAACGCCTGGAGGTTGGGTGCGTAGTCGGCATCGCTCGACGATTCGAGCAAGTCGATGGTGACGCCCAGCTCGCTCTCGGCACGCTTCATGCCTTCGTACGAGATCTGGTTGAAGCCCTTGTCGTCGACACCGCCGGTGTCGGTGACCATGCAGGCGAGGACGCCCTCACCGGGCAGGCCGGCGACTTCCTCGGTGGTCTCCTCGGCGGCGGTGTCCTCGCTCGCCGTGTCACTGCTGCCACCGCACGCGCCGGCAACCAGCGCAAATGCGGCGAGAGCGAGCGCGGCGGACTTGAGTCCCTTGTGCTTTCTCATTGGATTGTGTGTCTCCTCCTCGCACGGCGGTTGCCGTACGTGATCATGGTGATGCGGCGATCATAGTGCTCGCCGCACACCCGACGCGAAGGATTCGGTTCACGGTGGCTGGCGTCACGCCAACTTCACCGTGCCGAAACACGCTCGAACGTCACCGACTTGCCCCGGTCGCAACCGGGAAAGTCCTCAGACGAGGCTGGGGATGTTCGCTTCGTTCACCCGACGCTTCATGAGATTCCACGTGAGGCGCAGGTAATCGGCCTTTTCGATCAGCGAGCGCATGTGGGCACACTGGGATTCGGGCATCGGCTCGGCCGGGGTGGCCCCCATCGTGACGTCGAGTCGACACGCGTATTCGAACGTTGCATGCAGGGCCGCCGCATGGCCGATGTCGTTGCCAACGGTGATGGCACCGTGCCACGGAATGATGATCGCGACGTCGTCCTGTGACAACGCCGGCGCAATCGCCTCGATCGTGTCGTCCGGAGCCACCGCTGTCTTCTTCCAGAAGTACGTGCACAGGTTGTGCCACATCTTCGGCGGGCGGGCGAAGGCCGATTGGGCGGTCACCCAGAATCCGTGCGTGTGTACGACGGCGTTGACGTCGGGGCGATGCATGTAGATGCCGTGATGAAAGCCGATCCCGGGGCTGATCTTGCGATCACCGGCGAGCTGGTTGCCCTCAAAGTCGAGCTTGACGATGTCTTCAATGGTCGTTTCCTCGAACGTCTTGTCGAGCACGTTCGTCCAGTAGGCACGCTCACCAGGCACGCGGATCGATACGTGACCGCCGATCACTCCCCCGAGACCGTGAGCTCCGAGTGCGTGGCACGCGAGCAATACGTCTTCACGTTCCTGCGACATGTGTTCCTCCCCTGTGTCGTGGTGCGTTGCAGGTCACCTTAGTGGCGATACCTGGTTGCGCAAGGGGCACACCAACGACGGGCGCGCACGACTGTGGGCCAGGTAGGGATCGAACCTACGACCAAGGGATTATGAGTCCCCTGCTCT
>JBMTET010000039.1:0-10774 GCA_049433365.1 Ilumatobacteraceae bacterium | reverse complement strand
GACACAGTGTTCGGCTGTGCAGTCACCGGGATTTCACCGGTGACTCCAGGAACGAGCTCGCACGGAAGTTCGATGACGAAACGGGCACCGAGCAGCCCGTCGCGGCGACGCTCGGCCCAGATGCGCCCGCCGTGCAGGCGCACGTGTTCGCGCACGAGCGCCAACCCGAGACCGGCACCTTCGGACGCGCCGCGTTTGCCGGCCTGTGCGCCGCGGGTGAAACGCTCGAAGATCTTGTCCTCTTCACCCTCGACGATTCCCTCGCCGTCGTCCTCGACGATCACCCACGCATGTGCGATGGGGGAGTCGTCGGCGGGGACGACGCGCACGGTCGCGGTGCCCGAACTGTGCTGGCGAGCGTTGTCGAGCAGGTTCGCCATGACCCTGGCGAGACGACGACGATCGCCGACGATGATCCGGTCGGCGCAGCGCTCGTCGATGTCGACTTCGGTGTTCGGCAGCGTGCTGGCAAGCACCGCCTGGCGCACGAATTCGGCGAGCCGCAAACGTTCGCGGGTGAGGCGCACCGCACCGGCGTCGTAACGGGAGATTTCCAGCAGGTCCTCGACGAGGCCGCGAAATCGTGCGACGTCGGCGACGAGAAGATCGAGTGCGGCGCGCCCGCGTTCGGAGAGTTCCTCGCGGCGCGTCGACATCACTTCGACGGAGGCGGCCAGCGTCATGAGCGGCGAGCGCAACTCGTGACTGACGTCGGAGGCGAACTGGGCGTCGCGTTCGACGCGCCTTTGCAGCGTGGCGACCATGTCGTTGAACGCTTCGCTCAGTGCATTGAGGTCGGGGTCGTCCGTCGGTTCGAGTCGCGTGTCGAGGCGTCCGTCGGCAATCGCCCGTGCGGCGGCTGCGGCGTTGGCCAGCGGTCGCACGACGCGTCGCGACGACATTGCACCGAGTGCAATTCCGACGACGACCGTGAAGGTTGCGGCCAACGCCAGCGAAATGCGCAGGCTGTCGAGCGTTTCCGCCACCGCACGTCGACCGATGCCGTCGGTGCCGATACGGGCGATGAGACTCGAACTCGTCAAGGTGTACGTGATGGTGGCGAGCACGCCCGACAACACGAACGCACCGACACCGAACGTGAGGGCGATGCGGGTGCGCACTCCGACTCGGTGCGGCGTCCAGCGGCGGATGAACCTCCACATCACTCGCGCCACGCGCCGGCGCCGCGTGGCAGGGCGAACGGGACTCGTCACGACTGCAGTCGGTAGCCGAGACCGCGCACGGTGACGACGTGGCGCGGTTCGGCGGGGTCGCTCTCGACTTTCGTGCGCAGCCGCCGAACGTGCACGTCAACGAGTCGGCCGTCACCGAAGTAGTCGTAGCCCCACACTTTGTCGAGGAGGTCTTCGCGGCTGAACACTCCGCCCGGGTCGCTCGCGAGCACGCACAGCAAGCGGAACTCCGTTTTCGTCAGCGACACCTCGGTGCCGGCAATCGTCACCTTGCCCTCGTCGGGAATGATCTCGAGGTCGCCGAAGGAGAGCCGGGCGTGGTGCGGCGTCGTCGGGCGCATCCGGCGCAGCAGGGCGCGAATGCGCGCCGAGAGTTCTTTCGGCGCGAACGGTTTGGTGAGGTAGTCGTCGGCGCCCGCTTCGAGTCCGGCCACGACGTCGTGGGTGTCGTTGCGTGCCGTCACCATGACGATCGGGACGTCGCTCGTGCGCCGCAGGGTGCGGCACAACTCGAACCCGTCGATGCCGGGAAGCATGATGTCGATGAGCACGACGTCGGCGGGTGTCGTGGCGAAGATCTCCACCGCCTCCTCGCCGCTCGCCGCCTCGTCGACGATCCACCCTTCGTCTTCGAGTGCGAGGCGGACCGAGGTGCGGATCCGTTCGTCGTCTTCGACGGCCAGGATCCGCGTGCTCATCGCCCCGAAATTATCGTGCTCCGCGGTGTGCCGCGTGGTGATGCTCAGGTGTGCGGGTGGCGCCGCGCCGCAGCCACGAGCAAACCGGACAGATCGGCGAAGATCGACGGCCCGGCGACGAGCACTTCGTCGGGGCGCAGCGGACCTCCCGCGTAGTCGCCGCTCACGGCTCCGGCCTCGCGGGCGATGAGCTCGCCGGCGGCAAGGTCCCATGAATGAAGGTTTTCCTCGAAATACGCATCGACGCGACCGCAGGCGACGAAACACAGATCGATCGCCGCCGCGCCGCTGCGACGAATGTCGCGGATCTTGTCGATGAATTCGGCGACGCGACGCATCTGTACGGTGCGGTGTGCAGCGGAGTAACTGAATCCCGTTGCGCACAGGGCGCGTGACACGTCGACGTCGGTGTTGCAGCGGATGGGTGCGTCGTTGAGACGTGCACCGGCACCGCGCACGGCCCAGAACATCTCGTCGAGTGCGGGGATGTACACCGCCCCGGCCAGCGGCCCGTGGGCGTCGCCCGCGCCGATCGAGACGCACCACGTCGGCAAGTCGTACAGGAACGACGTCGTGCCGTCGATCGGATCGACGTACCACGTGATGCCCGACGACCCGGGATGGTTCGCTCCTTCTTCCCCGACGATTGCGTCGTGGGGTCGCTGCCGACGCAACTCGGTGACGATGAGTTCCTCGCCGCGGCGATCGAACTCCGTCACCATGTCGGTGCCGGTCGTTTTAGTCGTGACGTTGCGCAGGGCCCCGGAGCGACGACCCTCGAGGGCCGTTCGTCCGGCGCGGCGCGCAAGGTCGCGGGCGAGTGCAACGAGTTCGTGGCCGAGTGAATGCCCGGGTGCGTCGCCGGATGTCGCTGCGCGCGGGGACGTCACGAGTCGTGCGACGGCGAGCGGGGCGTCGTGCCCGTCGGGCGATCGCCGAGTTGGCGCCATTCACCGATTGCCCGCAGACCGAGCACTGCGACGACGCTCATTCCGCCGGCAGAACTCAGCGCCCCGATGAGCACGCCGAGACCGCGTCCGAGCGTGCAGTCGCCGGCGCATTGCACGTCGACGAGCGCGTGGCCGATAACGCCGCCGGCGAGTCCGCCGGCGAGGATCGACGCGAAGGCAACGATGCGAGCGAGCGGCGACGGAAGCGCCGAGAGGGCGTCGCCTTGCGCGCTCGGGGCGGCGGAATCGTGGGGCATCGCCACGACACCGTATTACTACAGTCGTGATGATGACGAGCGGTACGCCGTTGCCGCAACGTCGCATCCTGCACGTCGACATGAACGCGTTCTTCGTTGCGTGCGAGTTGACGCGCCGGCCCGAGTTGCGGGGCAGGCCGGTCGTGGTCGGCAGCGCGGCCCGTCGCGGTGTTGTGGCGGCGGCATCGTACGAAGCGCGCCAGTACGGGATCGCATCGGCAATGCCGTCCGTGCGCGCCGAACGACTGTGTCCCTCCACCGTGTTCCTCGACGCGGATCACGAGTTCTACGCCGAGATGAGCGAGCAGGTCTTTGCCGTGTTCGCCGACTTCACCCCGCTCGTGGAAGGCGTGTCGCTCGACGAAGCGTTCCTCGACGTGTCCGGTGCTCGCCGTCTGCTCGGTGCGCCGCAGGCGATCGCGGCGGCGATTCGTCGGCGTGTGCACGACGACGTCGGGCTCGCGTGCAGCGTCGGAATCGCCGCGAACAAGTTCGTGGCCAAAATGGCCAGTGAAGTTGCCAAGCCGCGCGCGACGCGCAGCCGTATCGATCCAGGTCCCGGAATCGTCGAGGTTCCCGCCGGCGGTGAACGGGAGTTCCTCGCACCCCTCGACGTTGCGACGCTGTGGGGAGTCGGTCCGACGACGGCGGAGCGCTTGCGCGAACTCGGAGTGGCCACGATCGGCGATCTTGCGGCACTCGACGTGCGGATCGTCGAGCATGCACTCGGCGGATCCCTCGGACGCGTCGTGCACGAACTCAGTCGCGGTATCGACGACCGGCCGGTGGTGGCGGATCGCGAGGCGAAATCGGTCGGCTCCGAGGAGACGTTTGCCGCCGACGTCCACGATGTCGGTGAGCTGCGGCGTCGACTGCGGGCAATGGCCGACGAGGTTGCTCGGCGCTGCCGGGCGAGCGGGGTGGCTGCGCGAACGCTCATGCTGAAGATCCGCTTTGCCGACTTCGACACGATGTCGCGGGCGCGAACGGTGTCGACGCCGATGACGACGGTGCAAGAAATGATGACGGTCGTCGACGAGTTGCTCGGCGAGGTCGTCGTACATCGCGGCGTTCGCCTTGCCGGTGTCTCGGCACGCAACCTGGTGGCCGCCGGGCACGGCGCCGCTGCGGGGGCGGACGAGCTGTTTCCCGACGAGTCGAGCGAACGCACCGAGATGTGGCGCCAAGCCGCCGGTGCCGTTGATCACATCCGGGAGCGATTCGGCCCCGACGCCATCGCGTGATCGTCGGCGAACGGTCACGAAGTTGCCACGTTTGAGCAAATCGGGCCTGCGGTTGATGCGGGGCGCAAACACCTGCGAGACTGTCGATCAACGACCCTGAAAGGAGCGCCGTGCCACTCTCCGACAACGAGCAGCAAATCCTGCGTCAGATTGAGCAGCAGTTGGAAGCGGACCAGCGCTTCGCCCAGGCCGTGTCGGCTTCGGGGTTGTACCGCCCGTCGGTGCGCCGCGTGCGTTGGGCGGTGCTCGGCGCCGTGGTGTCGCTCGTGGCAATGATTGCCGCATTGCAGTTTCATTTCGCGGCGTCGTTCGCCGGGTTCCTCGCCATGCTCGGTTGCGTGCTCGTCATCGAGCGCGAGTTGCGCCGCATGGGCAAAGTTGGAATGCGCGACGTCATGGGCACCTTGCGCGAGACTCGCGACCAGGCGCGCAAGATGCGCGAGAAGTTCGGTCGCGACGTCAACTGAACGACGATTGCAATGAGCCGCACTACCTTGAGTGGCGTGGCTCATTCAGGTTCTGTCGCGCGGGCTCGGGTGCTCGACGTCGGTGTCGTCGTCGCTCTTGCCCGGCGTCCGGACCTGTGGGTGACGGCGGTGCGTCAGGCGTGGCGGATCCGTCCGCGCCGCCGAATCGCCGGTGGCAACTCGTACCTCGCGTTTCGTCTGCAGACGCAGTACGGCGGTAACGCTGACGCGGTGCTGGCCCAAGACCGGACAAATGACGGGGCCAAGGACCGGGCCAAAGACATCGTGTCGTACGTGGAGTGGTGCCGTGAATGGAATTCGGCGGTGCGTCGCGATCGGCGCGTGTCACTCACCAGGCGCAGACCGGAAAGTCGCTGACATGCGCAACGCTCTCGTGCTCAACGCAACCTTCGAGCCCCTGAGCGTGGTGTCGGCGCGGCGCGCCATCTGTCTCGTGCTCGCCGACAAGGCCGACATCGTCGAAGACGACGGGTCGCAGGTGCGTGCGGCGTCACTCGCATTGCCGACTCCGGTCGTCATCAGACTGCGTTACGTCGTGCGCGCCCCGTACCGTCGCCGCACCGCTTTGTCCCGGCGGGCCGTGTTCGCCCGTGACGGCCACACGTGCCAGTACTGCGGTCGCCTCGCCGACTCGATCGATCACGTCATGCCCCGCTCGCGCGGCGGTCAGCACGTGTGGGAGAACGTTGCCGCCGCGTGTCGATCGTGCAACTTGCGCAAACGGGACCGCACCCCGGAAGAGGCGGGGATGCGTCTGGCCACGACGCCACGATCGCCGCGCGATCTCGCCTGGATCACGGTGTCGGTTGGTCGGGTGCCCGACGCCTGGAAGCAGTACCTGTCGCTTGCGGCAGCGTCGTAGAGCGACCACTGCAAAAGAGCCCGAACCGTGCGCGCCGATGCATCGACTCTCCACCGTGCCGACTTGCCGACCGTGGCGGCGATTCACCGTCTCGAAGTGACGCGCCCTGCTGTCGTGCTCGGAAGCACGCAACCCGACGACGTCGTCGACGTTGGTGCGGTGCATGCGCGTCGTGCCGATCTCGTGCGGCGCCGCAGCGGCGGCGGTGTCGTCGTACTCGGGCGCGACGACCACCTCTGGGTGGACATGGTCGTGCCGCGCGACCATGCGCTGTGGCACGACGACGTTGCGCGCGCCTCATGGTGGGTCGGTGAGGCCTGGTGCGAGGCGTTGCATGCTGCCGGAGTGCGCGGCGACCTTGCCGTGCACCGTGGCGGGGCGCAGTTGCCGGCGGCCGAGCGCACACTGTGTTTTTTCGACCTCGGTGCCGGTGAGGTGACCCACGACGGACGCAAACTCGTTGGTATCGCCCAACGGCGCAGCCGTCGTGCCGCCCGGTTTCAATGTGTCGTGTACGAACGCTTCGATGCCGCCGAGCACTTTGCGGTACTGCGCCGGCCGGTGCCGTGGCCGGCGACTCAGGCAGCGACGGATCTGCGGGCCGCGGGTCCTGGTGTCGACTCCGTTGTCAATGCGGTGTGGCAGAACCTGCGCCGGATCGTCGTCGATCGGCTCGGTAGTGGGGATGGTGGGGGCTGGCGTGGAGAAAAGTGGGGAGAAATGGTTGACAGTGGGGGATAGTGGGGATAATCTCTGCGGAGTGGTGATTCACACCACGGGTTCTTCGGGGCCTGGAGCGGAGGAGGGCAGAGTCGGTGTTTGTCGGGGTGCACGAGCGACAGCTCGATCCCAAGGGACGCGTTGCGCTCCCGGCGGCTTTCCGCCCGCGCCTCGAGCCGCGTTGTTACCTCGCCCTCGGCCAGGACAAGTGCATCGACGTTCTCACCGCGGAGGCATTCGAACTCGTCGCCCGTGACGCGCTGGAAAAGGTGCGGCGTGGAGAAATGGATCGAACCGAGCAGCGTGCGCTCGCCGCGAGCGCGGTCGAAGTTGCCGTCGATGCCCAGGGACGAATCAACGTCGACGAGAAGCTGCGCGAGTACGCCGGACTGACGCTCGACTCACGCGTCGTGATCAGCGGCTCGTTCGACCGCGTCGAAATTTGGGATCCCACCCGCCACGCGCGAGTCAGTGAAGTCGGCACGCAACGCATCGGTGGAGGTGCGTGATGACGACCGTCGCCGCGCGTCACGCCTCGGGTGCGAACACGATCGCAGAAATGTGCAACGAAGGAAAGGAGTACCGAGGAACGCTTCGACGCAACCAGCACGGTCGTCGTTGATGTTTCGCTCATCAGCAGTCTCCCGGTTGACACAGATGGACAGCCCCAACTCCGCCCGCTTCCGTCTTCGTCATCCGGGGAGAAATCCCGGAGACACCCGTCGACCGGGGGGCTGCTGATGAGCGGGGCACACGAACCCGTGATGCTCGCAGAGATCGTCGAGATCTTCGCCACGGTTCCCGAGGGAACGATCCTTGACGCCACCCTCGGTGGCGCGGGACACGCAGTGGCAATTCTCCGGCGCTTCGAGCGGTTGCGAGTAATGGGAGTCGATCGGGATCCGACCGCCGTGGCCAACGCATTTACACTTCGTGACACGCTGCCCCCGCAGCAGGCGCAACGCTTCAGCGTGCACCATGCGCGATTCGATCACCTCGAAGCGGTGATGGCCGATGCGGGCGTCGAATCGCTGTCGGGCGCCTTGTTCGACCTCGGTGTGTCGTCGCCGCAACTCGACGTTGCCGAGCGCGGTTTTTCGTACCGCCACGACGGTCCGCTCGACATGCGGATGGACACGACCGCAACGATTTCCGCCGATGACGTCGTCAACGGTTACGGCGAGCGGGAACTGGCCGACGTGCTGCGACGACATGCCGACGAGCGATTCGCCCCCCGAATCGCCCGGGCGATCGTCGGGGCACGGCCGATTCGCGGCACGGCGCACTTGGCCGAAGTCGTCACCGCTGCGATTCCCGCGGCGACGCGACGCACCGGCGGGCATCCGGCCAAGCGCACCTTTCAGGCGATTCGCATCGAGGTGAACGCCGAACTGGCGGTGCTGCCGACGGCGCTCGATGCGGCGCTGCGCCGCACGTGCGTCGGAGGACGAATCGCGGTGCTGTCGTACCACAGCGGTGAGGACCGCATCGTCAAGGAGCACATGCGCCGCGCGGAGTTCGACCTCTCCGCGCCCGTCGTCGCCTCACCGTATGTGCATCCGTCGCACTCCGCGCCGCGGGTGTGGCGCAAGGTGCGCGTGCCGGCGACGCCGAGTGACGCAGAGGTGGCACGCAACCCGCGGGCGGCGTCGGCACGGCTGCGCGTCATGGAGCGGGTCGCCTCGTGAGCGCCGCCGCAGCGCGGGCACGTGCCTACCGAATGGCGGCAGGTGACGCGGCTCCGTCGCGACAAACGTTGTCGCAGCAAGCGTCGTCGCGCAACGTCAGGCCCGCCACGATGGCGACGCCGTCCACCGGGTACCTGCGCCTCGTGCCACCCGTGCAGCACACCCCGCGCGTGCGGGTCGCGCCACGGGTGTCGTTGCTGTTCGTGTTCATGGTCGTCGGCGTCATCATGGTGGTCATCTTCCAGGCGATGATCGCCGAGCAGCAGTTGCGACTCGACGCGGTGTCGAAGGATCTGCAACTCGCCGAATACAACTACGAGGATTTGCGCCAGGAACGGGCCGAGCTACTCGCACCGAACCGACTGCGCTACGAAGCGATGATGCTCGGCATGTACCAGGGCCTCAGTACGAAGTTCGTCGAAGTCCCCGCCGACATCGTCGCCGCCGTGGCCGCCGCAACGGGGAAGATGGATCCGCAGCTCGCCGAGCCCCTGCCGGGAACCCGATCGGCGGTGGACGTCGTCAACGGCATCGCGGACCCGAACGCCTTGTTCGTCACGCCGCCGGACGAGGAGTCGGCGCCGTGAGCCGGATGACGACCACGTCGCGCGGTCGAGCGGTGCTCGACGCAAGCGGCGCCCTCGCCCGACCGGACTGGGCGGGAATGCTCGGCGCCGCGGGACGACGCACCCTGCGACGCGGTTACGCGCAAATGACGACGAATCTCAAGGGCGGCGAGCTGCGTCCGCGGATCTTTGCGATGTTTCTCATCATCGCATTCCTGCTCGTCGTCATGCTCGCGAGAGTCGTCGCGCTGCAGGCCGTCGGTTCCGGTGATCTGCGCGAGGCGAGCGTGGCGCAACGAATGCGCAGCGTTCCGCTGCCGGCGGAGCGTGGTTCGATCCTCGACCGGACCGGTCGTGAGTTGGCGATTCCGATCCCGACGCGCACGATCTACGCCGATCCCCGCAAGATCGTCGATCCGGTCGGAACCGCCCGGGCCATTGCCGAGTTGCTGCAGCTCACACCTGAGCGCGAGTTCGCACTCGCCGCCGGAATGCAGAACAACACGCGCAGCTTCATGTACGTCGCGCGAGAAGTGGAGAGCCAGACGGCGCAAGCGGTGCTCGCCCTCAAGTTGCAGGGCATCGGCTCGTACCGTGAGGAGGGGCGTGCGGTCACAACCGACGGCTTGCGCCCGCTCATCGGACGCACCGATCCCGACGGCATCGGCACGGGTGGTTTGGAACTGCAGTACAACGAACTGCTCACCGGCGTCGACGGTCGCATCCGGCGCGAAGTGAACAGCCGCGGCCAGTCGATCGCCTCGGGCGAGTCGAGCTTCGATCCGGCGACCCGTGGACACAACCTGCTCACCACGATCGATCGCACGGTGCAGTACCAGGTCGACGGCATCCTCACCCAGCAAGTCGAGCGCCTCATGGCGCGAAGCGGCACCGCGATCGTCATGCACTCGCGCACCGGTGAGATCTACGCGATGTCGAGCGTGCGGCGCAACGACGACGGTACATACGCGAGCAACGCCGGCAACCTCGCAGTCGTCGAGGCGAATGAGCCGGGCTCGGTGGCGAAGGTATTCAGCGTCGCCGCGGCACTCGAGGAAGGCACGGTGACGACGCAGTCCACCTTCGTCGTGCCCGGCGTGCAGACGTTCAACAAGGGCACCGAGTGGGAACAGGTGATTCGCGACGCCTACCCGCACGGCACCGAGGAGATGTCGGTGCGCAAGATCCTCGTCGACTCATCGAACCTCGGCACCATCAAGATTGCCGAGACGCTCGCCCCGTCGGTGCGTCGCGAATGGTTGCGCCAGTTCGGATTCGGCACGAAGTCGGCACTCGATTTCCCGGGTGAGAGCCGCGGCATCCTCAAGCGCGCCGAAGACCTGCAAGGCGTTGAGAAGTTCACCTCGGCGTACGGCTACGGCTACGCGAGCACCGCGGTGCAGCTCGTCGCCGCAGTCAACGTCGTGGCCAACGACGGCATGTACGTCGCGCCGCGAATCGTCGCCGGAACCATCGACGCCAACGGAGTGCGCAACGACCTGCCGGCCGGGGACACCCGTCGCGTCATCTCGAGCGCCACTGCCGCAACGATGCGCACGCTGCTCACCGACGTCGTCTGTTACGGCACCGCCGGCTTGGCGAAGATCCCGGGCATGTCGGTGGCCGGCAAGACGGGAACCGCATATCTGTCCGATCAAACCGGCACCTACCGCAACGAGGACGGGTCGCGGTCGTACTTCGCGTCGTTCGTCGGTTTCCTGCCCGCCAACGATCCCCAGTTCACCGTGCTCGTGTCCGTCGACCAGCCCGACGCGTCGTCGCGCGACCGCTTCGGCGGTACGGCTGCGGCCCCGGTTTTCTCGCGCATCGGTCAGGTGCTCATCACCGAACTGAACATTCGTCCCACGCCCGGTGACACCGGATGTGTCGGATCGCGACCCGCCGAACTCGGACCGGCCCACTGACATGACGCGGTCGACGACCATGGCGTTGGCCGCCCTGCTCGACGAAGTGCGCAGTGTTTTCCCCGACGACGTCGCCGCGTTGAACCTGCGCATCATTGGTGACATCTCGACGGTCGTCGTCGCCGACGTTCAGTCGGACTCGCGGGACGCCGGTGCGGGGTCGTTGTACTGCTGCATCGTCGG
>JBMTET010000038.1:0-10913 GCA_049433365.1 Ilumatobacteraceae bacterium | reverse complement strand
CCGATTGCGTCGGGCGTCATGGTCGTCGGCCTGCCCCTCGTGCTCGGGTGTGCGGTCCTCGAGTCGCTGATGCACGCGGCTCCGCCGCCGATTGCAGCGGTGCTGTCGGCGGTCATCGACGCAGCGCTGCTCGTGGTGCACGTCGGCGTGCGCGCCATTTGGTGGGTTGCGGTGCTCGCCGAGCGAATTGGTCCGTCGGCGGGACTGAACGTCGTGGCGTGGTTGGTCGCCTATGCGGTCTGCGTTTGGGCGGTTTTTCGGCGCCGTCGTCGGCTCCGTGGCGAAACGTCCGGCGTCCTGTCGGATCAGCCGGGGCGGGCGGTGCGGGAACGATCCAGCGGAGTCGGCATGGAAGAGTAGGGAGGTGCCCAGCTACCTCATCACCGGCGACGACGAACGTCTCGTGTCGGCGAAGTTGAGCGAACTCATCGACGACCTCATCGGTGGCGGCGACCGATCGGCGATGCTCGAGTCGCACGACCTGGCCGAGGCGCAGGCCGACGACCGGGATGCGCGCGTACGGGCGGCCGTGAACGGCGCCGAAACCCAGTCGTTATTCGCCGATTCACGGGTGGTCGTGGTGCGCAACGCGCACGTCACGCCGCTCGACGCCTCGTTGCTCGTTGCGTACCTGGCGGCGCCGTCGCCGTCGACGCACCTCGTCGTCACCGCCACCGGTCGGCTACCCAAGGCGCTCGCCGATGCGTTGAAGAAGAACGGTGCGACCACCTACGAAACGTCGGCACCGCAACGCCGCAAGGAGCTCGTCGACTGGTACAAGGCGCACTTCACCGAAGCGGGAATGAAAATCGATGCCGTTGCCCTCGAGGAAGTCATCGATTGGCTGGGCCAGGATTCGGCGCGGCTCCCGGGTTTGGTCGAGGTGTTGCGCTCAACGTACGGCGACAAGCACCGCCTCGGTCTCGACGACGTCGAGCCGTTCCTCGGGCAGGCGGGCAGTGTCCAGCCGTGGGATCTCACCGACGCCGTCGACTCGGGTGACGCTCCGCGCAGTTTGTCGATGCTGCGACGGATGGTGCGCAGCGGCGAATACCACCCGTTCCAGATTCTGTCGATCCTGCACAACCACTACGCGAAGCTGCTGCGCCTCGACGGGTCGGGGGCATCGGCGATACCCGACGTCATGTCGGTCATCTCGTCGCGCAGCGAGTTCCAGGCACGCAAGTACCTCGAGTTGGCGCGGCGCATCGGTGCGCGGCGCACGGTCGAGGCGATCGGTTTGCTCGCGCGCGCGGATCGCGACCTGCGCGGCGGCAAGGGTCTCGACGAAGAAATCGTCCTCGAGATTCTGCTCGCCCGGCTGAGCAGGCTCGGAGGTTCGGGATCGACCCGAACGAAGTCGCGAACTACTTCGCGGCGTTGAGCTGCTTCATCAAGCGGCTCTTTTTGCGCGCGGCTTGATGCGGGTGAATGATCCTCTTTGCGGCGGCCATGTCGAGTCGCTTCACGGCCAGGCGCAGCGCCTCAGGGTTCTCCGCGGTGCCGGCGGTCTCACGAGCCTTCTTCACCCGCGTGCGGATCTCGCTCTTCACGGCCTTGTTGCGCTCGGTGCGCTTGGCGTTGGTGATGACTCGCTTTTTCTGACTCTTGATGTTTGCCATGGCTGTGCCACGCTACCAGCGATACGGCGCAACGCCAATGTCCGCAAGGGGTTGAGGGGTAGCATCGTCAGCGCAGCCAGCCCCGCGTGGTGTGCCAAACCCCCATGGAACTGTCCCGCATCCGCAACTTCTCGATCATTGCCCACATCGACCACGGCAAGTCGACGCTGTCGGACCGGATCCTCGAGCTGACGAAGGCCGTTCAGGCCCGCGACATGCGCGCCCAGTACCTCGACTCGATGGATCTCGAGCGCGAGCGGGGGATCACGATCAAGGCCCAGAACGTGCGCGTCACTTGGAAGGACACGACGCTGCACCTCATCGACACACCCGGTCACGTCGACTTCGGGTACGAGGTGAGCCGGTCGCTTGCCGCGTGCGAAGGAGTGGTGCTCGTCGTCGACGCGGCACAGGGCATCGAGGCGCAAACGCTCGCCAACTGCTATCTCGCACTCGAGAACGATCTCGAAATCGTCGCCGCGTTGAACAAGATCGACCTGCCCGCGGCCGACCCCGATCGATACGCAATGGAAATCGAGAAGGTGCTCGGCATCCCCGCCGAGGACATCTTGCGCATCTCGGCAAAGACCGGCGAAGGTGTGCCCGAGTTGCTCGATGCGATCGTGGCGCGCATCCCTGCGCCGAGCGGTGATGCGGCTGCACCGCTGCAGGCGCTCATCTTCGACAGCCAGTACGACCAGTACCGCGGCGTCGTGTCGAGTATTCGCGTGATGAACGGTCGTCTGCGCAACCACGACGCATTGCGCTTCATGCAAGCCGGCGCGGTGCACGAGGCGCTCGAGATTGGTGCGCGACTTCCGGTGCCCACCCCGGTCGACGAACTCGGACCCGGCGAAGTGGGCTACCTCATTGCCGGCATCAAGGACGTCGGCGAGGCGCGCAGCGGTGAAACCGTCACCCACGTGTCGCGACCCGCCGAGCGGGCCCTCGACGGTTACCGCGATCCGAAGCCGATGGTTTTCTGTGGTTTGTTCCCGATCGATGCCGACGACTTCGAAACGCTGCGCGAGAGTCTCGAGAAACTCAAGCTGAATGATGCGTCGATTTCGTACGTTCCCGAGTCGTCGGGTGCGCTCGGATTCGGTTTTCGTTGCGGCTTCCTAGGTTTGCTGCACATGGAGATCGTGAAGGAGCGCCTCGAGCGCGAGTTCAACCTTGCACTCATCGCCACCGCACCGTCGGTGCAGTACCGGGTGCTGAAAACCGACGGCGTTGTCGAGGTCGTCGAGAACCCCGCCGAGCTGCCCCCGTCGGTGAACGTCGACAGCATCGAGGAACCGTTCTTCAAGGTGAGCATCATCACGCCGAAGGACTACACGGGCGCGTTGATGGAACTGTGCCAGTCGCGCCGCGGCGAGATGACCAAACTCGAGTACCTGTCACCCGAGCGGGTCGAGATGAACTACCTCATTCCGCTGGCTGAAGTCGTCGTCGATTTCTTCGACCAGTTGAAGAGCCGCTCGCAGGGATACGCGAGCCTCGACTACGAGCTCAGCGGGTACCGGGTGTCGGATCTCGTGCGTGTCGACATGTTGCTCAACGCAATTCCCGCCGACGCGTTCAGCACGATCGTGCACCGCGACAAGGCCTACGACTACGGCAAGAGAATGTGCGAAAAGTTGAAGGAGCTCATTCCGCGGCAAATGTTCGACGTTCCGATCCAGGCGACAATCGGGGGAAAGGTCATTGCCCGCGAGACCGTCAAGGCCAAGCGCAAGGACGTGCTCGCCAAGTGCTACGGCGGTGACATTTCGCGCAAGCGCAAACTTCTCGAGAAGCAGAAGGAAGGCAAGAAGAAGATGAAGGCGATCGGTCGCGTCGAGGTGCCGGGGGACGTGTTCATTTCGGCGCTGAAACTTGACGACTGAGTGAAATGACCGAGACTGCGCCGGTTGCGCCCGATGATGCGCCGATCCATGCCGATTCGCTGAAACGTGGCGGCACGTTCCGTTCGCTGCGCAGTTACAACCCGAGGTTGTATTTCGCCGGACTGCTGCTCTCGAGCATCGGGTCGTGGCTGCAGCTCACCGCGACGGCGTACCTCGTGTACCGACTCACCGGCAAGGCGTCGGATCTCGGCTACACGGTGGCGTTCCAGTTCCTGCCGATGCTCCTGCTCGGCACGTGGGCCGGGGCGTTTGCCGACCGCTACGACCGGCGCACGATCATGTTGTGGACGCAGATCCTGCTCGCCGTGCAGGCGCTCGCGCTCGGCTTCCTCGACCTGGCCGGCTGGGTGAATTTGCCGGTCGTGTACCTGCTGTCGCTGTTTCTCGGAGTCGTCGGCGCCTTCGACAATCCGGCGCGCCGCGGCCTGATCACCGAGCTGGTACCCACCGAGCAGGTGGCCAACGCCATGTCGTTGAACACCGCCGTCATGACGGGTTCGCGGGTGTTCGGTGCGGCGCTTGCCGCATTGCTCATCGGGCCGCTCGGAACCTCGTGGTTGTTTCTCATCAACGGCATGTCGTTCGCCGCGATGATCTACGGAGTCGTCGGGTTGCGTCGTGGCGAGATGATCCCGGCGGTGAGACGCCCTGCGGGTGGTTCGCCCGTGCGCGACGTGTTGCGTTTCGTGCGCAACAACCGGAGATTGGCGACGATGTTCTCGGTGAACGTCATCGTCAGCACGTTCGCCTTCAACTACCAGGTGGTGTTTCCCAAACTCGCCGACGTGAAGTGGGGTGCCGGTGCCGCGTTCGGATTCCTTCTCACGGTCACCGGTATCGGCAGCATCGTCGGGGCGCTCGTCACCGCGCGCCTGAGCCGGGTGTCGCTGCGCTGGTTCGCCGGCAACGTGGCGTTGCTCGGGGTGTGCAACATTGCAGTCGCATTCGCACCGTCGCTTGTCGTCGCACTCATTCTGTGTCTGCCGCTCGGTGCGGCCGGCGCAGCGATGATCGCCGCGGGCAGTGCGATTTCGCAACAGGAGTCACCGCCGGACATGCGCGGGCGACTGCTCGCGCTCACCGCCGTGGCGTTCCTCGGCAGCACACCGATCGGTGGACCGATCACCGGTCTCATTGCCGACTACGTGTCGCTCGAATTGTCTATGGCGTACGGCGGAGTCATTTGCCTGATCTGCGTCGCAGTCGTCGCCCGGCGTTGGCGGTAGTTTCGCGCCATGCCCGCTGCGGTGATGTGGTTCCGTCGCGATCTGCGCGTCGCCGACCATCCCGCCCTGCATGCTGCATTGGCACACGGCACGACGACACCCGTGTTCGTGCTCGATCCGACGTTTCTCACCCGGTCGGGTGCGCCGCGACTCGCCTTCATGTACCGCTCGCTACGCGACCTCAACGAGCAGCTCGGCGGTGCGCTCGTCGTGCGACACGGTGATCCGCGCGAGATCGTACCGATGCTTGCTCGTGAGGTGCAGGCAGATTGCGTGTTCGTCAGCGGCGACTTCGCACCGTACGGCGCGCGACGCGATGCCGAAGTGGCGCAACGACTCGATGCGATCGGTGTGCGACTCGAACGCGTCGGCACCCCGTACGCGGTGCAACCAGGCACCGTGCGCAAACCCGACGGCACGCCGTACGCGGTGTTCACTCCGTTCTCGCGCGGCTGGAACGCCGTCGGGTGGCGCGAGCCGCTCGCCGCCCCGAGTGCGCCGAACCTACGGGGTGCACCCGACGTGGCGAGCGACGGGATTCCCGCCGACCCCCATGTCGACGCCGATCTGCCTGCCGCCGGTGAAGCGGCTGCATGGAAGCGGTGGGAACTGTTCGCGTCCGACGCGTTGTCGCGGTACAAGGAGGAGCGAAACTTTCCCGATCGCGACGGTTGCAGCATGCTCTCGCCCTACCTGCGGTTCGGCACGTTGCACCCGCGCCAGTTGCTCGCCGAGTTGCATGCGAACCCGAACCACGACCACTTCCGCAGCGAGTTGTGCTGGCGCGAGTTCTATGCCGACGTGCTGCACCACCAACCGCACACCGCGTGGAACAACCTCCAGCCGAAGATGAACGCGATGCCCGTCGACACCGACGACCGGGCACGGGAGCGTTTTGCGGCGTGGTGTGCCGGGCGCACCGGCTATCCGATCGTCGATGCGGGCATGCGCCAGTTGCTCGCCACGGGTTGGATGCACAACCGTGTGCGAATGATCGTGGCAAGTTTTCTCGTCAAGGATCTGCACCTGCCGTGGCAGTGGGGTGCAAAGTACTTCATGCAACATCTCGTCGACGGTGATCTTGCGTCGAACAACCACGGCTGGCAGTGGACCGCGGGAACCGGCACCGATGCCGCACCGTACTTCCGCATATTCAACCCCGCGATGCAGGCCGAAAAGTTCGATCCCGCCGGTGCGTACGTGCGGCGCTGGATCCCCGAAATCGCCGACGTTGCCGATCGATTCGTGCACGAGCCGCATCTCGCGCCCGGTGGCATCCCGGCCGGTTACGTCGCACCGATCGTCGATCACTCCGCCGAGCGCAACGAGTCGTTGCGCCGCTACCAGCTCGTCAGCGGCTCGGGTGACGCGTCGTCGGGCGCTACTGCAAAAAAATCGTCTCCGCCGCGACGAGCACCGAAGAAGTAGCGGCACTCGTTGCGTGCGATGCGCGCAGCGTTCCCGACGCACGGCGCCGAATCGGTAGCCTGAAGGCACTCCCATGAGCGTTTCGGCACTCGACGACCGCAAGATCGCGATCCTTCGGGCCGTGATTGAGCATTACGTTTCCACGGGTCAGCCCGTGGGGTCCGGTCACGTCGCCAAGCTGCCCGGGCTCGGCGTGTCGCCGGCAACCATTCGCAACGACATGGCGCATCTCGAGCACGAGGGATTCCTCGCCCAACCGCACACGTCGGCGGGTCGGGTGCCGACCGACAAGGGCTACCGGTTTTACGTCGACCACCTCACGTCGAGCGAGGTCGGTCGGCTCGATGCCGTGAGCCGCGAGCGGGTCGGCACGTTCTTCGATTCGGCATCGTTCCGGCTCGAAGAAACGCTGCACCGCACCTCGTTGCTTCTCTCGCAGCTCACCAGCTACACCGCCGTCGTCACCGGACCGACCGTGGTCGGCGCCGAAGTGCGCTCCGTTCAGGTCGTCGGCTTGTCCGAGCGACACGGCACCGTCGTTGCGGTTCTGTCGAACGGAATCATCGAGAGCCAACATGTCGAGTTTCCCGTGGAGATGTCCGACACCCAAATCGCCGCGGTATCGCGACGGTTGTCCGAATCGATGGTCGGAAAGTCGATTTCCGAAGCCGTGTTCGAACCACGCACGGGCGATGGAGTCGACGTCGACGTCGAATCGCTGGCGGCCACGATTGCTGCGGCGCTGCCGCGCCACGAGTCCGACGAGTCGGTGTTCGTCGGCGGCGCGTCGGCACTCACGCATGCCTTCGATGCCGTCGACGTCGTGCGTCAGGTGCTCGAAACACTCGAGCAGCAGTACGTGGTCGTGTCGCTCGTGCGCGACCTCATCAACCGGGGTTTGTCCGTGGCGATCGGCACCGAACACGGTGTCGAGCCGTTGAGCGCGTGTTCGGTGGTCATTGCGCCCGTCGTGCGTGACGGCACCCGTGTGGGCAGCGTCGGTGTTCTCGGCCCGACACGCATGAACTACCCGCAGGCACTCGCCACCGTCGAGGTGGTCGGCGACCAGCTCGGTCGCCGGCTGTCGGAGGGCTGATCGGTGGCCCGTGATTTTTACGAGTTGCTCGGCGTCGCCCGCACCGCCTCGGCCGACGAGCTGAAGCGCGCGTACCGCAAACGCGCCCGTGAATTGCATCCCGACGCCAATCCGAACAACCCCGCCGCCGAGGAAGAGTTCAAAGAGGTGGGCCGCGCCTACGAGGTGCTCAGCGACCCGCAAGCGCGGGCACGCTACGACCAGTTCGGCGAAGCGGGTGTCGGGGGTGCGGGCGGCGGTGGCGATCCCTTCACTGCGGGCTTCGGTGACATATTCGATGCGTTCTTCGGTGGCGGATCACCGTTCGGTGGTCGACAAGGACCGAGCGGTCCGCCGCGCGGTCAGGATCTCGAGGTCGTTGCCGACGTGAGCTTCGAGGACGCCGTATTCGGTTGCGAGCACGAGGTTTCCGTGCGCACCGCCGTTCGCTGCGACGATTGCGCGGGGTCCGGTGCACAAACGGGAACGTCGCCGCAAGAGTGCACCGAGTGCCGCGGCACCGGGCAAGTTCGGCGCGTTCGCCAGAGCATGCTCGGCCAAATGGTGACGGCAAGTCCGTGCGGCCGATGCAACGGCATGGGTGAAATCATCGCCACACCGTGTCGTACGTGCCGCGGCGAGGGTCGCACGATCACGGATCGCACGCTCACCGTCGAAATTCCGGCCGGGATTGCATCGGGGCAGACGTTGCGTCTCGGTGGTCGCGGTGCGGCCGGACAACGCGGTGGTGCAGCTGGCGACTTGTACGTGCATCTGCGAGTCGCCGATCACGAGCGTTACCACCGCGAAGAGGACGATCTCGTCACCGACGTCGTCGTCACGATCGCGCAGGCCGCATTGGGCACCAAGATGACGTTGCCGACACTCGACGGCGACGAGGAGCTCGTCGTGCCCGCCGGTGTGCAACACGGCCGCGAGTTCGTGTTGCGCGGGCGGGGAGTGCCGCGACTCACCACGACGGGTCGGGCGCGGGGTCGCGGCGATTTACGGGCGCGCGTGGTGGTCGAGGTACCGACCGACCTCACGGCCGAACAGCGCGACTTGTTGCGCCAGTTTGCCGCGAGTCGCGGCGACGAGGTTGCCGACGACGGGAGCCTGCTCTCGAAAATCAAGTCGGCCTTCTCGTGACGGTGGCGTTCCGGTGAACGCGGCGTTGCGCAACTCCTCGGCACACGTATTCGTGAACGACCTCGCCGCCCCGCAACTCGATCCCGACGATCGTCACCACCTGGCGAAGGTGTTGCGGTTGCGCGAGGGCGAGATCGTGTCGTGCAGCGACGGCGCGGGAGGCTGGCGCTTGGTGCGCTGGTCGCACGGGGACCTTCTCGTTCACCCCGGCGATGATCCGGTCGTCGGGGGAGTCGATGCCGTTGCGGTCGGTGGCGGCGCCGTACGCCACGATCTGCCACCCGCGTACGACATCGCGGTGGCATTCGTTCCGGTGAAGGGCGAGCGCTCCGAGTGGACCGTGCAAAAGCTCACCGAACTCGGGGTGGATCGCATCGTGCCGCTGCTGCCCACGCGTCGCGCGGTCGTGAAGTGGTCGGGAGAGCGACTCGACAAGCAACTCATTCGTTGGCAACGTGTCGCCCGCGAGGCAGCCATGCAGTCGCGTCGCACGCGCCTACCGGTCGTCGAGTCGTTCGTGACACTTGCCGACGTCTGCTCGCGATCGGGTGCAGCCGTCGCCGATCCCGACGGGTCCGAACTCGACGCTGCAACGCGGCTCATCGTCATCGGGCCCGAGGGTGGATTCGATCCGGTCGAGTTGCGTGACGACGTGCCGCGAGTGGCGCTGGGTGACACGATCTTGCGCGCCGAGACTGCCACACTGGTTGCGGCAACGTTGCTCGGTCGCATCCGAGAATCGCAAGTGCCGCGGACGAAGGAACATCATCGCAATGGCTGACATCGACGACGAATCATCCCCGTTCAACAGGCTCGTCGGCGAACGTCTGCGTTCGATCCGACTGCAAAAGAACATGGCGCTCACCGATGTCGAAACGAACTCGAATCAGGAGTTCAAGGCCTCGGTGCTCGGTGCGTACGAGCGTGGCGAACGTGCGTTGTCCCTCCCGCGTATGGAGCGACTGGCGAAGTTTTACGGGGTGCCGATCGATCAACTGCTCCCGCGCGACGTGCGCGACATCGCGCCGGGTTCGGGTGAGACCCAGGGAAAGTTGCGCATCGACGTGGCCAAACTCGGCCAGATGCAGGGCACGCAGTTCTCGATGCTCGAGAAGTTTTTGCGCATGATTCAAGTGCAGCGCCAGGACTTCAACGGCAAGGTCATCACCGTGCGGGCGCACGACATCCGGGCGATCGCCGTGATGCTCGAGGTGAGCGTCGACGAAGTGCCCGCCCGGCTCGCCAGCCTCGGGCTGGTGTTCGTGCCGCCCACGGCATGACCGGGTCGACGTGACCTGGTCGATCCTCGCACCGGCGCGTGACATCGGCTTCGGTGTGTACGTGCACGTGCCGTTTTGCCGGCACAAGTGCGACTATTGCGCCTTCGCCACGTTCACCGACCGCGACCATCTCATCGAGCGGTATCTCGGTGCATTGCGCAACGAGATCCGCCTGGCCTGTGCCAACGGCCTTCCGTCGGCGCGCACCATCTTCGTCGGCGGCGGCACGCCGACGCGCGTCGATCCGTCGTTGCTCATGGACGTACTCGCAGAGATTCCCCGTGAGCCCGGTGTCGAATTCACCGTCGAATGCAATCCCGACGACGTCACTCCCGAACTGCTTGCAACGTACGGCGCAGGAGGCGTGTCGCGCGTGAGCATCGGCGTGCAGTCAACCCGCGAACACGTGCTCGTCAGCCTCGGCAGAACCCACGCGCCGCGCAACGTGGTGGCGGCGATCGAGGCGGTGCACGAGTCGGGTCTGTCAACGTTCAACGTTGATCTCATTTACGGGGCAGCCGGAGAGACCCTCGACGACTGGTCGCAGACCGTGTCGGCGATCGCCGGTCTCGGCGTGCCCCACGTGTCGGCGTACGCGCTCACCGTCGAAGCGGGAACCGTGCTCGCCACCACTCCTGCACGTCATCCGAACGACGACGACCTTGCCGACAAATACGAACGTGTCGACGATCTCCTCGCCGAGCACGGACTGTTCACTTATGAGATTTCCAACTGGGCGCGCCCGGGTCACGAGTGCCGGCACAACGCGGTGTACTGGAGCGGCGGCGACTACGCCGGATTCGGCAGTGCCGCGCACGCGCATCGCGATGGTCGTCGCGCGTGGAACGTACGCACTCCGGATCGCTACGTCGAGCTCGTCGAAGCGGGCGAGTCGCCCGAGTCGAGTCACGAGGATCTCGATGCCACGACCCGCTCGCTCGAGCGGTTGCAGTTGGCGTTGCGTACCCGAGACGGCGTGCCACTCGCCGCATTGGCCGACGACGATCGCACCGAATTCGAGGGCCTTGTCGCCGTGGCGGGGGACCGGATCGTGCTCACCCGCGCCGGACGGCTGCTTGCCAACGAAGTCTCACTGCGACTGCGCGCCTTGTAGGCTGATGCCGCTTTCGGGCGTGTAGCTCAGTTGGTTAGAGCGCCACCTTGACATGGTGGAGGTCCCGGGTTCGAGTCCCGTCACGCCCACCACTCGACACCTACGCTCG
>JBMTET010000037.1:0-11676 GCA_049433365.1 Ilumatobacteraceae bacterium | reverse complement strand
TGCCGGGGAGTCGACCGACTCGATCGCGAGCTCATCGACTCGTGTTACCACGACGACAGTTGGGACGATCACGGCCACTGGAAGGGCCCGGGGCCCGACTTCGGTGCATTCATCGTGAAGTCGCTCACGGATCGCGCAATCATCACCAGCCACACCATCGGAAACTCGCTCATCGAGCTCGAATCGCCGGTCATCGCCAAGGGCGAGACGTACACGATGGCGTACTTGCGACGCCAGGACGACAAGGGCACGCAGTGGTTGGACCAGTTCTTCGGTCGCTACATCGACCGATTCGAGAAGCGTGACGGCGTGTGGCGCATCAAGCGCCGCGTCGTCATGCACGACTGGTCGATCGCCACCGACCTCAGTGCCACCGCGTCGTTTCCGGTGAAGATCGGAACGTTCGAGCAAGGTGTGCGCGACCGCACCGACTTGTCGTACCGCAACGACACGCACTAAGTTGCGCGTTGGTGGCGCGGCCACCGGAAGTTGGGGGACTTTCGTGACGCAGTATCCGACGCTCGGCAGCCCGTGTCGTGTCGGCAACATCACGTTGCGCAACCGCGTCGTCATGGCGGGTCACGGCAGCCGCTTCGTCGAGTGGCACGAACACGGTCTGTCGCAACGTCAGGCCGACTACCTCGGTGAACGCGCCAAGGGTGGCGTCGGCCTCGTCATCCAAGGATCGGGAATCGTGCATCCGACGGGCATGACGTTTCCCGGAATCAACCAGGTATGGAACGATTCGATGGTCGAGTCGTACCGCCTGGTCGCCGATGCGGTGCACGAACACGGAGCGCACATCTTCGGCCAGTTGTCGCACCTCGGCCGCCAGGGTCATTCGTGGGCATCGCATCGCGAGTTGTGGGCACCGTCACCGGTGGTCGATCCGTCGAGCCGCATCGTTCCGCACGCCATGACCACCCGCGAAATCGCCGAAATGGTCGATGCGTACGCGTCGGCGGCCAAGCGGTACCTCGCCGCCGGCTTCGACGGCCTCGAGGTGTACATGGCGCACGGCTACCTGCTCGCCTCGTTCATCTCACCGTTCTCGAACAAGCGCGACGACGACTACGGCGGTTCGCTGAAGAACCGCTGCAGGTTCCCGCTCGAAGTGTTCGAGGCGGTGCGCAAGGCCGTCGGCGACGTGCCGGTCGGTATCCGTGTCACATCCGACGAATTCGTCCCCGGCGGCATCGAACTCGACGAGGCGATCGAAGCTGTTGATCTCATCCTCAGCCAGGTGCAGGTCGACTACGTGAGCGTCAGCGTGAGCAACTACGCGTCGATCGAAACGATGATTCCCGACATGAGCTTTCCGCGCCGCCCCTTCGTCGAGAACGCCGGCGCGATTCGCAAAGTGGCGCGTGGTGTGCCGGTGATGAGCGTCGGACGCATCGTCACCCCGGACAACGCCGAGGACATCCTGTCGACCGGGGTCGCCGACCTCGTGTGCGTCGTGCGCCCGCTCATCGCCGACCCGGAATGGACGAACAAGGCTCTCGGTGGCAACCGCGAACGGATCCGCGAATGCATTTCGTGCAACGTCGGTTGTCGCGGCGGCCCGCACCGCGGCACCACCATCGCGTGTCTCGTCAACCCGGCCGTTGGCTACGAACGCACCATGGGCATTGACACGATGCAGCGCACCACGTCGCCGCGACACGTCGTCGTCGTGGGTGGCGGTCCGGGTGGACTCAAGGCCGCCGAGACCGCAGCGCTGCGCGGTCATCAGGTGACGTTGCTCGAGAAAGCCAAGCACACGGGTGGAATGGTGCTCACTGCAGCCGCGACCATGCCGTACCGTGCCGAGTTCGCCGGCAGCGTCACGTGGTTGCGCGACGAATGTCAGCGCCTCGGGGTGAAAATTCTCACCGGGGTCGAGGGAACCGTCGACAGCATCCGCGCTCTCGTGCCCGACGTCGTCATCGTCGCCACAGGTGCCACGCCCG
The DNA here is from genome assembly GCA_049433365.1 of Ilumatobacteraceae bacterium. Taxonomy (GTDB): domain Bacteria; phylum Actinomycetota; class Acidimicrobiia; order Acidimicrobiales; family Ilumatobacteraceae; genus F1-60-MAGs027. Next base: position 9,724 of record JBMTET010000037.1, on the reverse strand, counting down.
GTTTGCCCGGGGTGCCCGGTGCCGACCAACCGCACGTCGTCACGGTTCCGCAGGCGATCCACGATGGTGTGACGGGGGAGCACGTCGTCATCGCCGATTGCGGCGAAGCCGACTGGAAATCGTTGACCACGGCCGAATGTCTGGCTGCGCGCGGTCACCGCGTCACGGTCGTGTCACCCACGCCGGCAGGCGCCGAGATCGACATCTTCAGCAAGCCCACTCTGCTGCGGCGGCTGGCGGCGGCGAAAGTGAACATCCTCGAGTACCGCAGTCTCGTGGCGATCGGAACACGCGACGTCACGCTCATGCACGGCTGGAGCAAAGCCACCGAAACGATCGACAACGTCGATGCCGTCGTCGCGTCGTGGTACGGGGTCGCCAACGACTCGTTGCGCGCACCGCTCGAGGAGCTCGGCATCGAGGTGCACCTCGTCGGCGACAGCCTCGCCCCGCGTCGGGCAATCGACGCGATCTGGGACGGATTTCGCATCGGGCGCGAACTGTAAATCGGACACACGGAAACGGAGCACACATGGCGGACAAACACGTACTCGTGACGGGCGGCGGATCGGGCATCGGTGAGGGCATCGTGCACGTGCTCGCCGGTCGCGGCTGGCACGTCGTCGTCAACGACGTCGATGCCGACAAAGCGGCAGCCGTTGCCAAGGCGGTGGGTGGCATCGCTCTGCCCGGTGACGTCGACAAGGATGCCGAGCGACTGATCGCCGAGAGTGTTAAGCAGTGCGGGGCGTTGCACGGTCTCGTGAACAACGCCGGCATCATCATGCGTTCGATGCTCGAGTCGGTTCCCGACGAACATCTCGACCGGGTGTTCTCCGTCAACCTTCGCGCCACCGTACGGTTGTCGCGATTCGCTCTGCCGCACCTCGAGAGCACCGGGGGGTCGATCGTCAACATCTCGTCGATCGCCGCCGAGATCGCCCAGGTGGGCGGAGGCTTGTACTCGGCGTCGAAGGCCGGTGTCTCGGCGTTCACCCGCCAGGCGGCAGCCGAGTGGGGTCCGAAAGGTGTGCGCGTCAACGCCGTTGCACCTGGGCTCATCCGCACCGCCATGGCCGAGGCGGTGTACTCGGTGCCCGAAACGTACGAGAAGCGCCGGGCGATGATCCCGCTGAAAAAGATCGGCCGCCCCGAGAACATCGGCACGGTCGTTGCATTCCTGCTTTCCGACGATGCCGAATACGTGAGCGGTCAGATCATCGAGGTCGACGGAGGCTTTTCGCACACGCTCATCGGCTTGTTGCCGCATCCGAGGAGCGACTGATGACGACGAAGAGCGTTCTCGTCACCGGTGGCGGTACCGGTATCGGTGAGGGAATCGCCATCGAACTTGCCGCGCGCGGGTGGAAAGTGATCGTCAACGATCTGCATGCCGACACGGCGCACAAGGTTGCCGATCGCATCGGAGGAGTCGCCGTCGTGGGCGACGTCGACCGCGACGCCGAGCGGATCATCGCCGACTCGGTCGCCGCATTCGGCGGCTTGCACGCGCTCGTGAACAACGCCGGCATCATTCGCCGTGCACGGCTCGAGGTGTTGTCCGACGATCTCATTGACCAGACGTTCTCGACGAACCTTCGCGCCGTCGTGCGCCTGTCACGCATCGCGCTGCCGCACCTCGTGGCGACGAAAGGCGCAATCGTCAACCTGGCTTCGGTTGCGGCGCGACTGTCGGCACTCACGGGCGGTATGTATTCGGCGACGAAAGCCGGGGTCGCCGCCTTTACCCGCCAGGCTGCTGTCGAGTGGGGCCCGAAGGGTGTGCGGGTGAACGCGCTTGCACCGGGGCTCATCGTCACGGCGATTGCCGAAGAGGTGTATTCGGTGCCCGAACTCGCCGAGAAGCGCCGCGCCATGGTGCCGCTCGGTCGCCTCGGGCAACCCGACGACGTTGCCGCCGTGGCGGCGTTCTTGTTGTCGGACGACGCCCGTTACGTCACCGGCCAGGTGATCGACGTCGACGGTGCGTTCTCGCACACCCTCATCGGATTGCTGCCGCATCCACCAACGGACGATTAAGCGCGCCGTCGGTGCGGAGATTACGACTCGCGCAGTTTGGCCTTCACGAGCATCGGTCGCAAAACGTCGTTGAACTGCTGCAAGCCTGCGTGGTAATCCACCCAGCTGACGGAAATGCCATCCAAACCAGCTTCGGCGAATGCCGACATTCCGGCGACGACTTGATCGGGTGTTCCGACGAGCGGTATCGCACCGTAACCGGCGATGAGATTCGCCGCCATCGATCGCCAACCGTCTCCGAGTGCACTCTGTGAATTGGGGACGAGCACGTTGAGCAGGTTTTCGACACCCTCCCAGTCACCTTTGGCGTTCACGTAATTGTCGCGGTAGGCGATCGCTTCTTCCTCCGTGTCACGGCACACGATGTATCCCTGGCCGAACACCTGGATGTCGCGACCGTACGACTCGCGCGCGAGCCGTTTCACGTTGCGCGCAATCTTGCCGACGCTTTCGATGTCGCCGCCGACGACGAAATTGAGATCGGTGTGCTTGGCGGCGAAGTGCTGTCCACGCTCGCTGTTTCCGGCGCTCATGAGCACCGGGTTCGGGCGTTGCACCGGCTTTGGTTCGGAGTACACCTTGGGGCTGTCGAAGTACTTGCCTTTCCAATCGAACTCGTCGTTGCGGGTCCAGAGCTCCTTGCACAGCGAAATCCACTCGTCGGCGACGTCGTATCGCTCGTCGTGGGGGAGTTGCGGTGCACCGAACATCCGCATCTCGTCCTCGTTCCAACCGGCAACGAGGTTGAGCGCGAAACGTCCACCCGAGATGTGGTCGATGGTGGCGACTTCCTTTGCCGCGCGCACCGGGTGAACCGTCGGAACGTGAAACGTGGCAAACACACCGATCTTCGAGGTGACGGCGGCAAGCCCGGCTGCCCACGTGAACGTTTCGAAGTTGCGGTGGTTGAAGTTGACCTTGCCGCCCATGCCCTTCCACCGGGCAACGGGAATGATCGCCTCAATTCCTGCGGCTTCCGCCGCCTTGGCAACGCGTACCGACTCGTCCCACTCTATCTTCAGCACTTCGGGCATGTCGGTCATCGAACAGCCACCGCTGACGTTGACGCCGAACACTCCGAGCTTCAGTCGATTGCGACTGGAGAGCAGCGGATTCGTTGGCTGACCTTGTACCCCCACGACATACCCCCGTATCCGTCGTTTGGCTCACAGTAGGGCCGGGGCGAGCGATTCTCCAAAAGCGCCGAAGCTGTGCTTCAGTCGCGCGCCACGAGGTTGTACACGTGATGACCAGAGGCAACGATCGCATAACGGTCGTCGGGGGAAATCCACGCCAGTCCTCCCGTCGGACCGCGGTGAATCGTCGGCGCGAGGTTCATGTCGCTCCACCGCACCGTTCCATTGACGTCGCCGACGGCGATCCACACGTTGGCGCTTTCGCCGACCATCGTGTGACCCGACAACAACATCGTGCGCGAATCGGAAAAGAATGCAGCCGGCTCACCGTTGGCGAGACTGCCTTTCACCATGCCGTCAGTGGTCAAAACGACCGATGAGTACTGCCCGGCGGAGCTTCGTGCCACGATGAATCGCTCGTCGGGCGAGATGTCGATGTCGTGGGTGGTGCTCGTCGTTTCGAATTCCCACAGAATTCGACCGTTGTAGTCGAGTGCCGTGAGGTGGGTCGCCTGTTTGCCCGCGGCGATGATGTAGTTCTTGCTGAACTCCCATGCGATGGGTGCTGCACCCAGATAGGTGAGCCAACGAACGGTTCCCGATGCATCGAGCATGTAGAGGTATCCGTTTCCACTGCCGACCAGATAGTCGCCGCTGTCGAAGATTTGGATCCGACCAATCTGGTCGGGAAAGGTTCGTGAGTAGAGAAGCTTCCTGTCAGTGATGCTCCACACGTACAGCCGCCCGTCCCACGTGCCGCCCATGAGCACCGTGCTGTCCGGCGAGATGGCCACCGAACGAAACGCTTGGTTGCGCAGACCGTTGGGGGAGACTTGGCGCGATATCGACCGGTCGTCGGCCACCCACACGACGTCTCCGTTGCCGTCGTACAAGACGACACCGAATGACTCCCCGGGAATGTCGATGCTGGTGGCGATCAGTGAGCCGTCGTTGTTGACGTCGATGGCGAACGTCTCGCCGCCGAGCGGTCGGCTCCACAGGTGTCCGTCGCGGGTGGAGAACACTCGCAGGTGACCTCGATTGCGGTACGCCGCCTCGGCTGCGTCGCGGGGGAGGATCGAGTGCGATTCGGCAATGGCGGCAATGCGACCATCGCCCGACACCTTCGATCTGTTGAGGTTGAGCTCCCCTGACCATCGGTGTGCAATGCGCCACTGGTCAGGTGGTGGCGTGCGCGCAACTCTCACCTCGAGATCGAACGAGTCGTCGGGTTGTGCTTCAAGTGCGAAGCTGCACGACCCGTAGTTGCGCCGTCCGACGGTGACGTAGTGGGGCATCCAATCGCCGGAATACGTCGAGCGGAAGGCGTACAGATCGGCACGAAAACGACCGTCTCCACCCGTCGTGGCGACATGCACACCAAGTGTTGGATGCTTTACCTCCACCTCTGCATTGACCAGCGGTCTGTTCGTTTCGGCATCGACGACGATCCCTGATAGCGGTACCCGGACGTAGGTTTCAGAATCGACACGGTTGGCAATGCTCACGTTGTCGACATGTCGAAACTCCTGCACCGGAGTTCGCGTCACGGCATTCAGCAGGCGAACGACGACACTGACCGTGTCGCGGCCCTTGACGTACGGGTTCACACCCAGCTCATTCCAGCCCGCCGTCAACCACAAAATTCCCGTCTCTCCCGGCAAGATGACCGATCTGCCCGGTTGGGGTGGCACGCCGAGCGAGTTTCCTTCAACGGTGCGACCGGATGAATTGGTGAACGTCACCTGTGCCTGATAGTCGACGGCCTCCGTCGACACATTGGTCATGTTCACGGCGCGCACGTACCAGTTGTCTCCGGGTATGTGGAAACTTTCGCGATCTTCCACCTGCAAAATCAGGCGATCTGCCGTAGCCGGCGACGTACGGGTCACCTTGCCGGTGATCCGCTCGTTCACCGCAGTGAGGTCGGGTGTCGGATGATTGACGAAAGGTGTCGTCCGTGCCCGGACGAATCGCGGATCCGATCCCCAGCGTTTTTGTGCACAGTTGTCGGGATCGAACGGCTCGGTCTGAATTGTCGACGGGGGAGTTGATTCAAGGGTCGGACTCGCGTCAGGAGGCGAGCTTGCACACGCTCCGACTGCGATGCCGAATGTCGCGCTGAACATGAGGACCACGCGACGCACGTGACGAAAGTAAGGGATCGCGACGGGTCACGTCACTTGGTCACTAACAGTCCGCTAACACGTGGTTCGCTCGACTGGTGCCGACTCTGAATCATCGACCAAAATCGCGCCACTTGGCCCGTGTTCACACCGGAGCTTGTACGGGAATCCGCGGCGCACTGGGGTGGGGCTGGTGATCCCACAAGTCAGCTACGAGATCCGAGCGAATCTCCGCACAAGCCGGATCGCTCCAACGATTGACATGCTGCAAGGGGTCGTCGGAAAGATCGTACAGTTCGCCTTCGCCTCCGTCATGCATCGTGCCGGGTTGGTACGTGCTGCACACCCATCCGTCGCGAGTGATCGTGCGCAGCGACACCGTGATTCCAAACAGTTCACTATCCCATTCAGTGAGCACCCGCTCGAAGCCTCGTGCATCGGCATCATGATCGCTCGTCGGCAGTGGTTTTCCCTCCATCCACGTTGGAACTTCGACACCGGCAATCGCACAGAGAGTCGGTGCGACATCAATCAGTCCGACCGGTGTACTCACCGTCGTCGGTGCCGGCGTGCTGGTGCGAGCCGGTGCCCATATGAGCGGCAGTCGCATGAGTCCGTCGACGTGGTAGGGACCTTTGAAGAGAAGGCCGAAGTCGCCCTGCAGCTCACCATGATCCGTCGTAAAGATGACGTCGAAGTCGTTGCCCCAACCGCGACGCTCAATCGCGCGGATTACTCTGCCGAGCGCTTCATCGATGAGCTCGACTTCCACCGCATTGCGCGCATTGACTTCACGTACCTGGTCGTCGGTCATCATCGCCGGCACCCATGTCAGTGGTGCCTCGTAATTCGATACGAGGTGGCCGTCGTACCACGCACGCCAGTGTCTAGGTTTCGAGTCAAGTAACGCCTCACGTTCTTCGCGGGAAGTCGGGTATCCGGCCGGAAGAGGAACGTCACGCCAGTTCACCCGGTGCAACTCTGACGACGGCGGGTCCCAGGGGTGATGTGGATCGGGAAAACTGAGCCAGCAAAACCAATCATCTTCCGATCCGAGCGACTCGAGCCAGGCGATCGTGCGATCAGCCACCCAGTCGGTGTGGTACCACTCGCGCGGAATCGGATTGTCATGCACCTGAGGTGCGCCGGTGGCACCGCCTCCTTCGGCATTGACCTCGAGCGCGTTGTCGAGAACGCGGTAATACATGCCTACGGCTTCGGGATGTTCACGCGCCAACCAATGTGCGTAGTGCAAGGGACCAATGGCGCCGTGTGTGGCCGTTTCAAAATGATCAAATCCGCGATGGGGACCGAAGGTACCCGCGCGAGCGAACGAGTTTTCGGTGAACAGGGCAAATGGGTCAATGAACGGTTCGAAGTGTGGCTTGCCGATGAGGGCGGTGCGATAACCGGCGCGCTGAAGCTCGACGGCGACCGATGGAGCATCGTCCGGAAGCGGTACACCGTTCATCCAGACACCATGGGTACTCGGACATTGGCCGGTGAGCAGTGTGCTGCGAGATGGCATGCACACCACGGATTGTGGGACCGCTCGTTCGTACCTGTATCCGCGTGATGCCAGTGCGTCAATAACCGGAGTACGCGAGAGGATCCCGCCGTTGCACGCCAATGTGTCGTAGCGCTGCTGATCAGTGGTGACGAAAAGAATCTTGCGACCCATCAGCGTTGCTCCTTCTCGCAAGTGTGCTTCAAGATCTCGAGTGCACGTGCAGCACCCGCACCGATCATCATTGCCATGGCCCGTGGATCCGCTTCCGTTGCGTACACGGCGACGCATCGTCCGAAATCAAACTCAAGCACGTCTATGGTGCCGCGGTGGAACGAAAACATGGGAAGCGTAATCTCGTATTGGAAACGGCGCAGCACGGGATCGTTGACGAGAATGGTCTCGGGTAACGTCAAACCCGTTGACGTCGTGATCGTTCGCGCAGTGCCATCGACGCGGCAATCAATGATTCCCGGAAACCACTCAGTCAGTCTGGAAGGATCACCGGCAAGGGCCCATACGGCATCCGCCGGCGCGTCAATGACCACGTGATGTCGAATCGCTCCCAGGGCCATGGCAATCCCTGCCAACCGTACTTCGTCGGCAGCTTGGTCGTTCTTCCCGACAAACGTACGATTCGGGGTATGGCGGACAACGGTGACATAGCTCTTGAGAGCCTGCGGCGACGCATGCGAGCAGTGCAGTCGCTGTACAGGGATGCGACAGCAACCATGGATGCCTCACATGTCAACCACGTCGCGCTTCCAGGCATGCTGCCGATCGCGTTTTCGTTGTTTCACATCGTGAACATGATTGACGTGTCAATCGGAATAGTCACCGGAAAACCGGCGTTGTGGAACGACTCATGGGCCGAGCGGGTTAAGCCGGCGATTAACGACCACGGCAAGCATCGCACGGTGGGCGAAATGATGCACCAACGCATTGGTGACTATCCGCAGTTCGTCGTGTACATGAATGAGGTTTTTCTACGGCTCGACGACTGCTTGACCGCACTTACACCTGAAGATCTCGGTCGAATCCTCGTTGCGCGACCACTGCCGCCGCAGGTTGCGTCGACGTTCAGTGCACGAGTTGCGGGGCCGGAAGGCATCTCCGTACTCGATGCACTCGAGTGCTGGATCTATCAACATGCGTTGCGGCACATGGGAGAAATCGAGTTGTCCCGCGGTGCACTCGGCCTCGGCGGCATGACTTCCTAGACCTTCACTCGACACATACGCCTCTTGGCTAGAGCGCGGGGTACTATCCGGTACATGTTCCGAAAAATTGCGTCATGTGTCATGGTCACGGCCGCTTTCGCGGCGATGTCCGTTCCATCAGTTGCAATCGCAGCACCGAGTCTGAAGAATTGCCAACAGATTCTTGCCAAGTATCCGAACGGAGTGGCCAAAAATCGTGCCGGAGTTGTGCGTGCCGTGGCGCTTGGTTATGCGGCTCCGGCGGTCCAGAGCGCCGTCTACGCCGGTGCGCGAAAACTGGACCGCAACAAGAACGGCTCGGTCTGCGTGTTGGAGGCCAACAAGCGCACGCCGCTCGCGGGGTTGAACGCTCCGTCAGTTACGAGCGCAAGTGAGCCGGCTGTCTCGGGTCATCCGGCCGTTTCATCTGCCCAGGCGGGAGCCGTCGGTGCCGCCGGCGGAATGTGCATGGTGGCGATGCGCAACGGAAGAATCGTGGGCGAGTGGTACTTCAACGGTGGAACACCGACGTCTCGATATGTCCCGGCTTCGTCGTCGAAACCGGCTGTAGCAGCGGTCGTTGGTGCGGCGATACAGCTCGGGCGATTGAGGTTGGATCAGTCTGCGGCCGACTTCATTCCCGAGTGGAAGGGCACGCCGAAAGCAGCAATCACTGTGCGTCATCTGCTCACCCATACCAGCGGCTTGAAAGCGACTTTGTTTGATACGGGACCTGCGTTTTACAGCACGGCGGGAACGTCGTCGGCGACCGCCATTCGACTGCCTCTGGTGTCCACTCCCGGCTCGGTTTTTGACTACGACAGCTCGACATTGGTACTGCAAGTACTCGTTCGAGTCGTCGAGCGTGCGGTAGGCGAGAGTTACAGAACTTTCGCCGAGAAGTACGTTTTTCGTCCGACGGGGATGAGCAATACCGGCTACGTCGGGGACGATCCGTCATCAAACGGTGCGTCGGGTGATCCCTCGTTGGGCACCGGACTGAACACCACGTGTCGTGACCTCGCGCGCCTCGGTCAGCTATTTCACCAAAAAGGACGGTGGGAGAGTCAGCAAATCTTTAGCAGCGAATTCGCAACTCAGGCAACGTCAGCACAAGTGACGAATGCAGTGCTGCCAAATACCGGAGCAGCGTCATACGGATTTCTGCACAGTTTCCAGTTCGACACCGTCGGTCATCTTGGAGGATGCGGACATGTCCTCGCAACGATGCCTTCCGGTGTCACGGTCGCGATGATGAGCAACGACACGTATCAGCCAAGTTTGCCGGCGGCTCTCGCGCGGCAAAGCTCGCCGCTCTGTGCCTTGCCGCGAACCGTCGCCGTTACTCAAGCGGCTCTGGCCGTTGCGCGACTGAACCTGTAGTCACGTCAAGTCGGTAGCTCCTGGCGACGCCGGTGGGTGCTCGCCTTGGTGTTCCGTGCGAGCACGCAGCAAATCTGTGGATAGTTTTGACGTCGTACCACGTGACGATGCTCCCGTAGCTCAGTTGGATAGAGCAGCGGTTTCCTAAACCGCAGGTCGCACGTTCGATCCGTGCCGGGGGCGCAATGAAATGAAGGGGTTTTTATTCGTGCATCTCATGTGATGTCACGAATTGCACGGTGATTGCACGCGTCCGAAAGGGCCTCAAGGTGTCTGATTTCGAATTGGCGTTTACGTTGGCGGCATGGGGCGTGGACACATTCGGCGGCTCGT
>JBMTET010000036.1:0-13603 GCA_049433365.1 Ilumatobacteraceae bacterium | reverse complement strand
TCGAACCCACGACCGACGGATTAACAGTCCGTTGCTCTGCCAACTGAGCTACCCCGGAATGGCTGTAGCAGGCTACCAGTGACGCCCGTGCGACCGCCGCGCACGAGGCGCTCATTCGTCGTCGATGAACGAGCGCAGGCTTTCTTTGTTGTTCGGGTGGCGCAGTCGCGACAGGCTCTTTTGTTCGATCTGCCGCACTCTCTCTCGAGTGATTCCCTCGAGAGCGGCGACTTCCTCGAGCGTGTGGGGTTTTTCCTTCCACTGCCCGAGCCCGAACCGCATCGACAGAATTCTCCGCTCCCGCTCGGGAAGATGCTCGAGCGACTTCTCGATCATCTCGATGCGGGCGCGACTCATCGTCTCGCGCAACGGGTCGGCGGTCGTTTCGGTGGCGATCGTGTCGCCGACCGTGAGATCGTCGGCATCGACGCCGATCGGTGCATCCAAGCTGGTCGTGGACAGCGTGAGTTGGTTGATCTTCAACAATTCGTCCACGGAAATTCCGGCGCGAGCCGCGACTTCCTCGGGACTCGGGCCGCGATTCAGCTCGGCGGTAAGTTCGCGCTCGACGCGCTGCACGCGATTGACGATCTCCATCATGTGACCCGGGATGCGAATGTTGCGGCCTTGGTCGGCCATCGCCCGGGTCATCGCCTGGCGAATCCACCACGTTGCGTACGTCGAGAACTTGAAACCCTTTTCGTGGTCGTACTTCTTCGCCGCATGCATCAGGCCGATATTGCCCTCCTGAATGAGGTCGGCCAATTGGAGCTCCTTGCGGTCGTACCGCCGGGCGATCGACACGACGAGACGCAGATTGGCCCGCACCATTTCGTCCTGGGCCTTGCGTCCGTCGCGCTCGAGGTACTTCAGTTCGCGGCGCTCGGAGATCTCGAGGTTGTCGCCCTTTTCCTGCAACCGCTCTTCTGCGCGCAAGCCGTCCTTGATGCGCTTGCCGAGTTCGCGTTCCCTTTCGGCAGTGAGTAAATCCACCTTGCCGATCTCGTTGAGGTACTGGCGAACGGTATCCGGGGAGTCACCGCCGCGCAACGAAATGCTCGTCATTGCCGGCTCACCCCCTTGATGTCGGTTCCGCCTCGTTTTCGTGGACGTCGTGCAACCATGTCAGCAACTCAGGCAGCACCGATACTGCCACAGACGGGTCGACCAGACGCTCCATCGTCTGCCTGACGATGCGGTCGGCCTTGATCGACTCGGCGTCGAGCGTGCGGGTGCGCGACGCAAGTGCGCGACGCACCGCTGCGCGCACGAGGTTGACGACCTCGGGGATCGGGTCGCCGATCGGATCGGCAACGCTCGCCCGCTCGAGGACCGCGGCTGCCTGCGGCTCGAGGTCGCGCATTGCGCGCGCAACGTCGCCGCCCGCACCGCGAATCGCTTCATACGCACGCCGTTGGGCAGCACCCAAAAAAAGCGGCGCGGACAACACGTCGCCGAGCGAAGGGTCGACGAGCAGGTGGGCAAGAACGGCCTCCTCGCCCGACGCGCCGTCACGGGCATCAGCCGATGCCGTTGCATCCGCGGCCGAGCCCACCACGACGGACCGTCGCTGCGGGGCGACGTCAGCCATGATGTCGGCGACCGGGATGCCGACATGCGTCGCCACTTGTCCGGCGTACAACTTGCGCACGTGGATGTCGGGATGCTCGTTGATCACCGCCATTGCGGAACGCGCGGTACGCGAGGCCGCCTCGGGCGTCGAGGTCGACCCGGCTTCGAGGACGCGGCGCACACGAAACGCGAGGAACGGCTCGGGTTCGGCAACTGCCCGGCGCAACGCTTCGGGATCGGAGTCGGCGAGTTCGCCGGGATCCTTGCCTCCGGTGATCCGCGCCACCGCAACTTGGACGTCGAATTTTCGTTCCCATTCGTAGAAGCGCTCGGCTGCACCCTGACCGGCGGCATCGGCGTCGAATGCGAGCACGATTCGCGAGGTGAAGCGCTTCAACAGCCGAACGTGATCCTCGGTGAGCGCCGTGCCGCACGTGGCGACCGCGTGATGAATGTCGACACGGTGAAAACCGATGACGTCGGTGTACCCCTCGCACACGACCACCTGATCGAGCTTGACAACGTCGGCCTTCGCCCAGTTGAGCCCGTAGAGCGTGCGTGACTTGGCGTAGACGGTCGACTCCGGGGAGTTCTTGTACTTCGCGGGATCGGTGCTCCCGGGAAGAACACGACCGCCGAAGCCGACGGCCTCGCCGCTGTCCTTGAAGATGGGAAACATCACCCGGGCACGAAACGTGTCCTGCTGGCGTCCCCGCGAGTTGGTGAATCCGAGACCCGCTTCGCGCATCATCTCCGGCGAGACCTTCAACGCCCTGCTCAGCGCATCCCAATCGTCGGGGGCCCACCCCAACTTGAACCGTCGCGCCACGTCACCCGACAGCCCCCGCGCGCGCAGATAATCACGCGCGGCACGGGCGTCGGACGAATTGAGCAGTCGGTCGTGGTACCAGTCGACTGCACGCTCCACGACTGCGGTGAGCTCCTTGCTGCGTTGCCGGTCGCGTTGCTGGGTGCCCGAGGTGTACGTGAGCGAGATTCCCGCTTTCGCCGCAAGGTGCTCGACTGCGCCGACGAAATCGACGTGCTCCATGTTCTGGACGAACGTGAACACGTCCCCCGACGCGCCGCAACCGAAGCAGCGGTAGCGCCCGATTTCTTCACGCACGTTGAACGACCCGGATTTTTCGGCGTGAAACGGACACAAGCCCACCTGGTTGCGCCCGACACGGCGCAATGCGAGGTACTGAGACACGATCGACGTCAGGGACGTGGCCTGGCGGACACGCTCGATGTCGTCGTCGGCGATCGCCACGCCCGCAGGTTACTCGCTTGCGATTCGCGTCATTGGGGCTGCGTCGTGGCGTCACGACGCACGTCGGCAACGCGATCGAGATGCGCCCGAACCACGGACACGATGGCGAAATCCCCTGCCACCGATGTCACTCGTCCGACAGTTTCGGCATCGACGACGTACGGTGCGCCGACGACACAACCGTTTGCAGGCAGCACGACGAGACGACGCGGTGCCGATGCACCGCGACTGTCCATGCGCTCGACGAGTTCCTGCCCCGGGTAGCACCCCTTCGTGAAACTCACCGCGACGTCGACGACGTCGGTTTCGGCAACCATCGACTCGTCGGTCAACTCTGTGCCCATTTTCGGCCAGCCGCACCGCACACGGGCAATCTCAAGGTCGTCGTGGGTGCCCACGGTCGGCACGAGAGCGGCGACGTCGTCGACAGCGGTCGGTACGTCGATCGCGCCGCACGATTCGCGCCATGCACGCCGCGCGCCGGGAATCTGCATCGCAAGTTCCATCGTCGCCGAATCCAGGTTGCGCAACGCCCACATGGTGCTCGTGCCGAGCACGAGATCGCACTTCACACGAATTTTGAAACGATTCAGTCGCTCGAGAAGAGCTGCACCGAACCCCTCATCGGTGTCGATTTCGAACGTCTCGGGTGCAGTGTGCGTCACGCGGAGAAGTGCAACGACGCGTCCGGTGGGCTGCAGTACGAACGCGTGACATGAATCGCCGACGCGAAGCGAATCGACCGTGTTCGACAATTGCGAATGCAGGTAACGAGCGGAATCGGGACCCGCGGCCGTGATGACATCACGGACGAGCGGTGCACGGAACGATGACATCACGTGGAGCCGGCGTTGCGTGTCGAACCCATGCGTCTTGCGGCGGGCACGGCGGCGAGCAGTGCTGCCGCCTTGTTGTGGCACTCGACGTTTTCTTCGTCGGGATCGCTGTCGGCGACGATCCCCGCCCCGGCTTGGAACGAAGCGTGTCGCGGCCCGCAGAACATCGTGCGGATGGCGATCGCAGTGTCGAGGTTTCCGCAGAAGTCGATGTACCCGACGACCCCGGCGTACGGACCGCGTTTCACCGGCTCGAGTTCGTCGATGATTTGCATTGCGCGCACCTTTGGCGCACCGCTCACGGTGCCGGCCGGCAACGTGGCTCGCAACACGTCGATCGGACCGAGTCCTTCGCGCAAGGCTCCCGACACCTGCGAGGTGAGGTGCATGACGTGGCTGTATTTCTCGAGCGTCATGAGCTCGTCCACCTTCACGGTGCCGAATTGCGCCACACGACCGACGTCGTTGCGCGCGAGATCGACGAGCATGACGTGTTCGGCGCGCTCCTTGGGATTCTCACCCAGTTCGGCGGCAAGTCGCCGATCGTGTTCGTCGTCGCGACCACGTTTGCGGGTTCCGGCAATCGGTCGGCTGATGACGCGACCGTTTCGCAACTGCACCATCGGCTCGGGCGAACTTCCGGCGATGGTGATCTCGGGATGCCGCAGGAAGTACATGTACGGGCTCGGATTCACCTGCCGCAGCACACGGTAGAAATCGAACGGATCCGCCTGCAGATCGATGTCGAAACGCTGCGACAACACCACCTGAAAAATGTCACCCTGACGAATGTGTTCACGCGCAACCTCGACGGCTCGCTGGTACTGGCCGTCGGGCATCGACGACTTCACCGTCGGCACAGCCTCGCCGGCGACGGGCGGCTCGACGGGTGCGAGGTCGAGCGAGCGGGCGAGATCGTTGCGCGTGGGGCGCCGGCGCTCGACGGCGGCGTCGTACGCCGCGTCAACTGCGGCTTCATCGAGGTTGTGAACGATGACGCTCTCGATGAGAAACGCGCGTTGTCGCCAGTGGTCGAATGCGACGAGCGAGCCGATCATCGACATCACCGCGTCGGGCATGCCACGATCATCCGGCGGAATGTCGCCCAGCGATTCGATTTCGCGCACCACGTCGTAACCGAGATGCCCGATGATCCCGCCCTGCAGCGGTGGCAACGCCTCGATGACCGGCGACCGGTACACCCGCAACAACTCCTCGAGTGCCGCCAAGATGCCCTTGTCGCGCGGCACCGACGTCGGAACGTTGCCCGTGATCGCCACTCGACCGTCGCGGAGAACGAGCTCGGCGAGCGGGTCGCGACCGACGAACGAGAATCGTGCCCATCGTTCACCGTGTTCGACAGATTCCAGCAGGAAGCCGCTGCCGTCGGCGACCAGCTTGAGAAAAGCGCCGACCGGTGTATCGAGGTCGGCGAGCACTTCGGTCCACACGGGAACCACCCCGTACGTTCGCGTAAGTTCGCGGAACTCGTCTCGTTGCGGAGCGATGCGCATGGTGTCGAAACTCGTCGGAGGAACCGTCACTGCATCACGATCTCAGAGATAGAGACCGGTGCTCGCCTCGATGCGCGACGCCGCAACCGCGTGAATGTCGCGCTCGCGCAGCATGATGTAGTCGTTGCCGCCCACTTCGACCTCGTAACGGTCGTCCGGACTGAACAGCACCCGATCACCCACTTCGGCCGATCGAACCGACTGACCCAACGCGACCACTTCCGCCCACACGAGGCGCTTCGCCACCTGCGCAGTTGCGGGAATGAGGATTCCGCCGGTGGTACGCCGCTCACCGTCGTTGCTCGGAATGCGCACGAGCAGCCGATCGTTGAGCATCTTGATCGGCAGTTTTTCGTCGGCAGACATCTGACGAAAGGCTACTGGCGTGCCCGCGACGCGGCTGCGGGACGAACGTCGATGCCGCGCCGCGCGAAGTGATCCTTGGCTTGCTCAACCGTGAACTCACCGAAGTGGAAGATCGAAGCTGCGAGCACCGCATCGGCATGACCGATGATGATTCCCTCGGCGAGATGCTCGAGCGTGCCGACTCCACCGCTTGCGATGACCGGTACGCCAACGGCGTCGGAAACGCTGCGCGTGAGTTCGAGATCGAATCCCTCGCGGGTTCCGTCCCGATCCATCGATGTGAGAAGTATTTCGCCTGCACCGTGTGCCACCGCATCGGATGCCCACCGGCGTACGTCGATTCCCGTCGGGGTACGACCGCCGTGGAGGTACACCTCCCACGAATCCCCGTGGCGCTTGGCGTCAATTGCGCAGACGACGCACTGATTGCCGAAATCAGCGGCGATGTCACTGATGAGTTCGGGGCGTTGCACGGCGGCAGTGTTCACGCTCACCTTGTCCGCTCCGGCACGCAGCAATGCGCGCGCATCCTCCACCGAACGAATTCCCCCGCCGACGGTGAGCGGAATAAACAGGCGATCTGCAGCGCGCTCGACAACGTCAACCATGGTGCGGCGCCGGTCGGACGACGCAGTGATGTCGAGAAACACCACTTCGTCCGCTCCGGCTGCGTCGTACCGCTCGGCAAGCTCGACGGGGTCGCCGGCATCGCGCAACTCGACGAAGTTGACACCCTTCACCACTCGCCCGTCGGTGACGTCGAGACACGGAATGATGCGCGCAATCGTCATCGCCCCACGACCTCGAGTGCTTCCTCCACCGTGAATCGCGCCTCGTACAGGGCCCGTCCGATGATTGCGCCGGCGATGACGCGTGCGTCGCGCAAGGTACGCAGGTCGTCGAGGGAGCCGACTCCTCCGCTGGCGACGATCGGGATGCCGGTGGCGGCCGCGGCAGCAACGAGTCCGTCGATGTCGGGGCCCGTGAGCATCCCGTCGCGTGCAATGTCGGTGATGATGAATGCCGACGCCGATGCGTAGCGCTGCAACGCATCGTCTAGCCGGAGCGTCGAGCCCGCCGTCCAACCGTCGACGGCGACTTCGCCATTTCGGTGGTCGAGTCCGACGGCAACGTCGATGATGCCGGCCACCAGGTCGACGAGATCCGGGGTGCGAACCGCAGCCGAACCCATGACGACGCGCGCAACGCCGAGATCCGCCAGTTGTTGGGCAACGTCGACGGTTCGCACGCCGCCACCCACCTGCAACGAAGCGCTGCCGGTCAGCGACTTCGCCACCGCGGCAATGACGGCCCGGTTCGACCCGTTGCCGCGCGCCGCGTCGAGATCGACGAGATGCACCCACTGCGCTCCCGCCGCGGCAAAAGATTCGGCAACGTCGACCGGCGAATCTCCGTACACGGTTTCTCGAGCGAAATCGCCCTGACTCAGTCGTACGACGCGGCCGTCGCGGACGTCGATGGCGGGATACACGATCACGCGTTCACCTCACGGTGTTGCGCCGCCACACTGGCGAAATTCGCAAGAACTGCGAGCCCCGCGACCGACGACTTTTCGGGATGGAACTGCATCGCCGCAACGTTGCCGAGTCGAAACGCGGCATTCAGCGTCGTGCCGTACTCGCAGGTTGCGACGACAACCTCGGGGTCGCGCGGCACACCGTGAAAGGAATGAACGAAATACATCCACGAGTCGTCTCCTACTCCGGCATAGAGCGGATCTGCACCGCGTACATGCAACCGGTTCCACTGCATCTGGGGTCGCTTCACGCCGATGGGGATGAACTTCACCTCACCGGGAATGATTCCGAGCCCCTCGACACCCGGCGATTCCTCGCTCGAGTCGAAAAGCATCTGCATTCCGACACAAATTCCGAGAAACGGTCGACCCGACGCAACTGCTTGGCGGATCGCCGACTCGAGACCTCGCTCACGCAACGCCGCCATGCATGCACCGAATGCGCCGACGCCCGGCAAAACGACCGCATCGGCGTCGACGATCTCGTCGGCTCGCGACGTGAGCACGGCGTCGGCGCCGACGTGCACGAGTGCCTTGGAGGCGGACCGAAGGTTGCCTATTCCGTAGTCGACGACGGCAATTCGCGCAGCGCGCGGCACCGTCAGAGCACGCCCTTGGTCGACGGCACGCCCGTCGACTCGATGCGCACGGCGTCACGCAGGCACCGGGCAAGGCCCTTGAATGTCGCTTCGATGATGTGGTGCACGTTGGTACCGGCGCGCAGATTGACGTGCAGTGTGATCGCTGCCGCGGTCGCAAAGGACGAAATCGCGTGTTCGGCAAGCTGCGGATCGAACGGCGGGTTGCCGAGCGGCAGGCATTCGGGCAGCGGGAGGTGCCACGAGACGTGCGGGCGACCGCTGAGATCGAGCGCAACGTCAACGAGCGCCTCGTCGAGAGGAAATGCGCCACTTGCAAAGCGTCGAACCCCCGCCTTGTCACCGAGTGCCTGGCGGAACGCTTCGCCGAGTGCGAGCGAGGTGTCTTCGATCGTGTGGTGGGTATCGATGTGCAAGTCACCGGTGGCCTTGACGACGAGATCGAAGCCGCCGTGGCGGGCGAGCTGGTCGAGCATGTGGTCGAAAAACGGAATGCCGGTGGACACGTCACTGCGCGCCGGGCCGTCGAGGGTGATCGACACCTCGATGCTCGTTTCTTTGGTGGTGCGGGAGATCTGTGCTGTGCGTGCCATGGAAAACCGTTTCGTTCCTATTCTCGCCCGCCTCGGACGCTTTTCCCCAGGGCGGCAAGGAACGCGTCGTTCTCCGCAAGGGTGCCAACGGTGACGCGAAGACAATTTGTCAACCGCTTCCAACTACCGCAGTCGCGAACGAGGACTCCTTCGTCTAGGAGGGATTGCCACAATTCGGATCCGGCGCCGTGGCGGGGACGAAACAACACGAAGTTCGCTTCGCTCGGCCACACGGTGAGAGACAGTTCAGACATTGCAGCGGTCATTCGCCCGCGCTCAGCCACGATCGTCGCAACGGCACGCTCCATCTCGGCAACGTGACGCAACGAGAGGACCCCGACGCGCTGCTTCACCGCATCGAGGTGGTACGGAAGCGTGACGATCTCGAGATCCTCGACGACCCACTTCGGAGCAACGAGATAACCGAGCCGCGCCGCAGCCATCGACCATGTCTTGGAGAAGGTGCGCGTAACGACGAGTCTGGAATCATCGCGCACAAGGTCGAGTGCCGTGAATCGGGAAAACTGGGCGTAGGCCTCGTCGACCACGACGATGCCGGGCGTGTTCGCAAGAGCAGCGTTCACCGCCGCTGGGTCTTCGCTCATCGCAGTCGGATTGTTCGGCGAACACAGGAACGTCACGGCAGGCGCATGTGCGCGACATGCCTGCTCGACGACGTCGGCCGACAGCCGGAAATCCTCGTCGCGATCCACGTTGACGACGCGCGACCCGGTGATGCGGGCGATGTGCGAGTGCAGCTGGTAGGTCGGCTCGAAGGTGAGCACCGTGCGCTGCGGTCCTGCGTACGCAAGCAGGAGGGTTTGGATGACCTCGTTCGATCCGTTGGCAACGAACACGTTGTCGGGCGACACTCCGTGCAGTGCGGCAATTGCCGCCCGCAACTCCGTGGCTCGGCGATCCGGGTAACGATTCCAGGCCACCTCGGTAATTTCGGCAGCTATTGCAGCGAGCAGCTCTCGCGGCGGTTCGACGGGCGATTCGTTCGTGTTCAGACGAACGGCAACGTCAACTTGCGGCGAGTGGTATCCCGCCATCGCCGCGAGGTCGGAGCGAACTGGCCAGCGATCCACGCATTCAGGCTAAAGCGCGACTCAGCGGGCGGTGCGCTGCGCGCGTTGCAGCATGCGGATCGCGGCGTTCAGTCCGCGCTCGGCCTCGTAAATCGCAGCGAGGAGGGAGTCACCGTCGTCGGCATCGGATCGCCGTGCCGCCTGGCGCGCTTCGGCAAGCGCAGTCAACCGACCACGGCACTGCTCGACGGCGCTGACGAGTGCCGCCAGCTCGGCCGCGGCTGCCGCGTTCGTCGTCATCGGGGTTTCCCAACGCCTCGCTTGGCCGATTTCCTCACCGTTGCGGCGGCCGACTTGGGCGTTCGGCTTCTCGCCGCCTTTTGCGCAGCTGCCTTTTTCGTGCCCGCCGCGCGAGTCTTCGTGCGAGCGGCGGTCGGTGTCGACGGCCGCTTGGCTCTTGCCGCAGCGGGAGTCACAGGCAGCATTGCCGAAGGGCACAGTTCGGCGAGTCGGCATTCGCCGCATCGGGGTGCACGCGCATCGCAAATTCGGCGCCCGTGGAGAATGAGCCGCAAACTGAACTCGCCCCATTCTTTCGGGGGCAAAAGTGCGCACAAGTCGGCTTCGACTTTCACCGGATCGTCGTTACGGGTGAGCGCGAGCCGTCGCGAGAGTCGTCCGACGTGCGTGTCGACGGGCAAGCCCGGCAGGTCGAAAGCGACGCTGCGCAGGACGTTCGCCGTTTTGCGTCCGACGCCGGGGAAGGTGACGAGATCATCCATCTCGGTCGGTACTTGTCCGCCGAACCGCGTCATCACCGCATTGGCCATGCCGATGAGATTGCGAGCCTTGGTGCCGAAGAATCCCGTTGAACGCACGATCTCCTCGACGTCGCGGACGTCGGCTGCGGCAAGCGACTTCGCATCGGGATAGCGCCGAAACAGATTCGGTGTCACCATGTTCACCCGCGCATCCGTGCACTGTGCGGACAGGATCGTGGCTGCCAACAGTTGAAACGGTGTCTCGTGCGTGAGTTCGCACACGGCAACGGGATAATCCTTTTTCAGGTGTCGCAAGATCGCGGCTGCGTGGCCACCCAACTCGGACTTGCGCGGACGCGACGGCACGACGACAACAGTACCCGTCCACATCCGTTCACTACCCTGTCGACATGCATCAACTCGTGCTGTCGCGTGTGCGCAACACCTGGGTGATTGCAACTTCACCCGAAATCGAGCGGATCAACGACGCAACCCTCGCGGCCGATCTCGATGTCGTGCTTGCCACGGTGCGCAGCAACGGTGGTGGACCGGTGCGCTGGTTCATCCCCGATGATGTCGCCGGTGCCGCCGACCTTGCGGCACGACTGGGTTTGCGTCGCGAACGATCACTGCTGCAGATGCGTGTTGCCCTGCCGCTTGATGAGGCAGTGCGCCGGCCCACCGATGCACTCGCCGTGCGCGCATTCCGGCCCGGCATCGACGACGACCGCTGGCTCGCAGTGAACAATGCAGCTTTCGCCGGCCATCCCGAGCAAGGCGAATGGGACGAGTCGCTGCTGGCACAGCGAATTGCCGAGCCGTGGTTTTCGGCCGATGACTTTCTCATCCACGAAGATGCAGGCGAGATCCTGGGGTTTTGCTGGACGAAGGTGCACACCGAGTCACGGCCGCCGATGGGCGAGATCTACGTCATTGGCGTGCATCCGCTGCACCACGGCAGGGGCCTTGGCCGCCGCCTTGTTGTCGCCGGACTGAACCATCTGACAAGCCTCGGAGTGGGCACCGGAATGTTGTACGTCGATGCCGGCAACACAGCCGCTACGGCGATGTACGAAAAGCTCGGCTTCGCCGTGCACCACAGTGACACTGCCTGGACCACTGAGGTCGCACCGCAGTGAATCCGTGTCGACGGGGGTGCCAGATAGTTTCGAGCCCATGACGACAGACTCCCTGCCGCGCTGGTCCGTGGCTGACGTACACGAATCCTTCGAAGCACGCTCTTTTCTCGACGCCATGGAGCGCATCGGAGCGGACGTCACCCGCCTGGAAGCGCTGTTCGACGAGCGCAACGTACGCGCCATCGACCCCTGCACACCGACACCCGATGACGGTCGCGCCGCCGACGAGGTCATCGCCGCCTACAACGCCGTCGCCGACGACAGCGACTTGCTGCTCTCCTATATCTATGCATCGGTGAGCACCAATTCGCTCGACGAAAAAGCCCAGAGCTTGCTCAGCGAACTCGAAGTACTCGGGGCGCGCCTCACCCCCCTGCTTGCCCGCCTTGCCGACTGGGTCGCGTCACTCGATGCCGACGCACTCGCCATCGTGAGCGAACATGCCCGTGAACATCTGGGACCACTGCAGCGGTTGCAAGCACGAGCCGAGCACCAAATGTCGGAATCGGAAGAGAACCTCTACGCCGAACTGTCGACGACCGGAACGTCGGCGTGGGGTCGCTTGCACGACGACCTCACGTCGCAATTGTCGACACGCGTCGAGCTGCCCGACGGTGCGAAAGACATGCCGATGGCTGCAGTGAGGGGTTTGGCCAGTCACCCCGACGTCGCGGTACGCCGTGCCGCCTACGACGCTGAGTTGCGCGCCTGGCCGACGATCGGCGTCGCCGCCGCCGCCGCAATGAATGCCATCAAGGGAGATGCCAACGCCGTCAACCGCCGGCGCAAGTGGGCATCGCCGCTCGACGCGTCGCTGTACGCCAACGGCGTCGGACGCAAGACATTCGATGCCATGCAGTCGGCCATTCACGAATCGCTCCCCGACTTCCGTCGCTGGATGCGTGTGAAGGCCAAGCTGCACGGCGACACGGCGGGACTGTCGTGGTGGAACCTGTTTGCACCCCTCCCGTTTGTTGCGAGCAGTGTGTCGTGGGACGACGGCATGGCCCTCGTACGCAACGCGTTCGCCGCCTACGATCAGCGACTCGCCGGTCTCGTCGATCGCTCGCTCGACGAAGCGTGGATCGATGCCGAACCCAGGGAAGGCAAGGTCGGCGGTGCGTTTTGCATGCCGTTCGTCGGCGATCGTTCACTCGTATTGCTCAACTGGAGCGGCAGTGTCGAATCGGCGCAAACGACCGCCCACGAACTCGGGCACGCCTACCACAACACGCAACTCGCCCATCGCACACCGCTGCAGAAGCGCCTGCCGATGGCCCTTGCCGAGACCGCGAGCATCTTCTGCGAAACGTTGGTTGTCGAAGAGGGCCTCTCGCGCTTGCAGGGCGACGAGCGGTTGGCGCTGCTCGACGTCGATCTCATCGGGTCGGCGCAGGTCGTCGTCGATATCCACTCCCGATTCCTCTTCGAAACCGAGGTCTTTGCGCGACGTCAACGTCGCACGCTCGGAGTCTCGGAACTCAACGATTTGATGCGTGAATCGCAAGCCACCGCGTACGGTGACGGACTCGACCAGGCAACTGCCCATCCATACATGTGGATCCTCAAGCCCCACTACTACGGGGCGCATTTCTACAACTGGCCGTACACGTACGGATTGTTGTTCGGCCTCGGTCTCTACGCGCGGTACCAGGCCGACCCCGACAAGTTCCGCAACCGATACGACGACGTCCTGTCGCGCGCCGGGATGGACACCGCCGAGGAACTCGGCCGATCGTTCGATCTCGACGTCGAGTCGCCGGAGTTCTGGCGGGCCTCGCTCGACGTGCTGCGCCAGCGAATTGCCGACTACGAGCGCCTCGCCACACCGCACGTCGACGGCTGACGAACCGGCCCATGTCCATCGCGAGCAACACGTCGGTGTACGACGTCGATCGCCCGCAACTTGTCGAGATGCTCGATGGCGAGCCGAACTACCGCATCGACCAGCTCTGGACCGGTTTGTACACGCACCTGCAACCCATCGCCGACATCACGACGGTCCCCGCTGCGTTGCGCACGAAGGTTGCCGACGTACTCCCGGAGGCGCTCGACCTCAAACTCACCAGCGTCAGCGATGCCGGCGACACGACCAAGTTTTTGTGGACGCTGCGCGACGGCGGCCACCCACTGGAGACGGTGCTCATGCATTACCGCGATCGCAGCACCGTGTGCGTGAGCACGCAAGCCGGATGCGCCATGGCGTGCGGGTTCTGCGCAACGGGTCAAGCCGGCTTCCGACGCCAACTCACCGCGGGCGAGATCGTCGAACAAGTGGTTCGTGCAGCGCGACTCGCCAAACAGCAGGGCCGACGCGTCGCCAACGTCGTCATGATGGGAATGGGCGAACCACTGGCCAACGAGGAAGCCACGTGGCGTGGG
>JBMTET010000035.1:0-14020 GCA_049433365.1 Ilumatobacteraceae bacterium | reverse complement strand
CCGAAGTACTGCACGAAGTCGATACCGAATGCCTTCTTCGCCATGAGCACAGTGTCCATCGATACCGGTGCTCCACCGAGACCGAAGTGCTTGAGGCTGGACAGGTCGCGCGGGTTGCGGGCCTGGATGTCGACGAGCAGGTTGAGCATCGTTGCCACGGGCACGGTCTTCGTCACCTTGTTCTTCGCGATCATGTCGAGGCAGAGGTCGGGCATGAAGTCGATGATCACGACGGTGCACCCGGCGTACCAGTACGGCAGCGCCATCGTGAACACCACGTGGAAGAGCGCACCGTTGACGAGGTTGACGTCCTCGTGGCAGATCTCGTCGGCGATGAGCAGGTTGACGATCTGGGCGAAGTTGTTGTTGTGGGTGAGCATGACGCCCTTCGACATGCCCGTCGTGCCGCCGGTGTAACACACCCAACACACGTCGTCACCCTGCACGGGGCGTTCGGGGGTCGGCTCGGTGGCGGGCATCGTGGCAAGCAACGCGTCGTAGTCGACGTCGAAGCCGTGCGCACCGCCGAAACCGATGATCGTCTTGATGTTCGGAATTCGCGGGAGAATCTCGCGAACGATGTCGGCGTACTCGATGTCGACCATGAGCACGGTGGAGCCGGCGTCGTTGATGACGTACACGAGCTCTTCGGCGGTGAACCGGTAGTTGAGCGGCGAGTAGAGCATGCCGACCTTCGCGCACGCGAAGTACGACACGACGCACTGCGGACGGTTGCGCGACAACAGACTCACTTGCTGACCCTGCTTCACACCGAGCGACTGCAAGGCGTGCGCCAGGCGGTTCACCTGTTCGTTGAGCTCGCGGTACGTGAGGGTGGCCTTGTCCTCGTAAACGACGGCCTTTTTGTCCGCATACTTCGCCGCATTCATGCGCGCGATTTCACCCATCAACAACATGTCGCTCCCCCATGGATCGTGTACGTCGGATGCGCACCGCAACGGCCCGCACCAACGCTGTGAAACTACCGATTCGCCTCAACGGCGGTCAAACGCGGCGACGACTTCAACGTGGTGTGTGTGCGGAAACAGATCGACGACCGTGACTCCGTGCGGGTCGTAACCGGCGTCGACGAGCAGCCGCGCGTCCCGCGCACCGGCCACCGGGTCGCAACTTACGAGCACGATGCGCTCGGCTTCGGTGGCAACGAGCGTGGCAACCCCCGCACGCCCGAGACCGGTGCGAGCCGGGTCGGCGATGACGAGTCCGGCCGAATGGGCGTGCCACTGTTCGACGGCGATACGCACGATCTCGACGTCGTGATCCCGCAAGTTGCGCACCGCATCGGCGCATGCGTGCTCGTTCGACTCGACGAGCGTGCACGGCACGTCCGTGCCGAGGAGCGTTGCCGCGAACAAACCCGCCCCGCCGTATGCATCGACCACGGCACCGCGCTCACCCGAGAGGTACTCCGCGCCCGCAGCCGCACCGACGAGCGACACGAGCAGTTCGGCCGCCTCGGGCGACGCCTGAAAGAACGATCCCATCGACACGCGCAGCGGCACGCCGGCAACGCTCTGGGTGACAGTGGCGCCGACTCCGCGCCCGACGTCATCGGGCAAACCGAGAACTCGGGCCTTGTCGTGGGCCACGATCGCGCGCTCACCCGACGACGTCGAGCAGCGAATCGACACCTCGCCGTCACCGCGCACGCTGACCAGATCGAGCAATTCGACGATCGCAGGGTGCGTCACCATGCACTCGTCGATGGCGACGACGTCGTGGGACTGACGGCGGCGAAATCCGAGTCTGCCGTTGGCGCCGACTGCCGTGCGCACGGTCGTGCGGCGCGCAGTCGGTGGCAGTTCGGGACCCGCGACGATGTCGATGTCGGGAAGTCGTGCGGTGCGCGACCACGCCTCACGCACGATGTCGAGTTTCGCCGTGAGTTGCGCGGCGGGAACCAGGTGTTGCCAGTCGCAACCACCGCACCCGGCGGCAACGAAGCGGCACGGGGGTTCGGTGCGCTGCGGTGACGCTTCGATGACCCTCACCAGTGACGCCGTGGCGAAGTCGCGCGACGTACGCTGCAGAGCCACCTCGACCGTTTCGCCCGGCAGCGCACCGGACACGAACGTCACGCGCCCGTCAGCGTCGCGCGCCAAGCCGTCACCACCGGCAACGAGTCGCTCGATCGTCAGGGTGGTGATCTGCGGCCCTGACATCGCATTGACCCTAGGCTGACTGCCACGATGCGCCCGGTTCAAATCGCACCGTCGGTGCTTCCCGTCGACTTCTCCGAGCTCGGTGCAGCGATCACCGCCCTGGACGCCGCCGGAGTCGATCTCATTCAGTGGGACGTCATGGACGGTCAGTTCGTACCCAATCTCACGTTCGGACCCGACGTCATCGCCTCGACCCGGCACCTCACGACGAAACCCTTCGAGGCGCACCTCATGGTGCTCACACCCGAGGTGATGGCCAAGCGCTACGTCGAGGCGGGCTGCCAGAGGCTCATCGTTCACGTCGAGGCGTGCGACCACCTGCACCGCGTGCTCGGGGCCATTCGCGAGCTCGGTGCCAACGCCGCCGTCGCGCTCAACCCGTCGACACCCCCAGATGCCGTTGCCCACGTGCTCGACCTCGTCGACCTCGTGCTCGTCATGACCGTCAATCCGGGTTTCGGTGGACAGAGCTACATCGCCACGATGGAACCGAAAATTCGTGCGGTACGCGACATGATTTCGCGCGCCGGGCTCGACGACGTCGTCGATATCGAAGTCGACGGCGGCATCTCGCCGACAACGATCGCCGGCGCGGCGTCAGCCGGGGCGAACGTGCTCGTCGCGGGGAGTGCGTTGTTCCGCGATGAACAGGGACTCAGTCACGCCGTGAGCGAGCTGCGACGGCTCGGCGGCGACGCCTTTGCGCGCGCACACCGCTGAACACACCCTTCACCGACACGAGCATCACGAGCGTGCCGAGCACGAGCACGATCGGGGCGCCGACCGCCGCCGCAAGCAACCGCCGACTGCCGCGCAGCGGGGCGATGATGCTCGTATCCACCGGCTCACCCGACACGAGCAGGGTGCGCACCGGATCCTCGAAGGACGGACACCGCACGCGCGCAGCCGCGGCAACGTTGTCGCCGCCGAACATCTCCGGCTCGGCGCGCACCTTCGATTCGAGCACCGGAACGTCACCGAGGATTCCCGACGGCGCCGCCACGGCTCCGACGAGGTACGTGGATCCGATTTTCAGGAAACCCACGTCGTCGGCGGGATAACGCACGTTGATCTCCCCGTTGACGAGCAAATCGTTCACGGTTCCCGCCCGGACCGAATCGATGGCGTACACGGCGAAGTTGCCGTCGACGCGCCGCACGGTGCCGATGAACACGCTGCGCAATTCGGCCGGTGCCGGACAGTTGACGGGAATCGTCGTGACCGCAGATTCAACGACGAGCGTCGGCGCGCCGTCGTCAGCACCGACTTCGTCTTCGCCGTCACCCTCGTCGACGCGCGGAGACACGTTGAACAACAACGCGACGAGCGCGACGATCAGCGTCCCGTGAATCGCGGCTCCCGTTTTTCGGTGAACGCGGCAAGCGCCTCGGCGGTGTCCTTCGTGGAGAAGTTGAGGCTCTGTGCCGCCGCTTCGTCGCTCAGGGCCTGATCGAGCGACTTCGCGAACGAATCATTGAGCAATCGTTTCGTGAGGGCCATGGCAATGGGTGGACCGGCGGCAAGTCGAGTCGCCCACTCATCGACGACGGCATCGAGGTCGGCGGCGGGCACCACCTTGTTGACGAGTCCGTAACGCTCGGCATCGGCAGCGGTGAGGATGTCGGCGAAGAACATGAGCTCCTTGGCCTTTTGCAGACCGACGAGGCGCGGCACGAGCCACGAACCGGCGAAATCCGGCGACAACCCGCGCTTCGTGAAGATCTCGGAGAACTTCGCGGTGTCGGCAGCCACGACGAGGTCGCAGGCGAGGGCGAGGTTGCATCCCGCTCCGACGGCCGCGCCGCGCACCTTGGCAATAACCGGTTGGGGCACGCGAAACAGCGCCCTGCAGACGTCGTTCATCTGCTCCATCCACATGAGGCGGTGCTGGCGGGGCTTGCCGTCGTCGGACGCCCCACCCCACAGGTCGGCCCCGGAACAAAATGCATCCCCGGCACCGGTGAGCACGACGGCGCGCACGGTCGGATCAACGGCGATGTCGCGCAAGCCGTGCAACAATCCCTCCCACATCGCCGGGGTGACGGCATTCTTCTTGGCGGGGCGATTGAGGACGAGCGTCGCAACTGCACCCGCACGCTCGAGGAGCACTTCCGACATGGTTCCGACGATACTTGAGGCTCGTGGGATTCGATCCGCATCGCAAGTACCGCGCCAACCGACTCGACTATGCCGTCGTGTTCGGGGCACTCGGCGTCATCGTCGCGCTGGTGGCGTGGGCGTTCGTCGGCTGACCGCATGGCGAAGTCATCGCGGCGTCGCGGCGCTACACCGTCGATCTGGGACGGGTTGTACGGACCGGTTGCGGTGCGGCGCGTGCAGCCGTACGAGGCGCTGAAAACCTACGTGTGCCCCGGCTGCCACGGTTCGATCCCACCGCGAACCGGGCACGTGGTGTGCGTGCCGCGTGACGCCGCCGATCTGCGCCGCCACTGGCACCGTGGCTGCTGGGAACGACGCCGCTAGTTCGTTCGGCACCATCTGACTGAACAGCGTCGTGCGTTCAGCCGACTCCGCCGACGTCACGACGCATGTCGATGGTTCCGGCAATGACCGCAGCAACGTCGAATTGCACGCGACCGGATACCGGCCTACCCGCCGTGCGACGCTCGTCGAGGTAGGACGCGACTGCACGACGCATGCGCCGGATCTTGCGCGCATCGATCGCTTCGAGCGGATGGCCGTAATCGGCGTTGCGCCGTGCCTTCACCTCGCACACGACGAGCACGTCGCCACGCTCGCACACGATGTCGAGTTCACCGCGCGGACAGCGCCAGTTGCGGGCCACGACGGTGTAACCGTTGCGCTCGTACCACGTGGCGACGAGATTCTCGCCGAATCGCGCCCGCGCCATGCGCCGGGCAGCCGTCGCAGCGGCGCGACTCAGAGGTGGGCTTGCGGAAGCTCCTCGACGTTGACGTCCTTGAAACTCAGCACCCGAACCCTCGGCACCAGCCGTGTGCGGCGGTACATGTCCCATACCCACGCGTCGGTCAACGTGATTTCGAGGAGCGGCCGCGGCCCGTCTTGGACGACGCGAACGTCGACGTTGTTCGCAAGGTAAAAGCGACGGTCGGTTTCGACGGCGTACTTGAACATGCCGACGACGTCTTGGTACTCGTTGGCAAGTTGCAACTCACGCTCGGCCTCGTACTGCTCCAGGTCATCGGTGTTCACGACAACCTCCCGACACGTGGGATGTGTGCGGCAACCCGCTGGGGTTGACTCACTCTTCGCGCTTCTCGCGAATCTTCGCAGCCTTGCCGGTGCGGTTGCGCAGGTAGTGCAACTTGGCGCGACGCACGTCGCCGCGCTTGACGACTTCGATCTTTGCCACCGAAGGGGTGTGCATGGGAAAGGTGCGCTCGACACCGACGCCGTAGGAGTTCTTGCGAACCGTGTAGCTCTCGGAGATCCCGGAGCCTTCAATGGCGATGACGTCGCCCTGGAAAACCTGGACGCGCTCCTTGCCGCTTTCAACGACACGAACGTGCACCTTCACCTCGTCGCCGGGGCGCAGATTGGGAATGTCCTGGCGCAGATACTGGGAATCGACGATGTCGGTGGGTTTCATAGGGAGTCTTCAGGATACGGGACGGCAGGGAACTCTTCCAACAGACGCTCGTCGTCGGAACTCAGCCCGCCACGACGCTCGATGAGGTCGGGGCGGACCCGCAAAGTACGGTGAATCGCCTGTGCGCGGCGCCATTTGGCAATGCGGGCATGATCGCCACTGCGCAACACCTCGGGCACAGCCCAGCCCTCGAATTCGGCGGGACGGGTGAAGTGCGGCGCTTCGAGCAAGTCGTCGGTGAAACTTTCGTGGACTGCGGACTCTTCGTTGCCCATCACCCCGGGGACGAGTCGTGTCACCGCTTCGATGACGACGCAGGCGGCAACTTCGCCACCGCCGAGCACGACGTCACCGATCGACACTTCGCCGTCGACGAGATGTTCGCGAACGCGATGATCGACGCCTTCGTATCGTCCGCACAGCAACGAGAAACCCACACCTGCTGCGAGCTGACGCGCCATCGCCTGATCGAAGCGGCGACCACCGGGAGAGGTGAGCAACAGCGGTCGCAATGGCTTCGCGGCGCGCACCGCGGCGAAGATCGGCTCGGGACGCAGAACCATCCCGGCGGTGCCCCCGAAGGGCGAATCGTCGACGGTGCGATGCACGTCGGTTGCATGGTCACGAATGTCGTGGGTGCGCAAATCGAGCAGGCCCCGCTCGCGTGCACGACCGAGCAGGCTCACGTTGCAAAAAGCGTCGACCTGCCCGGGGAAGATCGAAAATACGTCGATGCGCACGGTCGGCGCTCGTTGAACGGCGGTCTCAGTCGTCGAGGAAATCGACGTCGACTTCGACGCCGTCTCGCGACGCCGCCGCGCGAACGAGGGCGCGGATGCTCTGTGCGGTGCGACCGCGACGGCCGATGACTCGACCGAGGTCGCCGTCGGCGACGCGCACTTCGAGAATGATCACGCCGTCGTCATCGACCGACTCGATGCGCACGCCGTCGGGATTGTCGACGATCGAGCGAACGATGTGATCGAGAACCTTCGTGGCAACCGCTGCCTCGGCCACGGGGTCGACTACTTCTTCTTCGCGTTCGACTTGGTGGCCATGAATTCGGCCCACATGCCGTTGATCTCGAGCAACTTGCGCACGCGCTCGGTGGGGAGTGCACCGTTCTTCAGCCAGTGCATGACCTTGGCCGGGTCGACGACGAAGCCCGAGGGATTCTCGAGCGGGCGGTACTGACCGACGATGTCGAGGAATTCGCCGTTGCGGGCCTTGCGAGTGTCGGCCGCGACGACGCGATAGTGCGGCTGCTTGGTCTTGCCGACTCGGGCGAGACGCAACTTGACGGACATGGTGCTCCTGTACTGACTGAGACGAATCGAACGCGCCCGCTACGGGCTTCGTGAAGGCTATCGGGAGGGCAGACGCCCGCCAAACCGCTTCATCATCTTCTGCATCTCGGCGAACTGCTTGACGAGTCGGTTGACGTCCTGCACCTGCGTGCCGCTGCCCCGGGCGATGCGGGTGCGGCGACTGCCGTTGATGATTTGCGGGTTCGCCCTCTCGGCCGGGGTCATCGAGCGGATGATCGCTTCGGTGATCTTCACCTGGTCGTCGCTGATCTGGGCGTCTTTCACCTGCGCACCGAGACCGGGAATCATGCCCATGACGTTTTGCAGCGGACCCATCTTCTTCAGTTGCTGCAACTGCTCGAGGAAGTCGTCGAGTGTGAATCCGCCGCCGACGAGCTTCTTTGCCGTTGCCTCGGCCTGCTCCTTTTCGAAAACCGACTCGGCTTGTTCGATGAGCGTGAGCATGTCGCCCATGCCGAGGATGCGACCCGCCATGCGGTCCGGGTGGAACTGCTCGAACGCGTCGATCTTTTCGCCCGTCGCGGCGAACGCGATCGGCTTGCCGATGACCTCTTTCACCGACAGTGCCGCACCACCGCGCGCATCGCCGTCGAGCTTCGACAAGATGACGCCGTCGATCGACAAGGTGTCGTTGAACGACTGGGCAACGGTGACGGCGTCCTGACCCGTCATCGCGTCGACGACGAGGAACGTGTAATCGGGTGACACTGCGTCGCTGATGCGGCGCACCTCGCGCATCATTTCGTCGTCGATGGCGAGTCGACCGGCGGTGTCGACGATGACGACGTTGCGTCCGACGCGCTTGGCTTCGGCGACACCACGGGCGGCAACGTCGACGGGGTCGCCGGCATCGCTGAAGACCGGTACGTCGATGCCGGCACCGAGCACGCGCAGCTGCTCGACGGCGGCCGGGCGCTGCAAGTCGGCCCCGACGAGCAGCGGTTGACGACCCTGTCGCTTGAACCAGTTGGCGAGTTTCGCCGCGCTCGTCGTTTTGCCCGAACCCTGCAAGCCGGCCATGAGCACGACCGTCGGCGGTTGACTCGCGTACGCAATTTGCAACGTGTCGCCACCGAGCAGGGCGATGAGTTCCTGATAGACGAGCTTGATGATCTGCTGCGCCGGGTCGAGCGCCTTCGTCACCTCGGCACCGACGGCCTTCACGCGGATGCGGCCGACGACGTTTCGCACGACTGCGACGTTGACGTCGGCGTCGAGCAGCGCGACGCGGATTTCGGCGAGTACCTCGTCGACCTCGGCTTCGCTCAGGCGACCGCGGTTGCGCAGACGACCGACGATGGATCCGAGGCGCTCACCGAGGGTGTCGAACATCGTGGCGAATCTACCGTCGTTGTGCGCGACGAACCCGTTCAGTTGCCGACGAGGGCGTCGACGAACTCGACGGGATCGAACGCTGCGAGATCATCGATCGTCTCGCCGAGTCCGACGAGCTTCACCGGGATGCCCAGCTCGGTCTCGATTGCAAACACGATGCCACCCTTTGCCGAGCCGTCGAGTTTCGTGAGGACGACCCCCGTGACGTTCGTGGCATCGGCGAACTGTCGCGCCTGCGACAATCCGTTCTGGCCGGTCGTCGCATCGATGACGAGCAGCACTTCGCTGACGATGCCGCTGCCCTTCTCGGCGACCCGGCGCACCTTGCGCAGCTCTTCCATGAGATTGGTGTTCGACTGCAACCGACCGGCCGTATCGGCGAGCACGAGATCGACACCGCGAGCCGTCGCGCCCTGGATGCCGTCGAAGATGACCGATGCCGGATCGGCACCCTCGGCGCCGCGCACGATCTCGGCTCCCGTGCGTTGCGCCCACACGTCGAGCTGTTCACCGGCGGCGGCACGGAACGTGTCGCCGGCGGCGAGCAACACGCGCCGACCGGCGCGCGTCTGCTGCGCGGCCAACTTGCCGAGCGTTGTCGTTTTGCCCGCACCGTTGACACCGACCATCAGCCACACGTCGGGGGTGCCGGATCGTCCCTCGAGATGCAGCGAACGGTCGGCGCCGGCGAGACGGTCGGTCATGGCCGAGCGCAGTGCCGCGATCGCCGCGTCGGCGTCGGCAATGTCGCGCTTCTTGGCGCGGTCACGCAACGGCTCGAGCAGCTCGGTGATGACGCGCACGCCGAGGTCGGCGCGCAACATCGCCTCTTCGAGATCGTCCCACGTCGCATCGTCGACTCCGCCACGACCGCGCACCGCAGCCGTCGCTGCGGCAAAGACGCCACGCGCCTTGCCGAGCCGCGAGCGCAACGAGCGATCGGTGGCAACTCCGTCGGCAGATGCAACGTCCGGGGATACGACATCGGGAGATGCAACGTCGGGCGATGCAATAACCGTCGGCCCGCGTTCTTCGGAACCAGCGTCGACATCTGCGGGAGCCGGCGTGGCGGTACTTCGCGCTGCCACCGGAGCAGTCGTTGGCGCGGCACCGCGTGATTCGCCGCGACTCGCCTCGCTGACGGAGATGCGGCGCCGTCGTGCGACCAGCGCGACACCGAGCACGAGCAATGTCGCGACAACGGCAACGATGATCCAGTTCGAGGTCGTCATACGCCCGAAACGCTAGGTCGACAATGTCGCGATGCGCCGTGCCGGAATCGAGCCGTGCGCTAGGCCGAGCGGGCGGTGACGCGCTCGACGACGACCTTCGACGAACCACCCGGCTGCATCGTGACACCGAGCAGGCTGTCGCCCGCCTCCATCGTTCGCTTTTGGTGGCTGACGATGAGCAGCTGTGCTTCCTTGCGGAACTCGTCGACGAGGCCGAGGAAGCGGTGCAGGTTGACGTCGTCGAGGGCCGCCTCGACTTCGTCCATGACGTAGAACGGTGACGGTCGACTGCGGAACACGGCGAAGAGAAACGCCAGAGCCGTGAGCGAACGCTCGCCACCCGACAGCAGCGACAATTTCTTCACGTTCTTGCCACCGGGCTTGGCCTCGACTTCGATTCCGGTGTTCAACAAATCGTCGGGTGACGTGAGCACGAGGCGACCCGACCCGCCGGGGAACAACATGGCAAACAACTTGGCAAAGTTGTCGCGCACGTCGGCATAAGCCGAAGCAAAGGTTTGCTGAATCTCGAGGTCGACCTGTTTGATCACCTTGACGAGCTCGCGGCGCGAGTTCTTCACGTCCTCGAGCTGTTCCTCGAGGAACGTGCTGCGCTGCTGCAACGACTCGAACTCCTGCAATGCGAGCGGGTTGATCGGCCCCATGATCCGCAGCTCGCGTTCGAGGTCGCGGATGCGCAGGATCGGCGTCATGCCTTCCGGCAGTTCGGGCAGCGGTGAATTCACGGCCACGTCGGGTTCGACCTCGAGGTCGCGGCGCAACGACTCGATCGACGCCTCGAGACGCACACGTACTTCGCCCTGTTCGATGTCGATGCGACGGTTGCGCTCACGGTGCTCTTCGAGTTCACGCTCGCGCTGGGTGCGCTCCTTGCGCGCGGCGTCGAGACGCATGCTGATGTCGCGGATCTCGCCGCTCTGGCGGGCCCGCAACTCGTTGAGCGCACTTTGTCGCGCATCGAGGGTGGCGACGTGGTTGTTCACGGTGTCGACCGCGTGCGACAGCAAACGCAGCGACTCCTCGATTCGGCGCCCACGATCGGCGGCTTCGCGGCGCGCGTCGCTGTCGGCACCCAGACGCGACTCGATCTCGGCGAGTCGCGTGGTGAGCATGCTGCGCCGCTGCGCGAGCGTGGCGAGCTGCACGTCGTGTT
Organism: Ilumatobacteraceae bacterium; assembly: GCA_049433365.1. Taxonomy (GTDB): domain Bacteria; phylum Actinomycetota; class Acidimicrobiia; order Acidimicrobiales; family Ilumatobacteraceae; genus F1-60-MAGs027. The sequence goes on along the minus strand of JBMTET010000035.1, from coordinate 3,176 downwards.
CTTGGCGCACAGTGCGCTCGGCTTCGGCGCGCGCAACGGCTTCGACATGGGCCTCGCGGGCCGCAACCAACGCAGTTCGCGCATCGGCCAACTCGCGCTCGCGCTCGACGAGTGTGCGGGCCGCGATGGCGGCATTGTCGGCGGTCTGGCGCAGCGCATCGGTGGTGACGTAGCCGGGGCCGACGCGCAGACCCGAGGGTCCGAAGCGGTCACCGTCGACGGTGACGCCGACGGCATCGGGCTGTGACAGAGCCACGTTGACGGCCGCATCGAAGTCGTCGACGAGCACCGTGCGCGCGAGCAATCCGTCGAGCAGTCGATCGACCGCACCCGAGTGGTCGCCCGACACCGCGCGCACGAACGGGCGCAACGACTGCGCACCGGCAATGGACAACGGCGCAGTGTTGCGCGAGGCATCGAGTGCAAGAACGACACCCGGGTTGCGGGCCTGGCGCAACGACGCAACGGCGGCTCGGGCACTGTTCGTGTCAACGACGACGACGGCCGACAGCGAATCGCCGAGTGCGGCCTGCACCGCCGATTGGTACTGCACATCGATGGTGATGAGTTCGAGCAAGGTGCCGAGCGAACCCGCGATGTTGCTCAACGTGCGTGCGCTCAATGCCTGCGCGTCGATGGTGGCCTGCAACGCCTCGGCGCGGGCCGTTGCCGCGGCGGCGGCGCTTGCGGCCCGCGAATGAGCTTCGGCGCTGCGGTCGACGTCGGCTTGGGCCGCGGTCAACGCATCGGCGCGCCGTTGCACCTCGGCATTCGCGACTCCGCGCGACGAACGCGCCTCGAGATCGTCGATTTCGCGGCGCACCTCGTCGTCCTCGGCACGCAACGCCGCAGCTTCGACTTCGAGTGCGGCAACGACGTCGGAATCCATGAACTGGCCCTTGTCGCGCTCGACCGAACGACGCCGCTCGGCGAGCACCGCAAGCAATCCCCGGGCCCGACCACGCAGTGCTTCGACGCGCACGACCTCGTCGTTGAGCGTCGAGTCCCCGCGCGCGGTGAGCTCGGCCTCGTCGGCCATGACCGCCGCGTCGAGCGCCGACAGTCGGGCGCGCAAACTGCGCTCGGCCTCTTCTCCGGCGACCTTTTGTTCGGCGAGAGCCTGCAGGCGCGTTCGTTGGGCGAGAATCTCGCGTCCCGAGACGTGCAGCTGCAGCGCACGCAACTCGGCAACGAGCGCACCGTGACGGCGGGCAGCATCGGCCTGACGCTCGAGCGGCTTCAGCTGACGGCGCACTTCGCGCAGAAGGTCCTGTGCGCGCAACAAGTTCGCCTCGGTGCTTTCGAGACGGCGCTCGGCTTTCTCCTTGCGCTTGCGGTGCTTGAGCACGCCGGACGCTTCCTCGATGATCGCGCGACGATCTTCGGGACGTGCGTTGAGCACCGCGTCGATCTGACCCTGGCTGATGATGATGTGCTGCTGGCGACCGACACCGGCGTCGGAGAGCAGCTCCTGAACGTCGAGCAATCGGCACGGCACCCCGTTGATCGCGTATTCGCTCTCGCCGCTGCGGAACAACGTTCGGCCCACGGTGACTTCGCTGAACTCGAGCGGGAGCAGTCCCCCGCTGTTGTCGATCGTGAGAATGACCTCGGCGCGACCGAGGGCGGCGCGCTTCACCGTGCCGGCGAAGATGACGTCGTCCATCTTCTGGCTGCGCACCGCCGAGGGGGCCTGGGCGCCGAGCACCCAGGCGATGGCGTCGACGACATTGGACTTGCCCGACCCGTTCGGACCGACGACGACGGTGACGCCCGGCTCGAGCTCCATGACCGTGGTGTCGGCGAAGGACTTGAAGCCCTTCATGGTGAGCGACTTGAGGAACATCCGGGGAAAGAGTAGTTGAGCCCGCCTCGGCTAACGCTGGCAGACGAGGCACGCACACGTGGTGCGACCGGCAACGACGCGGCGTACGATTCGCCCGCGATTGCAGGTGAGACACCGTTCGCCGGCTCGTCCGTACACGCGGTGCTCGGTCTGGAACCACCCCGTTGCACCGTCGACGTCGACGTATTGGGTGTCGTCGAGCGTGCTTCCCCCGGCGTCGATTGCGGCCCGCAACACGTCGTGAATTGCCAAGTGCAGTCGACGTACCGCGGCCGGCGGCAACGAATCCGGCCGGCGATCGTCGCGCAACCGAGCCCGATGCAGGATCTCGTCGGCGTAGATGTTGCCGATTCCCGCAATTGCGTGCTGATTGAGCAGCAGGGCTTTGAGGTTGCCGCGCCGACCGCGAAGAATCTCGTGCAGCGTCGGCACGTCGAGTCCGTCGACGATCGGATCGGGGCCGAGCCGAGCCAGCTCGGGAGCCACCCGTGCCTCGTCGTGGCGGTCGAACACGACCACCTCGCCGAACGTGCGCGGATCGACGAACCACATTTCACAGCGGTCGTCGCCGCTCGGCGGCTCGTTCGACTCGCGGCCGGTCAATGCGGCGGGACGTACGAGTGTGAGCGCAACGTGGGTGTGTAGCGGTCGCTGCGCACCCACTGGTGCAACGAGAACCCGACCGCTCATGCGCAGGTGCATCATGAGCACACCCCCGCTGTCGAGGTCGCAGAGCAGGTACTTTCCCCGTCGCCGCGCCGAATCGATGCGCGTGTTCGACAAACCGTCGATGATTGCCTCGCGACCGAGACGACGAACCGTGCGCTCACCGGACACCTCGACATGTGCGATGCGCGCACCGACGACGCGTCGCTCGAGACCGCGACGAACGGTTTCGACTTCGGGAAGTTCAGGCACGTTCGTTGCGCATCGACGTGATGGCACGCGAGGCCGCTTCCCGCTCGGCGGCTTTTTTCGTTCGACCCGTGCCGGCACCCCGGTTGACACCGCCGACAACCACCTCGGCGTGGAACGTCTTTTCGTGATCGGGACCTTCGTCACGCACGACGTATTGCGGCGCAGGAAGATCGCGGGCAGCCGCAAGCTCCTGCAACTGCGTTTTCGGGTCGAGCGTGGCGAGACCCGGCACCGCACCGTCGATGACGTCGCGCAACAGCCGCAGGATGTGCGACTTGGCAACGCTCGAACCGGCGTCGAGGTAGATCGCGCCGAGAATTGCCTCGAACGCATTGGCGAGTATCGACACCTTTTCGCCGCCGCGTGCCCGACTCTCACCGCGACCGAGCCGAATGAACGGACCGATGCCCAA